>NZ_AP022853.1:2637500-2937500 GCF_011764585.1 Sulfurimicrobium lacus
GCACGTCACTACGCTGACGTCGTACCCCTGGGCGGCTCCGTGCAGCCTCTGCGTGGTTCCGACTCCATCATGTGGACCATCAAATTCCGTAATGGTACTTTGAAGCGCTTCAAGTTCCCGATCCGCACCACGCCTGAAGGCTCGATCGACTGCTACGGCGGCAAGCCTGAAGCAAGCATGGCCAATGTCACCAAGTCCGGTTTCTTCAACCAGATGAATGGCTACCGCGCCGGCAACCCTGCCGAACTGATCCGCAAGTAAATCGCGACGAGCAGTTATTGTTAACGAACATTGAAAGGTAAATCGAGATGTCTGGAACCTTTGAAAATCCTGAAGTAATCCAAGAAGAAGTTGACATTCTTCTTATCGGCGGCGGCATGGCTTGTTGCGGTGCGGCTTATGAAATCATGCGCTGGGCTGATGCAGCCAAGCGTGAAAACGGCGTTGACCTGAAAATCAAGCTGGTGGACAAAGCTGCAATGGACCGCTCCGGTGCCGTGGCTCAAGGTCTGTCCGCGATCAACACCTACATCGGTGACGCGCAAGATCCTGCTGACTACGCTCGCATGGTCTCCAACGACCTGATGGGTATTACCCGCGACGACTTGGCCTACGATGTGGGCCGTCACGTTGACGAATCCGTTCACCTGTTCGAAGAATGGGGTCTGCCAATCTGGAAGACCGACGAAGCCGGCGAGCGTCATGACGGTTCCGTCGATATGCCCAAGCTGAAAGACGGCGGCAAGCCCGTACGTTCCGGCAAATGGCAGATCATGATTAACGGCGAATCCTACAAGTGGATCGTTGCTGAAGCTGCTAAAAAAGCACTCGGCATGGACCGCATCCAGGAACGTATTTTCATCGTTAAGCTGGTGAACGACAAAAACGACAAAAACCGCATCGCCGGTGCTGTTGGTTTCTCCGTTCGTGAAAACAAGGTTGTTGTGTACAAGGCCAAGGCAATTCTGCTGGCTGCCGGTGGTTGCGTAAACCTGTTCCGCCCCCGTTCAGTTGGTGAAGGTCAAGGTCGTGCATGGTACCCAGTATGGAATGCAGGCTCCACCTACACCATGGCTGCTGAAGCCGGCGCAGAACTGACCATGATGGAAAACCGCTTCGTGCCAGCCCGTTTCAAAGACGGTTACGGCCCGGTCGGCGCATGGTTCCTGTTGTTCAAAGCCCAAGCCACCAACGCCAATGGCGAAGTGTACATGGTCAAGAACAAGGAAATGCTGAACGACTATCCTCCGTATGGTCAAGCTGCCGTTCCTGCTTCCTGCCTGCGTAACCACCTGATGCTGAAGGAAATGAAAGAAGGTCGCGGCCCAATTTACATGGACACCGTGACTGCTCTTGCCAAGCTGAAAGAGACTCTGTCTCCGCGCGAAGTGAAGCACCTGGAAGCAGAAGCCTGGGAAGACTTCCTGGACATGTGCGTTGGTCAGTGCGGCGTCTGGGTTGGCGAAAACATCGAGCCGGAAAAGAAAAACTCCGAACTGATGCCTACCGAACCGTACCTGTTGGGTTCGCACTCCGGTTGCTGCGGCATCTGGACTTCCGGTCCTGAAGACGTTGGCGCTCCGATGACCGAAGGACAAGCTGGCGTACCTGCTCACCTGCCAACAGGCTGGAACTGGGGCTACCGCGGCATGACTACGGTCAAGGGTCTGTTCACCGCTGGCGACGGCGTGGGCGCATCCGGCCACAAGTTCTCCTCCGGCTCCCATGCTGAAGGTCGTCTGGCTGCCAAGGCCATGGTCAAGTACTGCATCGACAACAAGGACATGGTTGTTGAGCTGGACACGCCGGCAGACCAACTGGTTGCTGAAATCTACAAGCCAGTGCGTACCTACCTTGAGTTCAAGGACTACTCCACAGCAATCGACGTTAACCCCAACTACATCACACCCAAGATGCTGCAGTTCCGTCTGCAGAAAATCATGGACGAGTATGTTGCTGGCGTTGCGACCTACTACACCACCAACGACAAGATGTTGGCTGTAGCTAGCGAGAAGCTGGACATGCTGAAGGAAGACGCAGAAAAAATGCGTGCGAAAGACCTGCACGAACTGCTGCGTGCGTGGGAAAACTACCACCGCATCCTGACTGCTGAAGCTCACATGAAACACATCCTGTTCCGTGAAGAAAGCCGTTACCCTGGCTTCTACTACCGCATGGACAAGAACTTCGTCGATGAAGAGAACTGGAAGTGCTTCGTGAACTCCATCTATGACAAGACAACCAAACAATGGACCTGCTTCAAGCGCGCCCACGTGGATCTGGTTGACAAGTCCAAGCTGTTCAAGCCTGCTGCTCACTAAGAGTTTGCTGTAACAGTGTAGTAAAATGAAAGCCGGGCGCCGCAAGGTGCCCGGTTTTTTCTTTCAGACGCAAATATGCATGATGCGCGCATGGACAAGTGCCAAGACACAAGGGCAGGCAAAACCTTCCTTCTGCCTGGACATTTAGGAACAACCATTTCCGGCTGTGAAAAGCCGGCAGAACTGACGAGGAATATCATGGACGAACAGGAATTCAACAATCTGGCCAAGGAATCCCCTTTTAGGGAAAGCCCGGTCATGCCAAACATGCTGGAAGGCGACACCACCATCCAGTTCCGTTGCCATCGCAACGTCAAATGCTGGAATGCCTGCTGCAGCAATATCGACATCCCGCTAACGCCCTATGACATCCTGCGGCTGAAGAACCGTTTGGGCCTATCCTCCGCTGAATTTCTCCAGCAATACACCTTCCCTTACGAACTGGACAAGGACGGCCTGCCAGGCGTGAAATTCCAGCCAGTCGAAGGCGGCACTGCCTGCCAGTTCATGGTGGCAGAAGGCTGCAGCGTCTATGAAGACCGGCCCGCCGCCTGCCGCTACTACCCTGTCGCACTTCTGTCCATGCGCCGTTCGGACGAATACACCGACCGCACAGGCTACGCGCTGGTACAGGAAAAACACTGCCTGGGGCACCAGGAAGAGCGCAAGCTGACCATCGAGGAATACCGCCAGGAACAGGGCGTCAGCGATTACGACGAGAAAAGCCGTGGTTGGCGCCAGTTGATTTTGAAGAAGAAATCCACTGGTTCCACTGTCGGCAAACCGCCGATGATTTCCAATCAGCTGTTCTTCATGGCGAGCTATGACATGGATCGCTTCCGCGCCTTCGTCATGAGCCCGTCTTTCAATGAATCCTACATGGTGCCGGTTGAAACCATGGCGGAAATCGTGGCTGACGATGAAAAGCTCATGGAATTCGCCTTCAATTTCCTCAAGCAATCGCTGTTTAACGAAAAGTTCCTGGAAGAGCAGGAAGGCGCTTTCGAGAAGCACCGCGCCAGGCTGAATGCGCGCGGTCAGGCTATTCGGGCCGCCATGGAACAGGGTCGCCAGAAGATGGAGGACGACAAGTACGATCCGGAACCCCGGCCCGGCGACTGCGGCTGCGGCGGGAACGACTAGGCGAAAACCGATGGAAGCGCACACCCTGGCACCGGAAGAGCATTTCATTCGCGAAGAGCCCTACTATGAACCGGTCGGCCAGGAAATCGGCATATTCGAAGCGGCCTACCGCAACAAGCTGCCGGTGCTGCTTAAAGGGCCGACCGGGTGCGGCAAGACGCGCTTCATGGAATACATGGCATGGCGCCTGAAGCGCCCGTTGATCACGGTGTCATGCCATGACGACCTGACCGCATCCGACCTGGTCGGGCGCTTCCTGGTCAAGGGCGGCGAAACGGTATGGGTGGATGGTCCGCTGGCGCGTGCCGTGCGGGCCGGCGGCATTTGCTACCTGGACGAGATCGTCGAGGCGCGCAAGGACACCATGGTGGTGATTCACCCCCTGGCGGACGACCGTCGTGCGCTGCCGATGGAGAAGCTGGGCACCCTGCTGGAAGCCGACGACAACTTTTGCCTCGCCATTTCCTACAACCCTGGCTACCAGAGCGTCTTGAAGGACCTCAAGCAAAGCACGAGGCAACGCTTTGTTGCGCTGGAATTCAACTACCCCGCTGCGGAACTGGAACGCAAGATTGTCAGCACGGAATCCGGTGTGGCCCCGGAGATCGCCGAGAAACTGGTCAAGTTCGCGCAAATGACGCGCAACCTCAAGGGAAGCGGCCTGGAGGAAGGCGCCAGCACGCGCCTGCTGGTCCATGCGGCCAAACTCATCGCCTCGCACATCGAGCCCGTCGCGGCTTGCCAAAGCGCCATTGCCCAGGCTCTTACCGACGACGAAGAGATGCTGGCTGCAGTGCAGGAACTTTCGTCGTCACTGTTCTAGTGGGCCAGGCTTAACGCGCCTTTCTGTCTGCCATGACAACCCACCCACACTCGGCCAGCGCGATAAACCGTTACCTCGAGGAATTGCTCGAAGTCGAGTTCACTTTTCTCCAGGTGGGCGAATTGGCAACATCGCTGGCTGCGCTCGCCGCGGAAAACCGGGAATTCCTGCTCGGCTGGACACGGCGCATCGCCTCCACCAATATCCAGATTGCCTACCAGTTCGCGCTCCGCGCAATAACACTGCTCGACCACACGGACCGTCGCATGATCGAGGCGTGGGCACTCCACGCCATGGACACCTACGACCGCAGCGGTCTGTCCTCCGGCATGCGCGTCATCAAGGAGGTGGAAAACTTCGCGCACCAGAGCCATGCGCGCTCGGCCGGCGTGGTGTTCGAGGACGTCGCCGGCATCATGCTCAACTTCGTACACGGCCTGTCCGGCAGGCGCCTCAAACTCGAACCGGGCGACGCCGCATACACCGACAGCGAAACGCTGTTTCTGCCCGCAGTCATCGCCCGCATGCAAACGGCGAGGCACAACTTCACCCTGTGCAAGGCCACGGTCGCCATGATGTGGGCCCAGACGCGCTATGGCAGTTTTCGCGTGGAGCTTCCCCAATTGCTCGCCGCCTATGAAGATGGCGAACGCGCGCTGAACTGCTTCCATGCGCTGGAAACCCTGCGCCTGCAGGCGCGGATCGCGGACGAGTTGCCCGGCCTGTACCGCGAGATGCAGAAACTTGCCGCGCAGCTGGGCGAAACCCTCCCGCATGACTGGGAAGGATACGCCCTGCAGTTGGGGCGCAGCGAAGCTACCGTCGAAGACAGCCTGCGCCTGCTCGTCGATGCCTATGCCGGCACGTCGCTGCCCAGCCTGTGCTACCAGGGCGAACTGCGCCCGGAGGCCGTCGCGGCGTGCATGGCCACGCGCATCGCCAAGGAAAAGATGCTGCTGCGCGTCAAACTGGCGCAGCTCGAACAGGAAGTGCAGAAACACCGCAGCGCCGAGGGCAGCGACAAACCCGCGAAATTCGGCCTGGCTGAAAAAGCGGAAAACGAATCCGGGCTCACCGCTCTCGAACTCACGCTGGATGGCGCACCGGTTGCACCGCCCGAGGACGTACGCCAGCTGATCACCTCGATCCAGCTCGACCTTGGCGAGATTCCCCCTGAATACCTCGTCGCGGCTGGCCCGGGCGAATACGACCCGAGCCTTTACGAGGAAAAACCCGCCGACCCGGACGCAGTATGGCAAGGCACCTATCACGAAGAAGGCGCCACGCTCTATCCCGAGTGGGATTACGGCCGCCAGCATTACCGCAAGAACTGGTGCGTCATGCGCGAGAAGGACGTGACGCCGGTACATGACGGATTCCGCGCCGCCACGCTGGGCAAATACAGTGGCCTGCTGAAACATTTGCGCAAGACCTTCGAGGCCATGCGCGACGAGAATCGCCTGCTGAAACGCCAGTCCTACGGCGACAACGTCGATATCGACGCGCTGGTGGAAGCGCTGGCCGATGCCCGCGACGGCAGCGAAATGAGCGATCGCCTGTTCATGCGCATGCATCGCACCGAGCGCAACATCGCGGTGATGTTCATGGTCGACATGAGCGGCAGCACGCGCGGCTGGATCAACGACGCCGAACGCGAATCACTGGTGCTGCTGTGCGAAACGCTGGAAACCCTGGGCGACCGCTACGCCATCTACGGCTTTTCCGGCACCACGCGCAAACGCTGCGAACTGTTCCGCATCAAGCGCTTCGACGAGCCTTACAACGAAGAAGTGCAGGGCCGCATCAGCGGCATCCGTCCGCAGGAATACACCCGCATGGGCTTCGCCATCCGCCACCTGACCAGCCTGCTGAAAGGCGTCGAGGCCCGCACCAAGCTGCTCATCACCCTGTCCGACGGCAAGCCCGACGACTACAACGACAACTACCGCACCCGGTACGGCATCGAAGACACGCGCAAAGCTCTGCAGGAAGCGCAGCGCAGCGGGATTCACCCGTTCTGCATCACGCTCGACGAAAAGGCGCGCGACTACCTGCCCCACCTCTATGGGGCGGTCAATTACACGGTGATCGACCAGGTCGGCAAGCTGCCTTTCAAGGTCGCCGACATCTACCGGCGATTGACGAGCTAGGGAAATCCGCTTACCTTGTCGGGCTCATCAGATCAGGAAAAATAATGCGCAAATATTGGGCCATCCTCAGCGCCGCGCTGTTCATTTTCAGCGCCTCGGCACAAGCAAGCGAATCCAAGGAAGCGGGCCCCTCTCCCTACGCCAAGCTCGAAACGCTCACTGTCAACCTCGAGGGCCTTACGCAGTACCTGCAGGTCAACATGGTCCTGAAGGTCGCGAAGCCGGAAATAAGCGAATCGATCAAGAATTGGAACCCCGTGATCCGCCATGAATTGATCCTGCTGCTCAGCAGCCAGAAAGGCGAAGAGCTTGCCACGCTGGAGGGCAAGAAAAAAGTGATGTCAGCCATCAAGGCCGCCATCAACAAGATCCTGAAACTGGATGACAAAACCGGCGTTTCGGACGTATTGTTCGAGACCTTCGTCATCCAGTAAGCAGGCAGCCTCCTACACCGTCAGAACCTCGAATTCGCGCCGCGCTTCGCCTGCCACGGCGCGTTCCCTCCACGGGTCGTTTTCGCCCTGGACGGCGAACATCAGCCTCGCATACAGCGCCTTGCGCCCGGCCTCGTCTTCCAGCACCTTTTTCTTGACGTAATCCAGCCCGACGCGCTGCAGCCAGTGCACGGTGCGGTCGAGGTAGCGCGCCTCCTCGCGGTAGAGCTGCAGAAAGGCGCCGCTGTATTCCAACACTTCTTCCGCCGTTTTCACCTTGACCAGGAACTCCGCCACTTCGGTCTTGATGCCGCCGTTGCCGCCGACATAGATTTCCCAGCCCGAGTCCACGCCGATCACGCCCACGTCCTTGATCGCCGCTTCGGCGCAGTTGCGCGGGCAGCCCGACACCGCCAGTTTGACCTTGTGCGGCGCCCACATCTTGTAGAAAGCCTTTTCCAGGTCGATGCCCATCTGGGTCGAATTCTGCGTGCCGAAGCGGCAAAACTCGCTGCCGACGCAGGTTTTAACCGTGCGCAGCGCCTTGCCGTAGGCGTGGCCGGAAGGCATGTCGAGGTCGGCCCATACCCCCGGCAGGTCTTCCTTCTTGATACCGAACAGGTCGATGCGCTGCCCGCCGGTGACGCGGATCATGGGCACGGCATATTTGTCCGCCACGTCGGCGATGCGGCGCAGGTCGGCCGCGTTGGTCAGGCCGCCCCACATGCGCGGCACCACGGAATAAGTGCCGTCTTTCTGGATGTTGGCGTGGGCGCGCTCGTTGATGAAACGCGATTGCGGGTCGTCCTTCGCTTCGCGCGGCCAGGTCGAAATCAGGTAGTAATTGAGCGCCGGGCGGCAGGACGCGCAGCCGTTGGGCGTGCGCCACTGCATGAATTCCATCGCCTCGGGAATCGACAGCAGTTTCTGCTCGCGAATCACCGCGCGCACTTCCTCGTGGGTATAGTCGGTACAGCCGCACATGGATTTGGCGGCAGGCGCCGGAGAATAATCGCCGCCCAGCGTGGAAGCCAGAATCTGCTCCACCAGGCCGGTGCACGAGCCGCACGAAGAGGCGGCCTTGGTATGCTTCTTCACGTCGTCCACGGTGAACAGGCCGTTCAGCTTGATCGCCTTGACGATGTCACCCTTGCACACGCCGTTGCAGCCGCACACCTCCATTTCGTCGCTCATGGCCGCGGCCTTGTTCTGCCCCTGGTGGCCGACATCGCCGACATGGCTCTGACCGAACATGAGATGGTCGCGAATATCCGCCACGTCGCGCCCTTCGCGCAGCAGCTGGAAATACCACGCGCCGTACACGGTATCGCCATAGAGGCAGGCGCCGACCAGTTTGTTGTCCTGCAGCACCAGCTTCTTGTACACCCCGCCCATCGGGTCCGAGAGCACGATGTCCTCGGTGTTCTCCCCGCCGCTGAAGTTGCCGGCGGAAAACAGGTCGATGCCGGTCACCTTGAGCTTGGTGGAGGTCACCGATCCCACGTAGCGCCCGATGCCCATTTGCGCGAGGTGGTTGGCGCACACCTTGGCCATCTCGAACAGGGGCGCCACCAGGCCGTAGGCGATGCCGCGGTGGTTGACGCACTCGCCCACCGCGTAGATGCGCGGGTCGTAAGTCTGCATGGTGTCGTTGACCACCACGCCGCGGCTGCAATGAATGCCGGCAGACTCCGCCAGTGCGCTGTTGGGGCGAATGCCCACCGCCATCACCACCAGGTCGGCGGGAATTTCGCTGCCATCCTTGAAGCGCAGGGCGGCAACGCGGCCATCCTTGCCGACGATCTGTTCGGTCTGTTTCTGCAGCAGGAACTTCAGCCCCTTGTCCTCCAGGCTCTTCTGCAGCAACCCCGCGGCAGTCTTGTCCAGTTGCCGCTCCAGCAGATACTCGGCGATATGCACCACGGTCACGTCCATGCCGCGCAACTTCAGACCATTCGCCGCTTCCAGGCCCAGCAGGCCGCCGCCGATCACCACCGCATGCTTGTGCTGCTGCGAAGCGGCCACCATCGCGTCCACATCGTGAATGTCGCGGAAGCCGATCACGCCAGCCAGGTCGTTGCCGGGCAGCGGCAGGATGAAGGGCGTGGAGCCGGTGGCGAGGATCAGGCGATCGTAGCCGGCTTCAGTGCCATCCGCAGCGACCACCACGCGCGCCTTGCGGTCGATTTTCACGATCTTTTTGTTGAGGTGCAGCCTGATGCCGTGCTCCGCGTACCAGTCCACGTCGTTGAGCATAATGTCCTGTATGGTTTGCTCGCCGGCCAGCACGGGCGACAGCATGATGCGGTTGTAGTTGGCATAGGGCTCGGCGCCGAACACCGTGATGTCATAGAGGTCCGGCGCCAGCTTGAGTACCTCCTCCAGCGTGCGCACCCCGGCCATGCCGTTGCCCACCATTACCAGTTTCAGTTTTTGCATGATTCAGCTCCTGAGAATTCGATCATTCGTCTTAGTTCCGGCACGCAGGAACCGCACTCCGTGCCGCATTTCAATTTTTCCTGCAGTTCCACCAGACCAGCGCCGCCGGCGATTTCCGCTTCGATTTCCTTGGCCGACACGTTGAAGCAGTTGCACACCACCTTGCCGCGGCTGACCTGCCCCGAAGGCGGTGCAGCCAACGGCGCCAGCGCCCAGCTGCGTACTTCGGACAAAGCCAGGCCGCGCTCCATGCCGTCCTTGAGCCATTCGGCGGCTGCCGTCTCGCCGGTCAGCAGCGCGCCGGTGATGGCGCCCTCCTCGGCCAGCAGCCTTTTGGCGATGCCGCGGCGCGCGTCGCGGTAGCTCAGCGCACGGGTGCCGTCCTCCAGCGCCAGCAACTGTTCCAGCGCGGTCAACGCCGCCGCGTCGGGCGCATGCGTTGCAGCTGCGCGCAGCACCATCACCTCCATATCGCGCCCGGCCAGGCCGAGCGTGACGTAAGGAAATTGCCCCAGCACCGGGCGCAACTTCTCCATCCATTCCGCGCCATCGCCGCTGCGCAAGCCCACCATCTGCCACGGCAGATCGACCGCCTCGACCTGCACTGCCGCGTGCTTGAGCTCGGGCTGGTGCGACTGGGGATCGCAGGCATTGGTCGTCAGGGCGTTCACGCCCTGCCCGCTCAGGAAGCGGCTGCCCCAGTGCATGGGCAGAAACACCTGGCCCGGCCGCAAGTCCGCGCATGCCTGCACCGGCAGCACCAGTTCGCCGCGCCGGCTCCTGATGCGCACCAGAGCGCCGGCCTTGAGGCCGCGCCGTTCCAGGTCGAGCGGATGCATCTCCAGCAGGGGCGCTTCGACGTGGTTCCACAGGCGCGCCGCCAGTCCGGTGCGGCTCATGCCGTGCCACTGGTCGCGCAGCCTGCCGGTCAGCAGGGTGAAGGGATAACGCGCATCGGCTTGCTCGGCTGCGGGGCGATACCTGGTATCGGCAAAACGTGCGCGCCGGCTGCTCGAGGGGAACACGCCATCGCCGTACAAGCGCGCCGTTCCTGCCTGAGCGCCCTGCGGATAAGGCCATTGCTGCGGCCCTTGAGATTCCAGCACGGCGTAGCTCAGACCGGTCATGTCCAGATCCCGCCCTCGCGTGGCGGCACGGTGCTCGTCGAAAATCTGCTGCGCATGTTCATAGTAAAAAAGCCGCCTGGCCAGATCGCCCTTGCCCAGGCATGCACCCAGACGGCGTGCGAAGTCGGCGGCGATTTCCCAGTCGGCGCGGGCCTTGCCGGGAGGCGGCACGGCGGCGCTGACCCGGCCGATGCAGCGCTCGGAGTTGGTCATGCAGCCCTCCTTCTCCGGCCAGGTGGCGGCGGGCAGCAGGATGTCGGCATAGGCAGCGGTCTCGGTGCCGGCGAAGGCTTCCTGCACCACCACCAGTTCGGCCTGCTCCAGCGCCTCGCGCACCAGTTGCTGATGCGGCAGGGATTGCGCCGGATTGGTGCAGGCGATCCAGATCGCCTTGATCTCGCCGCTGCGCACCGCTTCGAACATTTCCACGGCGGTCTTGCCTGGGCGTTCGGGCAGGGACGGCACATCCCACAGTTGTGCCACTTCCGCGCGGTGTTCGACGTTCGCCGGATCGCGATGGCCTGGCAGCAGGGTCGCCATGGCACCCACTTCGCGCCCGCCCATGGCGTTAGGTTGGCCGGTGAGCGACAGCGGCCCGGCACCGGGCTTGCCGATCTGGCCGGTGGCGAGGTGCAGGTTGATCAGCGCGGCGTTGTTGTCCGTGCCGTGGGTGGATTGATTCAGGCCCTGGCAATATAGCGACAGCGTCGCCCCGGACTGGCCGAACCATTGCGCCGCCTGGACGACTTGCGCTTCGGTCACGCCGCAGATCTGCGCCACCATTTTGGGCGTGTATTCCCGCACCGTGGCCTTGAGGGCATCGAAGCCTTCGGTGTGGGCGCGAATGAATTCGAAATCCGCCAGTCCATCCCACAGCAGCACGTGCAGCATGCCGTTGAACAGTGCCACATCGGTGCCGGGCAGGATGGCCAGGTGCAGGTCGGCGCTGGCTGCGGTGTCGGTGCGGCGCGGATCGACCACGATCAGTTTCAGGTCCGGATTGGATTTTTTTGCTGCTTCGACGCGCCGAAACAGGATGGGGTGGGCAAACGCCGGGTTGGCGCCGGCGATGAATATGCACTTCGCCTGTTCGATATCGTCGTAGCAGGCCGGCGGCGCATCCGAGCCGAGCGTCGTCTTGTAGCCCACCACCGCCGAAGACATGCACAGGCGCGAGTTGGAATCGATGTTGTTGGTGCCGACCAGGCCGCGCGCCAGCTTGTTGAAAACGTGGTAGTCCTCCGTCAGCAACTGGCCCGAGACATAAAACGCCACGCTGTCCGGCCCGTGCTCGCGGATCACGGCGGCAAAGCGCTCTGCTGCGGTATCCAGCGCCTCGTCCCAGCCACAGGCGCGGCGCTCCAGGCCACGCGACGGCCGCAGTTCCGGCTGCAGCACGCGAGTCGCATCGCTGCGCACGGTCAGATGCAGGTTGGCGCCCTTGGTGCACAGCCGGCCGCGGTTGGCAGGATGATCCGGGTCGCCGCGCACGCCGGTGACACGGGCGCCGTCGCTGGTGACGATCACCCCGCAGCCGGTGCCGCAGTAACAGCAGATGGATTTCGTTTCGGCCATGATTTTATAGCCGGATAAAAACCGAACCGCTCTCGATTTTGACCGGATAGGGGCTGGTTTCACCCACGTCCGGCGCCATGGCCTTGCCGTCTTCGAGGGCGATATTCCAGTTGTGCAGCGGGCAGGTCACATGCCGTCCGCACACGATACCCTGCGACAGCGGTCCGCTCTTGTGCGGGCAGCGGTCGAGCAGGGCGAACACCTGGTCGTCGTCGGTGCGGAACAGGGCGATGTTCTTCTCCCCATGCTTCAGCTGGCGCGTGCCGAGACGCGGGATTTCCTCCAGGGAACAGACTTTCAGCCAGTTTTCCATTTCGTTCTCCTCAGGCGGCAGGGCGCATCTGGCGCCGATACAGGAAATCCAGCACCGCACCGCGGTATTCGTGGTACTTGGCGTCGTTGGCCAGCGCCAGGCGGTCGCGCGGGCGCGGCAGGTCGACCCGCAGCACCTCGCCGATGGTCGCCGCCGGCCCGTTGGTCATCATCACGATGCGGTCGGACAGCAGCACCGCCTCGTCCACGTCGTGCGTCACCATGACCACGGTGCTGTGCGTCTCCGCCGTGATCTTCATCAGCTCGTCCTGCAGGTGGGCGCGGGTGAGTGCATCCAGGGCGCCGAACGGCTCGTCCAGCAGCAGCACCTTGGGCTGCATGGAAAGGGCGCGGGCGATGCCGACGCGCTGCTTCATGCCGCCGGAAATTTCGTGCGGATGCTTGTGTTCAGCATGGGTCAGTCCCACCAGCTCCAATGCCTCGTGGGTGCGCTTCTTCAGCGTGGCCTTGCTCTCGGCCTGGCCAAACACGCGCTCCACGGCCAGGTAGACATTCTCGAAGCAGGTCAGCCAGGGCAGCAGGCTGTGGTTCTGGAACACCACCCCGCGCTCCGGGCCGGGGCCGGCGATTTCCCGCCCGGCGCACAGCATCGCCCCGTCGCTGGGCAGCGTCAGCCCCGCCACCAGGTTGAGCAGCGTGGACTTGCCGCAGCCGGAGTGGCCGATCAGGGCGATGAACTCGCCTTGATCGATGTTCAGGTTGATGTCGCGCAGCGCCACGAAGGGGCCTTTCTTGGTGTTGAACACCATGCGCACGTTTTCTACTTGTACGTATTTATCCATTATTGGCTCCCGTGAGGAGTGAGGTGTTAGGAGTGAGGAGCGGAGGTTTTACACCTCACTCCTCACTCTTCACTCCTCACTCGTAGTTAAATCGTTTTGCCAGCAGCATCAGCATCTGTTCCAGCAGCAGCCCGACGATGCCGACCACGAAGATGGCGATGATGATGTGTTCCACGTTGAGGTTGTTCCATTCGTCCCACACCCAGAAGCCCAGGCCGACGCCGCCGGTCAGCATTTCCGCCGCGACGATCACCAGCCAGGCCACGCCGATGGAGAGACGGATGCCGGTCATCATGTAGGGCAGCACGGCGGGAAACAGGATCTTGGTGAAGATCTTCCATTCCGACAGGTTCAACACCTTGGCGACGTTCATGTAGTCCGGCGGGATCCGGTTCACGCCCACGGCGGTGTTGATGATCATGGGCCAGATTGCGGAGATGAAAATCACCCAGATCGCCGCCGGATTGGCCGCCTTGAACACCAGCAGGCCGATCGGCAACCACGCCAGCGGCGAAACCGGGCGCAACAGGCTGACGATGGGCGACACCATGGCGCTGAGGAACTTGAAACGCCCGATCATGAAGCCCAGCGGAATGCCCAGCGCCGCCGCCATGCCGAAGCCGATCGCCACGCGCTGCAGCGAAGCCAGGATGTTCCAGCCGATACCCTGGTCGTTCGGGCCCTTGTTGTAGAACGGGTCGCTGAACAGTTCCTGCGCCGATGCCCAGGTCTTGAGCGGCCCGGGCAATTGCGGGCTGGTCTGGGATATCAGCGCCCAGATGCCGACGAACAGCGCCAGCCCCAGCACCGGCGGGAGCAGCCCCTTGATAACGTCCCCGGCCATTCGCCCAATCCTGCCTGGCAGGCTTTCGCCAGGCTCGGTTTTCTCAACAGACGCAACTGCTGCGAGCGGTTTGCTTGTCACCACGGTTTCCGAATCTGACATGATTTTTTCCAAACTTTCATTTGTTACCTGGATCGCACTCATCTTGAATCTCCTGTTACAGGCGCATGAGCCAGCCACCCGGCGCACTTCACCGGGCGGCCGGGACTTTCATGCCGGGGCGTAAGCGGCCTGTTTCATAGCGGATGCCAGCGTGCCATAGGCTTCCGCCCAGGCATCCTTGACTGCCGGGGTGAACTGCTCCCCCAGCCCCTTACCCAGGGTCCAGATCAGCGCGCTGCCCACGGTGTCGTAGTGCGCCTCCGTCACGCCGTAAGCGACATGGCGCCGCCCCATCTCTTCAATCGTCTCCAGAATGGGGCCGAGCTTGTCCAGGCTGTTGACGACCGTGTTGATCATCGCCATGAGCTTGCGGCCTTGCTCGAACATGTCGCCCTTGAACATGCCGCGGAGGGAGGGATCGAGCTCGAACAGCTGGCCATAGAACAACTGCGCCGCTGTGTCCTTGATTGGGAGAACCTGCTGCCAGCTGCTGCGCACCAGTGCAATTTTTTCGGGGGTCATGATGTGTACCTTTCAAAATTATCGTCAGTTGATTACGCCTTGATCTTGAACCCGGCGGCATAGGCTTTGGGGTTCTTGCCGTCCCATACCGTGCCGTCGATCATCTTGCTGCTGCGCATGACGTCCTTGGGGATCGGCGTCTTGGTCTGGGTCGCGGCCTGCTTGTAGAGTTCGATCTGATTAACCTTTTTCGCCACGGACAGATAGTCCGGGTCTTCCTTGAGCAGGCCCCAGCGTTTGTGCTGGGTGAGGAACCACATGCCGTCGGAAAGGTAGGGGAAATTCACCGTGCCTTCGCTGTAGAACTTCATGTAGTTGGCGTCCTGCCATTTCCTGCCGTTGCCGTTGTCGTACTGGCCCAGCATGCGATCCTCGATGGAGTCGAAATCGGTGTTGACGTAGGACTTCTCGGCGATGATCTTGGCCACGCCGGAACGGTTCTTCATGTCATCGATGTATTTGGAGGCATCGAGCACGGCCATGATCAGGGCACGGGCGGTATTGGGATATTTCGCCACCCATTCTGCGGTAGTGCCGAGCACTTTTTCCGGGTGGTCTTTCCATATGTCCTGGGTGGTGGCGGCGGTAAATCCCACGTTGTCGCGGATGGCGCGCGCGTTCCACGGCTCGCCAACGCAGTAGCCGTCCATATTGCCGACGCGCATGTTGGCGATCATCTGCGGCGGCGGGACGGTGATATTCTTGACGTCGGCGAAGGGATTCACGCCGTAGCTGGCCAGCCAGTAGTACAGCCACATGGCGTGGGTGCCGGTGGGGAAGGTCTGGGCGAAGGTGTATTCGCGCGGTTCCTTCTTGATCAGCGCCGCCAGGCTGGTGCCGTCCACCGCGCCCTTGGCCTTGAGTTGGTTGGAGAGCGTGATGGCCTGCCCGTTGTGGTTGAGGGTCATGAGCACGGACATGTCTTTCTTCGGTCCGCCGATGCCCATCTGCACGCCGTAGATCAGGCCGTACAGCACGTGGGAAGCATCGAGTTCGCCGTTCACCAGCTTGTCGCGCACCCCCGCCCAGGAGGCCTCCTTGCTCGGCACGATCTTGATGCCGTATTTCTTGTCGAAGCCCATCACCGAAGCGATCACCACCGAAGCGCAATCGGTCAACGGGATGAAGCCGACTTTCACTTCGGTTTTTTCCGGCGCATCGGAACCTGCCGCCCACGCCCCGCTGCGGATGGCAGGGTCGACCATGGACATCAAGGCCCCGGCCCCCAATAAAGTCGCACCTTTTTTCATGAAATCTCTCCGGCTGTTTTTGAAATCTTCACTCATGGCTTATCTCCTGGATAAAAAAACAAAACAAAAAAGGCGTCTCATCCGCGAGAGGGATTGCTCCCGCGAATGGACGCCTTTGTCCTTTGCAGCCGACCGTCGTTGGTCGGCTCAGATTCGATTCATTTGCTGCAGCCCGCCGTTGGGCTCTTGATTACCTCAAAGCAATACCCGTGCCAGAATTTTTCAACCCAGCAATTCCGTGATTTCGACCAGCTGGCGCGCCACGTCAGCAAGGCGCGAACCCTTGTCCATGGCCGCCTTGCGCAACGCCTGGTAAGCCTGATCCTCTGACCAGCCGCGCTGCTTCATCAGGATGCCCTTGGCGCGCTCGACATCCTTGCGCTCCGAAAGCTGGCTCTCCGCTTTCTCCAGGTCCGCGCGCATGGCCTGAAACTCGTTGAAACGCGCGATGGCCACGTCCATGATGGGGCGCAGACGCTCGCTTTTCAGGCCATCCACCACGTAGGCACTGACGCCGGCGCGAATGGCGGCGCGGATCTTGTCGCTGTCGTCGTCGTGAGTGAACATCACGATGGGACGCGGCTGGTCGCGCCTGATAATGCACAGGTTCTCCAGCGTATCCCGGTCGGGAGACTCGGTATCCAGAATGATCAGGTCCGGCTTGAGTTCTGCCACCAGGCCGGGCAGGTCCGCGCTGGCGGAGACATGGGCGGCGATCCGGCAGCCCGCTTCCTGCAGCGCATGCTTGAGCAGCGCCGCGCGCTCGAAGGTTTCATCTACCAGCAGGACGCGAAGCGGGGTTTCGGATGGCGTAACAGGGATTTTCATATCCGGCCAATATTGCAATTCTCATGCCAGCAAGACAACTGATTGATATTGATGTAAATCAGGAAAAAGAGGGCGATGGGTGAAAAAGCGGAATTACGTTAACGCACCAAAAACGGGCGCATTTTACGTGTGATGCGCCAAACTGGAACCGATCTAGATGACGTTGCGCCGTTCCAGCACGGCCTGGGCCAGCGTACCGCTGTCCACGTGTTCCAGTTCACCGCCCATGTACAGGCCGCAGGCGTTGCGGGTATGGTCGTTACAGCCGCACACGGATTTTACTGCAGGCGACAGCGACGAAAAGACGACCCGCGTGGATGCCATAATCTGCTCCACTAGGCCGGGGCAGAAACCGCTCGAAGAAGCCACCTTGGTTTGCTTCTTCATATTGTCCACGGCAAACAGGGGCGCGGTCAAAAACCAAGTGCAACATTTTTCTCTCTACATATTTATGGAGGGCTGTCCACTTTATTATTGGAGTGAATATACCTAGCATGCGCCCATATGCCGCATCGCCATTTCAATCGCATCTCCCTAGAATGCATACGTCATTTTCCATAAAGGTATCTCAATGGTACTGTTCAGACCCGAAGTATCCCAGAGGAACGCCGTTTCATTGCTAGGAGAACTGCGAACGACGCATTCAGTCCCTGCCTGGGTTATCACCGCCATTGCCGTTCTTCTCGCAATAGCTCTGGTTTCTTATGGAATTCTTGGCACCTATGCAAAGAAATCCCGGGTCAATGGAATTTTGGTGTCTCAAGGCGGCGAACTTAATGTCACCGCTCCTTCCTTCGGTCGAATCGTAGAGTTGCGCATCAAGGAAGGCCAAGCTGTACGAACAGGGGAAACGCTGATGATCCTGAATATCGACAGGCCAACCGAGTTCGCGAATGGAACCAAAGAAACAGCTGCGCTGATCAGCGAACAAATTGAAAACAAGCGGATTGCCTTTGCGTCACAAAGGCAATCCAAAGAAAGTTTTGCTCGCTTGCAAAAGCAGACAATTGAATTCCGCCTCCGCAGCCAAGGTATCGAACTGGAAAATATCGAGGATGAGATTGCATTGCAAAAGCGGAGGAGAGACCTCGCGGCGACGAGTGTGCAGCGCTACGAAAAACTGGTCCTCAATAAGTTCGTATCAGCCATTCAAGTTCAACAACAACAGGAAATCCTGATCGATCAAGACTCCAAATTGAAATCACTGGAGCGGACCCTGACCGGCATTAAAAAGGAGCAAGCCGCCAGCGCCATCGCGTTGCGGCAAGCTGATATACAACTTGCCAGCGAACTCGCGGTCATGGATCAGGAATTGGCAAGTCTGAATCAAGAAAGCACCGAAAACGCAGCCAAGCGCTCCTCGGCAATTACAGCAACCCGTCCGGGCACGGTTTCTGCCATTGCCGTTACTCTCGGCCAAACTGTTTCATCCGGACAAAATCTGGTGGCTATCCAGCCGGAATCAAGCAAGCTCGAAGCACATTTATACATACCAACCCATACAGTTGGTTTCATCAAGGAAGGCCAACATGTGCTGGTTCGCTATGCCGCCTTTCCATATCAGAAATTCGGCCTCTACCAAGGTAAACTTTCGACGGTGAGCCAGAGCGCCTTCGCTCCCAACGACTTGCCGCCGTCACTGCAAACCCTATTCGGTCGGCAAAATACCCCTGAATCGCTGTATCGCGTCACGGTATCCCTGAACGATCAGGAGATCGTCGCCTTCGGACAACGCCACCCGCTTCGACCAGGCATGGCGCTTGAAGCAGATATTGTTCAGGAAAAGCGAACTATCATCGAGTGGCTATTCGAACCACTTTTTGCCTTCTCCCAACGGGCATGAGCCGAATTCGCCCTATCCTGCAGTCAGAAGCCAGCGAATGCGGTTTGGCTTGCCTGGCAATGATCAGCAACGCGTTTGGTTATCGCGTTGACCTTGGAGATCTTCGTCGTCGATTTTCTGTGTCCTTGAAGGGAAGTACACTGGCCACCATCATTCGTCACGCCGAATCAATCGGGCTTGCCGGTCGCCCGCTACGACTGGAACTTGACGAACTCATCGAACTCAGAACGCCATGTATCCTGCATTGGAAAATGAACCACTTTGTGGTTCTGGAAAAGGCAAACAAGCGAGAAATAACCATTCTCGACCCGGCCATCGGAATTTTGAAACTTCCACTCTCCGAGGTTTCCCTACATTTCACTGGCATTGCCCTTGAGCTAACGCCAGTCACGACCTTTCGCAAGGTGGATGAACGCAATAGGTTGCGACTTCGCGACTTGGCAGGCCACACGATTGGATTACGTCCAACACTGATACAAGTGTTTTTGCTGGCTGGCGCGCTTGAGATATTTGCACTTGTGGCACCGCTTTTCAATCAATTGATTATTGACGAGGTTGTCGTCACATCCGATCGGGAGCTACTTTCGGTCCTGGCCGTTGGTTTCGGCTTGCTGTTACTGATCCAGACCGCCATTGGATTGTTGCGCTCCTGGATCATCATGCGCGTTTCGATGGACGTGCGCCTGCAATGGACTGGCGGTCTATTTGCCCACCTTGTGCGGTTACCTGCCGTCTTCTTCGAAAAACGCCATTTGGGAGACATCGTCAGTCGTTTCGGCTCAATTGCCACGATCCAGAACACACTAACAACCAGCATCATTAGTGCCGTGCTGGACGGCATCATGACGGTCATGGCCCTGTGCATGATGATTGTCTACAGCCCGATGCTGACGCTGATCGTCGTTGCTGCTGTGCTTCTTTATGGACTGTTGCGTTGGGCCTTTTACGCGCCTTTCCGGGAGGCCAGTGCAGAACGGTTAGTGCTTTCTGCCAAGGAAAACAGCCATTTCCTGGAAACGCTACGGGCCATTGTTCCCGTAAAACTCGCTGGACACGAAACCGAACGGCGCACCCGTTGGCAGCACCTAGTGACCGACGTGATGGACCGCGATTTAAAAACACAAAAGCTCGGATTGGTCTTTTCTACCGCTTCCACCTTCGTCACTGGCGCCAGTACCCTGCTGCTACTGAGCCACGGTGCCCAACAGGTGATGGACAACACCCTGAGCATCGGCATGTTGATGGCATTTAACAGCTATGCCGGGACATTTTCCGGACGGCTAAACGCGCTGATTGGTTATGCGGTCGACCTGAAAATGCTCGGGCTCCACGCCGAGCGCCTGGCTGATATTGCATTGGAGCCAACCGAACAGCAATCCATGGTGGAAACCGATCTGTTGCGGCTCAAGCCAGGCATCGAAGTTCGTAATGTGAGCTTCCGCTATGCCGACGGAGAGCCATGGGTGTTGCGACATCTTGATCTAATCGTCGACCCCGGCGAATCCATTGCTATCGTTGGCCCCTCCGGCTGCGGAAAAAGCACGCTACTCAAGATCATCCTCGGGTTGCTCGAACCCACCGAAGGAGAACTTCTGGTCGATGGCATTCCCGTTCGCCGCCTGGGTCTTCCGGCCTATCGGCAGTTGATTGGCGCGGTGACGCAAGATGACACCCTGCTTGCCGGCTCGATTACCGAAAATATTGCCTTCTTCGATCCCAATGCCAGTCAGGAGCGAATCGAAGCCAGCGCGAAAATCGCAGCGATTCACGACGAAATCCATGCCATGCCTATGGGTTACCAGACCATGGTCGGAGACATGGGCAGCAGCCTATCGGGCGGTCAGAAACAGCGGGTATTACTGGCGCGGGCACTGTACAAACGGCCAAAAATCCTGGTTCTGGACGAAGCAACCAGCCATCTGGATGCTTTTAACGAGCACCGGGTAATTGGCGCTCTTCACCCCTTGGGCATGACGCGAATTCAAGTGGCGCACAGAAAAGAATCTATCGCGAGTGCGGAACGGATTGTCGTTCTAAAAAGCAAAGAGACGGCGGGCCAATTGCCGAAGTCAGCGTATGCCGCTGAGCATACTTGTCAGGCTTCGATCCACGAACCACAAGATATCCCCACCTTTGAGAACGGAATATGAATTTTATACTGTCGACTCACACAAATCGCGTCATCAAGAAGGCATCGCGGCTATGCGCGTTCCTTTCCTTGGTATTGATTTCCCCTCAGCTATTGGCCGGGGAGAAAGGGTACTTTTTTGAGATATCAAAAGGCGGGAAAACGGCCTACGTTTTTGGCTCTACACATGCTCCGGGTGCACTGACGTATCCGCTCAGGCCGGAAATTGAATCCGCTCTCGATCAGGCGCCATGCATAGCGAGGGAACTTCTTCCTCCGAATGCTCCAACGATGGCGTCACTGATGCGATCGTCCCTGCTTCCCGAAGGCAAAGTGCTTGGCGACCTATTGACTCCGGAAATGCGAGACAGGCTCATTAAATTCCTGGGAAAGTATCACAAACCGGCGACAGAGCTTGATCGCGATAAAGTCTGGGCGGCCGCCGCCGCCGTCCCGTTCTTGGCGGCAATGAATACATTCCCAAGGAATTTCGGTGCCGCATCCAAGAGCCTGGACGACTATCTGGCGCAAAGATCGCTTGCCAGGAAGGTTCCTCTGTTGGGAATTGAAACCGTCAGGGAGCAAGTCGCATGGGAGGACAGTCTCACGATAGTGGAGCAGCAGGCTTTTCTGATCGAGGTCCTTGATTCGGATGAAAACCAAGGGGAAGCCGAGCAATGGCTTATCCGGCAGTTTAGGAAAGGCGACATTGATGCCTTGCGCGAAGACTACCTGGACAAGCGGGCCAACATTCCTGCATTTGGCAAAGCTGTGGAAAAGTTTATTTTCAGCCGCAATGAAACACAAGCGAAACGTATCGACAAAATGGTTCGCAATGGTAGCGAGTGCGTGTTTGCCGTCGGCGCCATGCATCTCGGTGGAGAAGGCGGGGTAATTCGTCTTCTGAGAAGACATGGCTACACAATCAGGCAATTTTAATGAGGTTCCAGCGCACCTGCGCAAGAAAGGAGATAGATATGACTATAGTGAATAGCATCCGGCAAGCGAACCTTGGCCGAGCAGCCATTCATGGCCTTCTTATTGCGGCTGTTTTCTACTTGTTGATAGACAAATTGCATCTGTGCCCACCAAGAAATGTACTTGAAATTTCCGCAGGCGATGTTGTCCTGTACTTTGCGCGTCTGTTTTTTCTTTATATGGGCGTTGTCACCAGTGTGCGGGTGATATCCGATTGGCTTGCGAGGCTAAAAAAATTCCTGGCCCTCATGCGGACGCAAAAAAAGTCCTTGGATTAGCGAGGTATTGGCTGACGCTAATCCGAACCCGTGCTCATAAGGTTTATGAGCGTTCTGCAAGCAAGGAGTATTGGTTATGCGTTGTGTAACTATTGAAGAACTGGCGATTGTAAGTGGTGGCGCAGATCCCAAAGCGTGCTTCGATGCCGTTATGGCAGGGTCGGGCGCCGGGGCAACTGCCGCTGGATTCGTCGGTGCAATAGGCGGTTCTGTGGTCCCCTTTTTAGGAACCGCGGGAGAGTTGGTAATTGTTGGTGCCGTTGGGGGTCTGTTCGGCGGTGCTATATCAGCCGCAAACAGCCCTACGTGTGCGCCTACGCCAGATTTTTCACCTGTGGATGATGTGGATTACTGGATTGATCCGTGGTCGGGGACTAGTTACTCTGTCGGTAGCGGCCCTTGGGACTATGACCCTGACTGGATGGAGTGACGTGGCTTTTTATGAGATAAGTTATTTCCACGTTTAACTCGGAACGCGGCTTTGACGATCAGTACGTCTGGTCGTCAAAGCTAGTGATATCAAATCAATAGGATATAAAATGAAGTATTTGAAAGAACCGTGGATTAGATACGCAGTCATAAACATAATATCGTTCTCAATCATTTTCTCCGCTTACTTACAACACAAGATAAGTCTATTTACCGCCTCAGACAAAGTCGCACAGGTCGTCGCTGAACTGGCAATGGCCATGATTGACATTTTGATCATTTTTTATTTCTGGAAAAATAAAGAAAAATTCAAATTCCAACGGGGGTCATGAGTAAACGAACCACGTTTTTCTTCCACAGACCTACCAGGGCCGGATACACCCTGAATTCCTGGGGCAATCTCGTTTACGGTCCTGACCTGCCGACGCCTTCTTTACTGCAGGCTACCAATTTTAAAATCGGCGTATGGAAACGGCACTATTAGGCGACGTTGCGCCGTTCCAGCACGGCTTGCGCCAGCGTGCCGCTGTCCACGTGCTCCAGTTCCCCGCCCACGGGGAGGCCGCGCGCGATGCGGGTGACCTTGATGCCGCGCGGAGTGAGCAGTTCACTGATGTAATGGGCGGTCGCCTCGCCTTCCACGGTGAAATTGGTGGCGAGGATCACTTCCTGCACGATGCCGTCGGTCGCACGGCGCACCAGGCGGTCGAGGTGGATTTCGCGCGGGCCGATACCATCGAGGGGCGAAAGCCGCCCCATCAGCACGAAATACATGCCGCGGTAGCAATGCGCCTGCTCCATCATCATCATGTCGGCCGGCGTTTCCACCACGCACAGCACGTGCGCGTCCCGCTTGGGTGACAGGCACAGGTCGCACACTTCGACTTCGGTGAAACTGTTGCACTTCTCGCAGTGGCGAATGGTTTCCAGCGCATGCGACAGCGCGTGCGCCAGTCGCTCCGCACCGCGCTGATCGCGCTGCAGCAGGTGATAAGCCATGCGCTGCGCGGATTTCGGACCGACGCCCGGGAGGCAGCGCAAGGCTTCTATAAGGTTGTCGAGACTGGAGGGGGTTTTCATTTTTGGGGTAAGCAGTGAACAGTGAGCGGGGAGCTGTGAAAAGCCTCTACACCCCTCACCGCTTACAGCTTACTGCTCACCACTCACTAGAATGGCAGCTTGAAACCAGGAGGCAAATTCAGGCCGCCGGTGAAACCGGCCATTTTTTCCTGGGTGGTCTGTTCCACGCGCCGCACCGCGTCGTTCACCGCCGCGGCCAGCAGGTCTTCCAGCATTTCCTTGTCTTCGCCCATCAGGCTGTCGTCGATGCTGACGCGCTTGACGTCGTGGCGGCAGGTCATGGTGACCTTGACCATGCCGGCACCGGCCTGGCCTTCCACTTCCACCGTGGCCAACTGGTCCTGCATCTTTTTCATGTTGTCCTGCATTTGCTGGGCCTGTTTCATCAGACCGCCCAAACCACCTTTCATCATGATTCCGCTCTCCGCTTAATATTGGGGTTGAATGCTAATTCGGTTTAATGCTAATTCGGTTTAATGGTTGATTCGATGACCTGCGCATCGAAATCCTCGATCAGTTCGCGCACGAACGGGTCCTGCTCGATGGCGGCGATCGCCTCGGCCTGGCGCGCCTGTTTTTCCTGGTGCACCAGCTTCGCCGGGGTCACGCCGGTCACGCTGCAGATGGAAATGGTCAGGAAAACCGCGCCGCCGAGGAAGTTCTCCAGCGCCGTCTTGAGCTTTTCCTGGTAGCTCTTTTCCATCAGATGCTTGTGTTCCTCGTGCACGCACAGCTCGATGCGTCGGCCGTCATGGCTTTTCAACTCGCAATGCTGCGCCAGCATCTTGGCCATACCGCCCAGCCCGAGCTGTGCGACCAGCGCGGGCCAATCGCCGTTGAAAGCAACTTCGGCCCGTTCGCTTGCGGCAGCCTGAGGTTGCGCCGCGGGAGCAGGTGCGGGCTCCTGCGCTGTCAAGGCAGGACGCGCTTCATGCTGCGAGGGAATTGATGTGGGGGCGGGGGCGACATCGCGCTTTTCAGGCACGACGGCACGCTTCGCGACAGGTGCCTCAGCGGGCGCTGATTCCAGGGTAAAAGCCAGCATGCGCAGGAGTGCCATGGTGAAGCCGGCAAACTCGTCCGGCGCCAGGCTCAGATCCTTGCGCCCGTGCAGTGCGATCTGGTAATGCAGTTGCACGTCTTCCGCGCTGAAGCGT
Source organism: Sulfurimicrobium lacus (assembly GCF_011764585.1). Classification (GTDB taxonomy): domain Bacteria; phylum Pseudomonadota; class Gammaproteobacteria; order Burkholderiales; family Sulfuricellaceae; genus Sulfurimicrobium; species Sulfurimicrobium lacus. The sequence continues at coordinate 2,662,067 of NZ_AP022853.1, forward strand.
TGCGCGAGATCGAGAATCCGCTGGCGCTCCGGCAAATCCTCGCTCAGCGCCTCGGGCACGGTCTGTGCCAGTGCCACCTGGTGCAGCAGCGCGCCAAGATCCTGCAAGGCCGCATCGAACGACAGGCTGCGTTCCTCCATCTGCCGCGCCAACTCTATCAGCCCGGCGCCATCGCCTGAAGCCAGCCGTTCCAGCAGGGTAAACAGATAGCTCTGGTCGATCGCGCCGAGCATGGCGCGCACCTGGGCCTCCTCCACCTTGCCGCCGCCATAGGCGATGGACTGGTCGAGCAGAGACAGCGCATCGCGCATGCTGCCCTGCGCGGCGCGCGCCAGCAGTTGCAAGGCAGGCACGTCGAAGGACAAGCCTTCGCGTTCCAGAACCTGCTGCAGGTGCCCGACGATGGAGGCCGGCGTCATCTGCTTGAGGTTGAACTGCAGGCAGCGCGACAGCACGGTGACCGGTATCTTCTGCGGATCGGTGGTGGCAAGAATGAACTTGACATGCTCCGGCGGCTCTTCCAGCGTCTTCAGCATGGAGTTGAACGCCGCCTTGGACAGCATGTGCACTTCGTCGATCAGGTAAACCTTGAAGCGCCCCGCCGTCGGCGCATACTGCGCGTTATCCAGCACTTCGCGCATGTTGTCGATGCCGGTGTTGGACGCGGCATCCAGCTCCAGCAGGTCGATGAAGCGGCCGGCATCGATTTCGCGGCAGGTGTTGCAGGTGCCGCAGGGCGTGGAAGTGATGCCGCTTTCGCAGTTGAGCGACTTGGCCAGGATGCGCGCCACGGTCGTCTTGCCCACGCCGCGCGTGCCGGTGAGCAGGTAGGCGTGGTGCAGGCGCTGCTGGTCGAGCGCGTTGGAAAGCGCCTTCACCACGTGCTCTTGCCCGACCAGGTCGGCAAAGGATTTAGGCCGCCATTTGCGTGCCAGGACTTGATAACTCATGCGGCGAATTTTACCAGAAAAGCCCCGCCTAACTTTAAATGCCGCCTTTTTGATACGATATCGCCCAAATCAAGATTTGCTACGGAGAAAGACATGACCGCGTTTGCCGCCGACGTCAACGAAGCCGACTTCCAGCAGGAAGTCATCGAGCGCTCATTTCAGACGCCGGTGCTGGTGGATTTCTGGGCCACCTGGTGCGGGCCGTGCAAGGTGCTGAAGCCCCTGCTGGAAAAACTGGCGCAGGAATACCAGGGCAAATTCTTCCTCGCCCTGGTGGAAACCGAAGCCAACCAGCAACTGGCCATGAATTACGGCATCCGGGGCGTCCCGACGGTAAAGGCCATCGTCGATGGAGAAATCGTCGACGAATTCAGCGGCGCCCTGCCGGAAGACAAGATCAGGGAATTCTTGGATCGCATCATCCCCTCCCCCGGTGAAGCGCTGCGCCTCGATGCCGAGGAAATCTATCGCCAAGGCGACACCGCGCAAGCGCTGAAGCGGCTGGTTGAGGCATCCACGCTCGACCCCAGGAACGATAAAATCCGTATTTCCGCCGCCGCCATCATGTTTGAAAGCGGGGGAATCTCCGCCGCGCGCAGGATGCTGGACAGCATCGTCGATCCCGCCAGCCGCAACGACGAACAGGCAGTCGCCCTGCTGGCCCGGCTGGAGTTTGCCGAGAAAGGCGCAACCGGCGACCCGGCAGAGCTGGAACAGAAAATCGCCGGCGACGAGAACGATCTCGCCGCCCGGCTGGAACTCGCCAACCTGCTGGTCGCGCGGCAGCAATACGAGAGTGCGCTGTTGCAACTGCTCGAAATCATCCATCGCGACCGCAACTTCGGCGACGATGCCGGACGCAAAACCATGCTCTCGGTGTTCACTCTGCTCGGCGCACAGGACCCGCTGGTGAGCAAGTACCGCCGTCTGCTGGCCAGCGCATTGAACTGAGGAAGATATGCAGCTACCCAAGGAAAACCTGCAGGAAAGCATCGCGCACCAGCGCGAGGCGCTCATCGGCCTTTTACAGGAGCCCATGCAGCAACTAGCCGACAAATGTAGCCGGGAGTGGGGAGAGCGCACCCGGCTCGACGAACTGCTGCGCGACGCGTTGAAAAACCTGCCTTACTGCAAGCACCTCTACGCCCTCGACAGCCACGCCGTGCAGATCAGCGACAACGTCAGCCACGATGGGCTGCAGGACGGCTACGGACGGGACCGTTCCGACCGTCCCTACATGGGAGACATCGCGCGTGGCGATGCGCTGTATCTGTCCGATGCCTACATCAGCCTGCGCGAGCGGCGCCCTTCCCTTACCGCCCTGCAAATCGTGCGCGACGAAGCGGGCAACGCCCTGGGCTACATCGGCGCCTACTTCGGCCTGCGCGACCTTCCGCTGACGCGCAAGCTTTACGAGGAACCGAGATACTGGCGCCAGATCAAGGGCGACCCCTCGATTCGCGGCACGGTTTTTCACCAGACCCGCGCCGACAGCGAAATGGACCGGCATATCGATACCGTCATGGGAGTGGTGGCGGAGTTGATGCTTTACCAGGGCGTGTTCCACGTCATGCTGCATTTCTCCAGCAGCCGCGCCGTCGTCTGGGTGATGGAAGACCCCTATCGCTATCGCCTGCTGGACATCAAGGAACTGATCGACCCGGACACCTGCCTCGCCTATCCGCGCACGCCCTATCCAAGCAACGCGCTGATCCCCGCCGAGAAGATCCGCACCGTGCTGGAGTCATTCCGCGCATTGCGCCTGATGGACGAAATGTTCTATCTGCGCTCCGCGACGCTCAACATATTCAACGGCATCGTCGGCCTCACTTTCTCATGCGACGGCTCGCACTACATTCCCTACGACGAGTTTCTGGCGATGGACAACGAATTCTGGATGGGTGGCGAGTAACCTTCCCCGTTCCGCACCTGTGGATGCTGAACGAATGTAGGTCGGGCTTCAGCCCGACATATCGGCCTAAAGGCCGACCTACAGTCCGGAATAAAATGTGGCGCGATCAATGATGCTCAGTGACTGGTGCCGGCTGAGCGGGTGATCTTGTTGTAGACGTTGTATTTTCCCGACGGCTTCTTCATCGGAATGCGCTTCACTTCCTGCAGCGTTTCCGCGTCGTAAATCACCAGTGCGCCGTCCATTTCCCAGACACTGACCAGGACATATTTCCCGTCGCGCGTGAATTCCACGTGGGCCGCCGTTTTACCAGGTTCGGGGCGCAGGACATGGGCGACTTCCAGGGTGTTCTTGTCGATCAGGGTCATGGTGTCGCGGCTTTCCGGGTTGCCGGTCGCGAAACCGTCGGTCCAGGCATAACGGGTGTTCTCGTGGCTGCGCATGAAAAATCCCGGCCCCGGCGTCTTGATCTGCTTGATGGTTTTCCAGGTCTGCATGTCGATCACCGTAACCACGCCCTCCTTGGTGTTCGGCGTGGCCATTACCGGGTGCCCCTGGTAATCCCAGGTAATGCCGGAACCGAGATGCGGCATGCCGGGCAAATCCAGGTCGGCGACTTTTTTCCCCGTGTCGAGGTCGAGGACATGGCCTTTCTTGCTGTCGCGCGCCGTGCTGATCAGGTGTTTGTAGGACTGGTCGAAAAAGAAATCGTCGAGGTAGTCGTCCACCACGATGCGGCGCACCGGGAATGTCTTTTTCTTCCCTGTCTGCCCGGTGTATGGAATTTCCCACACTTCCTTGACGTCCTTCAGCGCCGCGATAAAGCTGCCGCGCGGCTCGGCCTGATAGACAGCTGAAACGCGCGAACTCTTACCGTCCTGGCCCACTGTCGGGATGATTTTGATCAGCGAGAGATTGTCGGCATCCAGCAACACCAGCGCATGCGGCAGGTAATTCCCCACCAGTATCGTCTTGCCGTCGCCGGAAACCGCCAGATTGCGGCTGTTGATGCCGGCGCGGGTTTCCGCCACGGTCTTGAGGTTGTAGATGTCGAACTTGCTGATCCAGCCGTCGCGCGAGGCGAAATAAACGTAGCGGCCGTCCGGCGAGAACTTCGGTCCGCCGTGCAGGGCGAAGCGCGTGGGGAAGCGCAGGATGGGCTCGAATTTGTCGCCGTCGAGAATGGTGGCGTGATGGTCGCCCAGTTCGACGACCACGAACAGGTTCAGGGGGTCGGCCTTGAACAGCGGCTTGTCGGACAAGTAGGCCGGGTCCCCGTATAGCACGCGCGAAGCGGAAATTTCCCTCTCGCCCCATACCGGGGTATACGGCAAGCTGGAATAGATGAATCCAACCAGGGCTTCGATCTCGTCTTTGGCAAGCTTGTCGGAGAAACCCGCCATCTGGCTTGCGGCGCGTCCCTGGGTGATGGTCTTGATGGCCTCGGGGCGCCGCAGGCGTTCGAGATTTTCCGGCAGCAGCGCAGGTCCGGTGCCGCCGAGCCGGTCAGGTCCGTGACACGAAGCGCAATGCGTGGCGTAGAGCTTCTCTACCGGCTCTCCGGCCTGGGCGGCCGAGACAATAAACAGGCAGCAGGCTGCAAGCATCCATCTCATGTTCACTCCTCCAAAACGGCAAGCTGCACTGCGCCGATTTCCTCGTCGCTCAGATAGCACGCCGGGTCTTCCGCCCACGGGTCGCCCGTCACCTGCCACGCCCGCACCCGCGTGTTCCCGCCGCAGACGGCAAAATATTCACATTCACCGCAGCGGCCGCCGACGCTTCGCGGCTGCGCCTTCAGCCCGGCCATGATGGGGTCCGAGATATCCGTCCAGATATTTGAAAAGAGCCGCCCGCGCACATTGCCAAGCGTGTAATTCCACCACATGGTGTCGGGATGGACGTTGCCCAGGTTGTCGATGTTAGCCACGTTCACGCCGGACGAATTGCCGCCCCATTGTTCCAGCTTGGCACGGATGTGATATTCCAGATGCGGGAAGTTTTTCCTCACCCACAGCAGCAGATAAACGCCGTCGGCGTCGTTGTTGCCGGTCACGAACTCCTTCGGCTTGCCGGCCAGAAGGTCGCGCCAGCAGGTATCGAACAGCAGATCCATCGCCGCGCGCGTGGTCTGGTGAAAGGCGTCGTCCTTGCGGTTCTTGTTGCCACGTCCGGCGTAGTTGAGATGGGAGAGGTAGAACTTGTCCAGCCCTTCGTCTTCCATCAGCTGTAGCAGGGCCGGCAGGTCCTGTGCGTTATCTTGTGTGAGGGTGAAGCGAATGCCGACCTTGATGCCGCGCGCCTTGCACAGGCGGATGCCATGCATGGACAGATCGAAGGCGCCCTGCATGCGGCGGAATTTGTCGTGGGTCACCGCCATGCCGTCCAGGCTGACGCCGACGTAATCGAAGCCAACCGCCGCGATCTTGTCGATGTTGCCAGCATCGATCAGCGTACCGTTGGTCGACAGGCCGACGTAGAAGCCCATTGCCTTGGCGCGCTGCGCGATGTCGAAAATATCCGGGCGCAATAACGGTTCGCCGCCGGAGAGGATCAGCACCGGCACGCGAAAGCGTTTCAGATCGTCCATCACCTCGAACACTTCGGCGGTATTCAATTCGCCGGGAAAATCCTTGTCGGCAGAAATGGAGTAACAGTGCTTGCAAGTCAGGTTGCAGCGCCGGACCAGGTTCCAGATCACCACCGGGCCGGGCGGATTGCGCTTCGTCCCGATTGGCGTGGGCTGTGCGATTTCCTGCATGAATTGGGAGATGCGGAACAATTGAACACTCCGTAATGGTGTTGCGAAAGCTCAATTTATCCGCATAGTCCGCCGGCAGGAATGATCCAGGTCAAGGAAGCCCGTGTCAGACGGAAATGCGCAGGCCAGTTTTCTTTAGGAGACGCGTGCTGTAGAGAATTTCATGGCCGCTGCTGGCATCGCCCAGCAATTCTGCAATCTTCTGCGCCTTGCGCTCGACCTCAGCGCGGTCGTGACCGTGCACCATGGCAAAGAAGTTGTAAGGCCAGTCCGGCAAATGCCGCGGGCGCTGGTAGCAGTGGCTGACGAAATCCAGCTGGCCGATGCGCTCGCCCAGCTCGTCGATGCGCGCGTCGTCCACGTCCCACACCGTCATCCCGTTGGCCTTGTAGCCCAGCGCATAATGGTTGGGCACCGCGCCGATGCGCCGAATGACGCCGCTTTCCAGCATGGCGTGCAGCCGCGTCATCACTTCCACGGGAGAAATCCCGACCTGCTCCGCCACGGCGTGATACGGCTGCGGAACCAAGGGCAGACCTTCCTGGGTGGCGAGGACGATAGCGCGATCTGTAGCATCCATATGCGGTGGCCTTATATGTTTGTTAAACCTGAAAACCGCAGTTCAAGCCACAGAGAACACAGAGGACACAGAGAAAGACGAGCGTTGGTCACTTTCGCAGCTCCATCCCCTAGCGGAGGCCCTGCTTTGTTGCAAGCAACTTGTTTTCTCTGTGTCCTCTGTGTTCTCTGTGGCTAACGCTTCTTCAAGCTTCAATTCTCAACTTCAACTCGACGAAATATTCCCTGATTTTCGGCATGTCGAACACCGGGTAGCCGGTTTCGCGCTCGATTCTCTCGATCGCCTCCTGCTGGCCTTGCGGCGTTTCCGTGGCCAGCACGAACCACATGTTGAGCGCATGGTCGCGCGCGTAGTTGTGCGCCACCTCGGGCATGGCATTGACGATTCCGGCCACGCGCTCGAAATCCGCAGCGGGAATCTTCATCGCGGCCAGGCTCAGGCCGCCGCCCAGGCGCTCGGCATGGTACATGGGGCCGAAGCGGGTCAGCACCTTGCCGTCGAGTAGTTTTTGGATGCGCGCCAGCAGCTCGCTTTCGCTGGTGCCGAGCTGCCGCGCCACTTCGGCATAGGGGTTGGCGCAAAGCGGGAAGCCGCCCTGCATCTGGTTGATGATGGCCCGGTCAAGGGCATCCAGCGCCATCACGCCGCCGCCCTCGCATAGCGGGCGCCGCATTGCTTGAAGCGGCGTGTGCTGAACAGCACTTCGCACGCGATATGCTGCAGGCCGCACCCCTGGCGCATCTCTTCGAGCCGCGCTAGGACTTCCTCGCGATCGTGGCCGTGTATCATGCAGAACAGGTTGTAGCGCCAGGCCGGCAAGCACCGGGGGCGACGGTAGCACAGAGTAACGAACTCCAGCTTGCCCAGACACGCCCCCAACTGGCTGACCTCCTCATCAGGGATATCCCACACCACCATGGCGTTGGCCCGGTAACCCAGCTCGTGGTGGCGCACCACCACCCCCAGGCGCTTGATCACGCCCAGCCGGAAGAGTTTCCTCACTCCCTCGATCACATCCGTTTCAGACACGCCAACGGCTTCCCCCACTGCAGCGAACGGACGCTCGACCAGCGGCAAACCCGATTGAATGGCGGCGATCAGCCGGCTTTCCTGCTCGCTCGGCAGGTAGGGCTTCGGCGGCGCGCCGGTATGGCTTTCGATGAACGAGTCGCTCTTGCGCTTGCAGCCGGTCATGTCGAAGCCCAGGTCAATGTGATAGTCCTCCACCAGGGGCAGAAAAAGCACCTTGCTGCCCGAGCGTTCCTCGATTTCCTTGAGCACCCGCTGCAATGCAACTTCATCCGGCGCAGTCACCACGAACCACAGGTTGTAAAGGTGTTCGCGCTGGTAATTGTGGTTGACTTCAGGGTAGCTGCTCACCATCTGCGCCACCTCGTCCAGCCTCTCTTCCGCCACCGCCAGCGCCGCCAGCGTGCTGGCGCCGATGCTGCGCGGGCGGAATACGGCCCCGACCCGGCTCACCGTACCTTGCTGCTGCAAGCGGGTCAGCGCCTGCAGCACGTCGGCCTGATCGACGCCGAGGCGTCCCGCGATTGCCGCGAACGGCTGCGGCAGCAGCGGAAAATCGTGCTGGTAATCGTTGAGCAGACGCAGCTCCTGCGCGGCGTTCATAGTCCCGTCCGATTGGCGCGGTGTGTGAAGAAAATGCCGCTCGGGCTGTCGGCCGCTAGCTTCGCCTGTTCGGCAAAGGTCTCGCTGTCGTAGACGATCAGCGAGTTGTCGTCGCGTGCGGAGACCCATACGGACTCGCCGCGCGGGGTGAATTCCAGGTGCAGCACTGCCTTGCCCGGCTTGAGCGACTGCACGATCTTGCGGCTAGCCACATCGATGACCTGCACGGTGTCGTTATCGGGTAAGGCGAAATTCACCCACACCTGACGGTTGTCCGGACGCGCCACAACGAACACCGGCTGGCCATGCACCGGGATATGCGCCACTTCCTGCCAGGTTTTCTGATCTATCACCAGCACCTCGTGGCGCCCCACGGCCGGCACCAGCAGTTCGCTGCCGGTGGCCGCCCAGCCTTCCAGGTGCGGCATTTTGTATACCGGCAGCTTCTGCTCCCCCTTGCCGTAATGATTGAGCACCCGCTTCACGCCAGCTTCCGGATGCCACAGGTCGAGCATGGCCAGGCCGTCCTCGCCGAACAGTCCAGCAAGGTAGTAACGCCCGTCCGCCGTGATCATGGCATCGTAGGGTTCCTTGCCGATCTGGGTGAATTTCTGCAGCACGAGATGCGCCGGGTCCTTCAGGTCGCCCAGCCAGATTTCGCCGCCCTCGAACAGGCTCCACACGAAGCGGTTACCCGGCGCGTCCACCAGCCCGACTACCTTGGAAGCCTTGCCGGACGCGTCCAGTGCGGGAATATCCGCCACCAGGTCGAGTGTGGCGGAATCGAACACCTTGACCCCGCCGGGCGTGTAGTTGGCCACCGCAACCAGCTTGCCGTCCTGGGAAATGGCACCGCCGATGCTGTTGCCGGACTGGATCACGCGCTTGACCAGGCGCATTTCCAGCAGATCGATCTTGCTCAGGCCGCCATCGCGGCCGAAAACGTAGGCAAAACGGCCGTCGCGGGAATAATTCACCGAAGCGTGGGAAAGGTCGCCCAGCCCGGCAACTCGCCCCAGCACCGAGCGACCGCTGGTTTCGACCACCTCGACGCTGCCGCTGGCCCGCTCGACCACCACACCAAGGTCCCCGGTTCCGCGCAGTTGTTGCGTGGCGCAGCCGGACAGCACGACGACCGCTGCAAGCAGAATCAGTTGCGGTAATGTCTTAACGTTCATCGGGGAATCCTTTTTTCAACATTTCCACTACCCACTCGGCATCCTCATCGCTCAGGAACGCCCGCCACGGCGGCATCGGCGTGCCCGGCCGGCCGTACAGCACGGTGGCCACCAAATTCTCCGTCGGCTTGTCCTTGAGCGTGGCAGGCAGCAGGGCCAGCCCCAGTCCGCCGGAGAGCGTCATGCCGTGGCAGGAGCCGCAATCCTTGCGTACCAGCGAAACCAGTTCGCGCTGCCGCTCGGCGGAAGGCGCTCCGCTTTCCGCAGCCGCGGACGCGCCGCATGCTGCCAGCCCCAGCGCGATCGTAAGCCACGCCTGCTTATGGTTCGACATCCACGGTCCCGGTCATGTCAGGGTGCGGGCCGCACACGTACGGATAGCTGCCCGGCTGGTCGAAAGTCCGCTGCCAGGTTTCGCCGGGAAACAGGCGATCGGATTCGGCCAGACCTTCCTTTTCGAAGAAAACCGAGTGATTGTTGCGCTTTTCCCTGTTCACCCAGGTCACGCTAGTGCCGGCGCGGATTTTCAGATGCTGGGGAACGAATTGCATGCCTTCGATCCGGACTTCTGCCGCCTCGCCCGCCAGACACGGAAAACTCCAGGCGCCGGACAGTGCGAGCAACAACATGATTTTCAAGGCAGCTTTCATTTCCTTACTCCTTGGCACTCTTCCGCAAGCCACAAAAAAGGGAGCCTGAGCCCCCCTTCCTGGAACAGCACGCGTGGTCTGCTCGCGACCACCCGCCCACATCATTACTTCGCGGCGGTAATGTCCGCCTTGGTGTCGATTCCCAGGGTGTAACCGAAGGAAACATGGTGGAAGCGGCCGGCGGTGTGATCGTTATGGATGGCAAAGCCCATGTTGTAGGTCTTGCCCGAAGCCAGGGTGATATCCCCCGGCGCCCCGCCCGCCAGCTTGCGCGTGAAGGTCACGGTCCAGGTGTCGCCGTCCTTCTTGCCTTCCGCGCTCACCAGCGCCTTGCCGCCTTCCATCACGCGCTTGTCGGCAACGTAACCGTCCACCGGCTTGGCGCCCTTGCCGCTTTTCCACTGCATCAGGTCGTAGTAGTTGCCGTTGGCAAGCGAACCGCCGACGACGTACTTGGTCTTCTTGTCGTCTGCGCCGGGCATGGTGCGCGCGTCGGTATGGCAGGTGCCCCAGCAGCCGCCTGCAGCGCCGATCAGCACGTCCTTGCCCTTGGAATCCTTGGCGACCACCTTGTTGTCTTCCAGCATCACCGCCAGTTTGACCGGGTTGTCCTTGTCCATTTGCTCGCCGCCGCCCTTGGGCTCTTTCCAGCTGAAGCGCAGGTAAAGGTTGGCGCCGTCGTTGGCCGCCTGCACGCTGACCGGGATGGTGCCGGGATGACCGCTGAGCGGCTTGGGTTCGAGCTTCTCGCCTTTGAGTATCTTGTCGGTGGCGATGTCGATCTTCAGGGATTTTTCATCCTCGTGACAGCCCGTGCAACGCTCGCCTTTCGACAAGCCCTTGGCACCACCGTGCTCGGTACCCTTCATGATCCATTCGATGCCGGACGTGCCGGGGTGGAACACCGTCACCTGGCGCGACGGCACCTTGCTCCAGTCAGGCGCGGCCAAGACGGTACCGGCCATGCCGGCCAGCACCAGACCCAATGCGGAAGCGGTTATCACTGTTTTATTCATGTTGTCCTCCAGATCAAAATGTTGTGCGAATTCATTTATCCCGTGATGCTGCAAGCAATCAACCGCCCGCCTCGTCTTCGGTCATGCCTTCCGGCTTGTGGTGCGCGATACCCTTGTGACAGTCGATGCAGGTCATGTTGTCCTTCTTGGCATTTTCATGCTGTTTCGCGGCCCGGCTCTTCTGTTTTTCCTTGTCCATGCCATCGAAGCTGTGACAGTTGCGGCACTCGCGCGAATCCGATGCTTTCATCCGCGCCCATTCGTGGCGTGCCAGTTCCAGGCGCTTGGCCTCGAATTTTTCCTTGGTATCGATGGTGCCGGTGATCTTGCCCCATACCTCGCCGGAGGCCTGGATCTTGCGCAGCATCTTGTGCGACCAGTCCTTGGGAACGTGGCAGTCCGAGCATACGGCACGCACGCCGGTGCGGTTGGAATAGTGAATGGTTTTCTTGTATTCCTGGTACACGTTGTCCCGCATCTCGTGACAGCTGATGCAGAACTCGAGCTGGTTCGTTGCTTCCATGCCGGTGTTGAAACCGCCCCAGAACAGGATGCCGGCGATGAAGCCGCCACCGAGCAAGGTCAGAAGAGAATATTTCATGCTCGGACTGCGCAGTTTTGCCCACCAGTTTGAAGCAGCCATTTTTTCCCCCGTTTCTATCGAATTCGTTAGGGCACCGGAGGACTTCTCCGCCGGTGCGCTCTGGTCAGATACTAGTAAATGTCGTGCTGGGTGTTATAGACGTTGAACTTGCCGGTCGGCGTGATCAGCCTTGGGTCCTTGATCACGGCCTTCATCTTCAATGTCTTGTCATCCAGCACCACGATCGCGGACGGCTCGGTTTTGCCGGCCCAGATCGAGTACCACACCTCGGTACCGTCGGCGTTGTACTCAGCCTGCACCACGCGCTTGACTGCCTTTGCTTCCGGCAGATCGGCCATCTTGGCGACATTGATGATGACCGGGGGTTTATCCAGGTCCCTGATGTCGTAGACGGTCACGGACTCGGCGTTCTCCTTATCGGGATTCAGCGGGGAATCCGCATACAGGTGGTGGGACTTCGGATGCGTCTTCACGAACAGCGAGCCGCTGCCGTGGTTCTTCAGCTCCTGCACCACTTTCCACGCCTGCTGGGGATGCTTGGCCGGGTCGGTGCCGATCAGGGTGATCACGTCCGCGCCGAGGTGGGAAGTCGCCCACACCGGACCGAACTTGGGATGCACGAAGTTGGCGCCACGGCCGGGGTGCGGCTTGGCCTTGGTGTCGACCAGCGCGGCCAGCTTGCCGGTCTTGGTGTCCACTACCGCGACCTTGTTGGAGGCGTTGGCCGCCACCAGGAAGTAACGCTTGGTGGAATCCCAGCCGCCGTCATGCAGGAACTTGGCGGACTCGATGGTCGTTTCCTTGAGGTTCTTGATGTCGGAGTAGTCGACCAGCCTGATCATGCCGGTTTCCTTGATGTTGACCACCCACTCCGGCTTGCCCTCGGTCGCCACGATAGAAGCGACGCGCGGCTCGGGGTGATACTCGCCGTCCACGGTCATGCCGCGGGTGGAAACGATCTTCAGCGGCTTGAGCGTGTCGCCGTCGGTAATCACGTACTGTGGCGGCCAGTAGGAGCCGGCGATGGCGTACTTGTCTTCGTAACCCTTGAACTTGGAAGTTTCCACCGAACGCGCTTCGATACCGACCTTAAGCGTTGCCACCACCGTGGGCTTCTCGAACCACAGGTCGATCAGGTCGAGCTTGCCATCGCGGCCGATCACGTAGACGTAGCGTCCGGATGCGGACAGGCGGGAGATATGCACGGCATAACCGGTCTTGACGATGCCCCAGATCTGCTTGGTGTCGCCGTCGATCAGCGCCACTTCGCCGGAATCGCGCAAGGTCACCGAGAAAACGTTCTTCAGGTTGATCTTGTTCATCGGCTTTTTGGGGCGATCTTCCGGCTTGATGACCAGCTTCCAGCTGTTCATCATGTCTTTCATGCCCCATTCCGGCGGCGTATCCGGCGTTTGCTGGATGTAGCTCGCCATCAGGGAAATCTCGTCCTTGGTGAGGATGTCGTCGAAGTTCACCATGCCGCCATCGGTGCCGTAGCTGATGATCTTTTCCAGCCGGGCATGGCCCAGCTTGAGAGTGTTGACCGGCTCCAGATTCTTGCCCGTGGCGCCCTTGCGCAGGATGCCGTGACACCCGGCACAGCGCTCGAAGTAGATCTTGGAGGCGGTTACCTTCTGTTCCGCCGTCAGCGCGGCCTCATCAGCGGCAAACGCAACATTGAAGACACCGGCGACCGACATGGCTAGCACCGAAGCAGCGAAATACGGCTTTTTCATTTGACACCCCCTTTGAGATTTAAACACATGAACACAACAGGGTTTTCCCCTGACGGATGCATCATGTTCCAAGGTAAATGTCCAAACATTGATACACATCAAGATTTTTTGATTTGCCAAAAATTGCAAATTTGCGCATTTTCCAGAGACCTTAGGAGGGAAATGGATATTTTCGCATCATTGATCTATATCAAGGAAACAGCCTCGGATTGCTCGCACTCTGGCACCTGATATTTTCATCAGGGTAAAGCAGCCATCATGCACATTTCCGGAGTAGTCGTTCACGCACGCCCCGGGCGTGCCGCCCAGGCCCATCAACAGCTTGCTGCCGTCGCCGGCGTGGAAGTTCACGTCAGCGATGTCGAAGGCAAATTGATCGTCACCCTCGAACAAGAAAACGAACAGTCGACGGTGGACACGTTCGGGCGATTGAACGAGCTTCCCGACGTGCTCTCGGCCACCATGGTGTACCACCATTTCGAACCAGATACAGACTCAAAATAAATCAGCAGAGGAGACCTAAAATGGAATTGACTCGCCGTGAATTCATAAAACTCAGCGCCGTTTCCGCCGCCGCCAGCGCAGCCTGCGTTGTCGTGCCGGGCGCGCAGGCCGCGCTGGCTGCGGCAGGTGACAGCGGGGTACGCTGGGACAAGGGCGTATGCCGCTTCTGCGGTACCGGCTGCGGCGTGCTGATCGGCACCAAGGACGGTCGCGTGGTCGCCACCCAGGGCGATCCGGACGCACCGGTGAACAAGGGGCTCAACTGCATCAAAGGCTATTTCCTGTCGAAAATCATGTACGGCAAGGACCGCCTCACCCAGCCCATGCTGCGGATGAAAGACGGCAAGTTCGACAAGAACGGCGAATTTGCCCCCATCAGCTGGGACCAGGCCTTCGACATCATGGCGGAGAAATGCAAGGCCACCCTTAAAGCCAAAGGCCCGAAGGGCATCGGCATGTTCGGCTCGGGCCAGTGGACGGTGTGGGAAGGCTATGCCGCCTCCAAGCTGATGAAAGCCGGTTTCCGTTCCAACAATCTCGATCCCAATGCGCGCCATTGCATGGCTTCCGCCGTAACCGGCTTCATGCGCACCTTCGGCATCGACGAACCGATGGGCTGCTACGACGATGCCGAGCACGCCGACGGCTTCGTGTTGTGGGGTTCGAACATGGCCGAGATGCACCCCATCCTGTGGTCGCGCATCACCGACCGCCGCCTCACCGGCAAGGACGTCACGACACACGTGCTCTCGACCTTCGACCACCGCACCACCGAGCTGGCGGACAACACGTTGATTTTCAAACCCCAGTCCGACCTGGCCATCCTCAACTTCATCTGCAACTACATCATCCAGAACAACGCGGTGAACGAGGAGTTCGTCAAAAAGAACGTCAACTTCAAGAAGGGCGTCACCGACATCGGCTACGGCCTGCGCCCCAACCACCCGCTCGAACAGGTGGCCAACAACAACGGCTACCCCGGCGCCGACGGCAAGCCCAAAGGCAACCCGAACAACTCCAGCCCGATCACCTTCGACGAGTTCAAAACCTTCGTTTCCGAATACACGGTGGAAAAAGCTTCCGAGCTTTCCGGCGTACCCAAGGAAAACCTGCTCTCGCTCGCCAAGCTTTACGCCGATCCCAAGAAGAAAGTGGTGTCGTATTGGACCATGGGCTTCAACCAGCACACGCGCGGCACCTGGGTCAACAACATGATCTACAACGTGCACCTGCTGGTCGGCAAGATTTCCGAACCCGGCAACGGCCCCTTCTCTCTCACTGGCCAGCCCTCGGCCTGCGGCACCGCGCGTGAAGTGGGCACATTTGCCCACCGCCTGCCCGCCGACCTGGTGGTGATGAACCCGAAGCACCGCGAAATCGCGGAAAAGATCTGGAACCTGCCCGCCGGCACCATTCCGGACTGGATCGGATCGCACGCGGTGAGGCAGAGCCGCGATCTCAAGGACGGCCTGATCAACTTCTACTGGACCTCCACCACCAACAACATGCAGGCAGGCCCCAACATCAACGGCGAAACCTACCCTGGCTGGCGCAATCCTGCCAACTTCGTGGTGGTCTCCGATGTATATCCAACGGTATCCGCCGTTTCCGCCGACCTGATGCTGCCCTGCGCCATGTGGATGGAGAAGGAAGGCGCGTTCGGCAATGCCGAGCGCCGCACCCAGTTCTGGCGCCAGCAGGTGAAGGCACCGGGCGAATCCCGTTCCGACCTGTGGCAGTACATGGAGTTTTCCAAGCGCTTCAAGGTCGAGGAAGTCTGGCCCGCCGAATTGCTGGAAAAAGCCCCGCAATTCAAGGGCAAAACCCTGTACGACGTGCTCTACGCCAACGGCGAGGTCAACAAATTCCCGCTTTCCGAGCTTAAGAAAGTCAACGAGCACGGCATCAAGAACTACACCAACGACGAATCCGCCGCCTTCGGCTATTACGTCCAGAAAGGGCTGTTCGAGGAATACGCCCAGTTCGGTCGCGGCCATGGCCACGACCTGGCGCTGTTCGACAACTACCACAAGGCGCGCGGCATGCGCTGGCCGGTGGTGGACAACAAAGAAACCCTGTGGCGCTTCCGCGAGGGCTACGACCCTTACGTGAAGAAAGGCGAAGGCATCAAGTTCTACGGCCATCCCGACGGCAAGGCGGTAATTTTCGCCCTGCCCTACCAGCCCGCCGCCGAGCAGCCGGACAAGGAATACGACCTGTGGCTGTGCACCGGCCGCGTGCTGGAACACTGGCATACCGGTTCCATGACGCGGCGCGTGCCGGAGCTTTACAAGGCGGTACCGGATGCCTGGGTTTTCATGAACCCGGAAGACGCCAAGAAGCGCGGCCTAAAGCGCGGCGACAAGGTCAAGGTCATCAGCCGGCGCGGCGAAATCACCACCCTGGTGGAAACCCGCGGCCGCAACAAGCCGCCGGTCGGACTGGTATTCGTGCCTTTCTTCGACGAATCGCGCCTGGTCAACAAGCTGACGCTGGACGCCACCTGCCCGATCTCGAAAGAGACCGACTTCAAGAAATG
Source organism: Sulfurimicrobium lacus (assembly GCF_011764585.1). Taxonomy (GTDB): domain Bacteria; phylum Pseudomonadota; class Gammaproteobacteria; order Burkholderiales; family Sulfuricellaceae; genus Sulfurimicrobium; species Sulfurimicrobium lacus. Next base: position 2,678,129 of record NZ_AP022853.1, read on the forward strand.
CGCGGCCAAGATCGTTAAGGCGTAAAGGGGGAGCGTGGGGCGGGGAATTAAACCCTCGCCCCAACCTGGATCATGGCAGTTACCAGCAACAATCAGTCGCGGCGTCAGTTCCTGCTCGACATGGCGAAGACCGCTTGCGGTGTCGGCGTGTTCGGGCTGGGGCTGGGCTTGTACACCAGGCAGGCGCGCGCCCTGCCGCCCACCGCCATCCGCCCACCGGGCGCGTTGGCGGAGGCGGATTTCCAGGGCGCGTGCATCCGTTGCGGGATGTGCGTGCGCGACTGCCCCTACAACATACTCGAACTGGCCAGGCCGGAGGACGATCTCGCCACCGGCACGCCCTATTTCGTGGCGCGCAAGATCCCCTGCGAAATGTGCGAGGACATCCCGTGCGTCAAGGCCTGTCCCACCGGCGCGCTGGATCACCAGCTGACCGACATCAACAAGGCAAAAATGGGCCTGGCAGCGCTGGTCGACCAGGAGACCTGCCTCAATTTCCTCGGCCTGCGTTGCGACGTGTGCTACCGCGTGTGTCCGGCGATCGACAAGGCCATCACGCTGGAGCGCACGCACAACGTGCGCACCGCCAAACACACCATGTTCCTGCCCACGGTCCACTCGGAATACTGCACCGGCTGCGGCAAGTGCGAAAAGTCCTGCGTGCTGGACGTCGCGGCGATCAAGGTGTTTCCGGTCCAGCTTGCCAAGGGAGAACTGGGCAAGCACTACCGCCTCGGCTGGGAAGAAAAGAAGAAGGCCGGAGAAAGCCTGGTCGCGCCGGAGATCGAGCACCAGTACAACCTGCCGGAAGGCTTCAAGTATGAACAGGGTCCGGGCCTGAGCGGCGAGGCCGTGGCGCCGCATGCAGCACCGGCAGCGCCATCCGGCGCACCCAGGGCGCTGCACGGAGATAAGCTGTGAGCCCGAACGGAAAAATCGGCGCCGACGCCGTACTGGCGAAAGGCTGGCTGGGCGCCCATAAATGGCTGCTGCTGCGCCGCGTCTCGCAGCTCGGTATCCTCGCCCTGTTCCTGATCGGCCCGTGGGCGGGCATCTGGATCGTCAAGGGAAACCTGGCCTACAGCCTCACGCTCGACACCCTGCCGCTGGCCGATCCGTATGTGCTGCTACAGTCCCTGCTGGCCGGGCACGTAGCGGAAAAACTCGCGCTCGTCGGGGTCGCCATCGTCATCGGATTTTATGCGCTGGCAGGCGGACGCGCCTATTGCGCCTGGGCCTGCCCGGTCAACATGGTGACCGACCTCGCCGCCAGCCTGCGCCGCCGTTTCGGCATCAAGGGCGGCGCACGTTTTTCACGCGCGACGCGCTACTGGATACTGGCCATGACGCTGGTTCTGGCTGCCGCCAGCGGCGCCATTGCCTGGGAAATGCTCAATCCGGTTTCGATGCTGCACCGCGGCCTGATTTTCGGGATGGGAACGGCGTGGGCCGTCATTCTCGCGGTGTTCCTGTTCGACCTGTTCGTCAGCCCGGACGGCTGGTGCGGCCACCTCTGCCCGGTGGGCGCGTTCTATAGCCTGATCGGCAAAACCAGCCTGGTGCGGGTCAAAGCGGCACAGCGGTCTGCGTGCAACGACTGCATGGACTGTTTTGTCGTGTGTCCCGAGCCGCAGGTCATCAAACCCGCGCTCAAGGGCGCGGGCAAGGGCATCGGGCCGGTGATCACAGCATCCAATTGCACCAACTGCGGCCGCTGTATCGATGTGTGCTCGAAACAAGTATTCGGATTCGGTTTGCGCTTCAACAACAAGGTGGCCGACAACGCTCCGCGAGGGGAAACGGCTGCGCTCGGCAACAGGCCATAACATGATCAGAAACCACGACATTATAAAGAGGAGATCAACCATGAAAAACGCACTGCGCTTCGCCTTGGTGACACTGGCCGCTTCAGCCTTCACTTTCGCCGCCACGCCACCGGCATTGTCCGCGGAAAGCGCGGTCCATTCGCTGCGCGGCGTGGACCCCCAGGTTTCGGATCAGGCGCCGGAAGAAAAATTCAACCCGGGGAAACGCCCCGGATCGCAAAAACCGATCACGCGCACTTTCCTGCAGCAACCCCCGGTGATTCCACATGCCACCGAAAATTTCGACGAGATCACGCTGGAGGAAAACCAGTGCCTGACCTGCCACGGCCCGGAAAAATTCAAGGAAAAGAATGCGCCCAAGATCGGCGACAGCCACTTCCGCAACCAGCAAACCGGCGAGATCATGAAACAGGTATCCAGCGCACGTTACAACTGCGTGCAGTGCCACGTGCCGCAGGTCGACGCGCCGCCGCTGGTGGAGAACACCTTCCAGACCGTGCCGCAGAAAGCGGCCAAGGCCAAGCGCTGAACAGGGGGGGGCCATGGATCAGCAGGATAAGGGAAGCGTGCTGTTCAAATACCTGCCCTCGGGCCGTCAGGTGGCGATGCATCTGACCGCCATGGCGACGCTTTCCTGCCTGCTGGGACCGTGGCTCGGCCCTTTGCTGGTCAACTGGATCAACCCGCCCCAAGCCTGGGGATACGTGAGCAAAGTCGGCGACTATTCGCTGCTGAACGTTCTCCTCTGGGGATTCGCATTCCTGATGTTCGAAGCATTCATCTACACCGGCTGGCTGATCCGGCTGGGACGGAAAAGCTGGGAAATAGCGCAGCCGAAATCCTGGTACAACTAGGGTGTGACATTGTCATTGCGAGCGCAGCGAAGCAATCTCGATCCAGGCAAATCAAACAAATTACAGATTGCTTCGTCGCTTCGCTCCGCGCAATGACGAATAAATCGGCGGTTCCCTGAATTTCCAGCTTTAAGAGCCGCACCGGGATGCTTGATTCAGGTCAATGCGTCGAACACCGGCAACCCCGAAAATTAGTGCGAGCCGTTTCTCGGCATCAATTTCTGCTGGAGTTTCCCGATGACCACGATCAGCGATTTTCTCGCCCCCGACCACCAGCGCTGCGACAACCTGTTCGCCGTAGCGGAAGCGGCCGCCGCGCATGGCGACTGGGACAATGCCGCACGCGAGTTCAGCCTGTTCCACGATGCGCTGCTGCACCACTTCGCCATGGAGGAGGAAGTCATGTTCCCCGCCTTCGAGGCTCGCACCGGCATGACGCAAGGCCCGACATCGATGATGCGCTCCGAACATCGCCAGATGACCGACCTGCTCAACCAGATGGCAGACGCAATGGCGCGCAAGGACAGCAACAGCTTCCTCGGCGACGCCGACACGCTGCTCATCATCATGCAGCAGCACAACATGAAGGAAGAGCAGATGCTGTACCAGATGGCCGACCAGGCGCTGGCTGGCGAACTGGACGAGGTGGTCGGGCGTATGCGCGCCCTGACCTGATCCGATGGCCGAGCGCGTACTCGATGCCCGCTGGTTGGAACCGCCCGAGCCGATGGAACTTACCCTCGCGGCGATCGACAGCCTTGAGCCCGGCGATCATCTGCGCCTGCTGATCCACCGCACGCCTTACATGCTGTTCCCCATTTTGAAAGAGTGGGGCTTCAGCTACCAGTCACACAGCAACGACGACGGCACTTATGAAGTACTCATCTGGCGCAAGGAGCAGGCTGCGCCAAGCCGCACCCCGCCATGACCCAGCCGGCCAGCCTGTCGCTCGACCAGGCGCCGCCGTTCGCGGTGCCGTTTCGCTTTTTCCTCACCGCGCCCCTGTTCGCGCTCACCGCCGCCCTGGTCCTACTGTGGCAAGGCCCTGATCTGCTCAGCAGCCGCTGGAACCCTGCCCTGCTGGGCACCACCCACCTGCTGACCCTCGGCCACATGGGGCTGATCATGCTGGGGGCGATCCTGCAGATGCTGCCGGTCGTGGCCGGCGCACCGGTGGGGCGACCCGGGCTGACCGCTGCCCTGGTTCACACGCTGGGAACGGGCGGCATTGTCCTGCTTTGTTCCGGCCTGATTTTCACCCTGCCGCTTGCCCTAAAACTTGCCATGCCGACACTGGGAACAGCGCTGCTCCTGTTCGCCGCCATGGTCGTCGTCACGCTGCGCCGCGCCCTGCCGCACAACATGACCGTTCGGGCGATGCGGCTCGCCGCCCTGATGCTTGCGGCAACGGCCTTGCTCGGCCTGACCTTGCTCAGCAACTACGCATTCGGATGGTGGCTGCAGGCACGCGAAGCGCTAACCAATCTCCACCTCACCTGGGGCTTGCTAGGCTGGGTCGGGATACTGGTGGTGGGAGTCGCTTATCAGGTGGTGCCGATGTTCCAGCTCACGCCGCACTACCCCGCCAGGCTCACGCGCTGGCTGGCACCTGCGCTTTTCGTCCTGCTGCCGGGACTCGCCCTGACAAACCACGCGCCGCGGCTGAGGATACTGCTGGGAACCCTGCTGGCGGCAGGCTTTGCCGCCTTTGCGCTGACCACCCTGTGGCTGCAGTTGAAACGACGGCGCAAGCTGCCCGACGTGACGCTGAATTTCTGGCGCGGCGGTCTGCTGTGCCTGCTGCTCGCGATTGCGCTGTGGCTGACGGCGCAGATCGCGCCAGCCATCGGCATGACGCAAAGCTACAGCCTGTTGCTGGGCGTGCTGATGATCGCCGGCTTTGCCATGTCGGTCATCAACGGCATGCTCTACAAGATTGTGCCGTTCCTGGTGTGGTTCCACTTGCAGAGCCGGCGCGGACCGAGCGGGCCCAAAGTGCCCAACGTCAGGGAAATCCTGCCGGAAACCCGCACCGCCCGGCAGATGTGGCTGCACTTCGCCGCGCTGGGCACGCTCCTCGCAGCCGTTTTATGGCCCGCAAGTTTTGCTTACCCGGCAGCGCTGCTGTTCGGCGCCTCCAACCTGTGGCTGTGGCTGAACATCGTTTCCGCCAGCCGCACTTACCACCGGGTAAACGCGGAAATTGTTCGCGCGAACGCTAGCGCCGCGTGAAATTGATCGCGATCAGCTCCGGTTCGCGGCTCACGTACTTGATTTCGACCGTCTCGCCGTAGCGCTGGCGCATCTGCTCCAGCAAGGGCAAGGGATCGTGGTCGTTCATGAAATGCATGGTTTCGCCTGGATTGAGCGCATCGAGCGCACCAAAAATGGCGGCATGGCGAAAACGCTTGGCGACGCAGCGCGCGTCGAAGGGATAGATCGCTTCCGGCTGGAGGATGTTGAACTGCGCCATGGTAATGCTCCTAATTTACGACAAAAACAGTAGGATATTACGCACAGCGCTACCCATCCTTGATTCAAATCAAGCGCGCCGGGCGCGCCACAAAACGCCCAGTGCAGCCAAGGGAAACGGCAGCAGCGCGGCGAGCGCGAGCCAGGCAGCCCACCTGAAGCCCGCCAGGACCAGCAGGCCGGCGGCGAGGAACAGCAAGGCACGAAAGCCGGCGGCGAAAGTCAGACGGCAACGCGCCCAGTCATGCCATTCCGTCTGGCGCCCCGGCCGAAACCACAACGGGAGCAGTTGCCCGGCGGCGCCGCTCACCAACGGGAACAGGAAGGAAAAAACGAACAGGTGCGCGACGCCGGTGGAATCCAGCCAGCCCGCGCCATGCGCGCCGCCTGCGAGCAGCGAGAGGACAACGCCCGCCAGCGCCGCGGCCAGGAGCGGCATCGCGCCATGGCGCTGAAAGATTCCGCTGCGGTAACGCGCCAGCCATGCGACGCCCAAGCGCCCCACGGGAACCAGCCAGAGAAGCAGCCCCAGCGCGGACAACAGCGGCAACCATGCGGCCCCGAGCGCGATCAGCAAGGTCCCGCCCAGTGCGGCCGGCAGATCGCCGCGCAGTCTGGCGGCGACCTGCGGGTCGGGTTGCCCGGCCGCGGTGGGCAGCAGCACCTGCAGGGTGCCGACGGCGCTCAGCCCGACGAATCCGAACAGATTGAGGTGCAGATGCAAACGCTTGAGCGCGAGATATTGCGCCGGCCACGCATCCATCCCCGCCACTGCGAGCAGGGCCAGCAGCAGGCAGAACAGTGCCGCCAGGTACCAGTACACGCCCGGATGGGGGCTGCCCAGCGCCGCCCGGGCGCGCATCCACTGCCACCCCGCCAGGCGTGCGACGGCGAGCACCGCGAGCAAGGCCGCGAACAGGCGCACGGACGGGGGCAGGCTGAAGGCGAAAAACGCGGTCGCCAGCACCCCGGCCTGCCAGGCCAGGCCGGCCAGAAGCTGCACCTGGCGCGCCGCCGCGCCGGTGCGCGTCAGCACCGGGACGAAGTGCGTCATCGCGCCCATGATCAGGGGCATCACCCCCAGCGCGAACGCCAGGTGGACGTGGGCGGCACGCTGCAGGTCGCCGACCAGCGGCAGCAGCCACGCCCCGACCATGGCCAGCATGGCCGACAGCACGAGAAAAACCAGGTTCATGGGTAAGCCCTTATCGAAAATCGCCGCAATCATAGCCCGGCGGACAAGTATCGTGGCCGAAAATTCCCCGATCCCGATAATCTTGACGCAAGTCAAGGAATGGGGACCCCTCCTAATCTAATGTGAGCGTGCCGCAATCAGGAACCTGTTTGTACGCACTCCTCCTCAATCCATCGAGGGGGGAGAGCTAAACGATCGGGTTTGGAGCCAACCATCAAAAGCTATTCAGGGGGTAAGTTATGAGCGAAACATTTACCAAGGGGATGGCGCGAAACATATTCTACGGAGGAGCCGTTTTCTTCTTCCTGTTGTTTCTCGCCCTGACCTTCGACACAGTGCAGAACCTGCCGAAACGGGATCACCGTGAAAACATCACCGATTCCGTCGTACGCGGCAAGCACATCTGGGAAAAGAACGACTGCGTCGGATGCCACACCCTGCTGGGTGAAGGCGCCTATTTCGCTCCCGAACTGGGCAACGTCTACAAGCGGCGCGGCGGCGAATTCATCAAGGGATGGATCAAGGCCATGCCTACCGGTGCGCCTGGCCGCCGGCAGATGCCGCAATTCAACCTGACCGATCAGGAACTCGACGACATGGTCGCCTTCCTGAAATGGACGTCGGAGATCAACACCAACAACTGGCCGCCGAACATTGAAGGCTAATCCAGCAGATACCCTGACACAAAACGGTTTAGGAGGAATTAAAGATGCAATATAAATCCCAAGCGGTGGCGAAGCCATACTTCATCGCCGCCATTGGCCTGTTCATCGGACAGATTCTGTTCGGTCTGATCATGGGCTACCAGTACGTGGTGGGCGACTTCCTGTTCCCCGCCATCCCTTTCAACGTGGCCCGCATGGTCCACACCAACCTGCTGATCGTGTGGATTCTGTTCGGCTTCATGGGCGCGGCATATTACCTGATACCTGAGGAGGCGGAGACCGAGCTGTTCAGTCCCAAGCTGGCCTTGCTCATGTTCTGGATCTTCCTGGTGGCCGGTGCGCTGACCATCGTCGGCTACCTTACGGTGCCTTACGCCACGCTTGCCCAGATGACCGGTAACGACATCCTGGCGACCATGGGACGGGAATTCCTCGAACAGCCGCTACCGACCAAAGTCGGCATCGTGATCGTGGCGCTGGCCTTCCTCTTCAACATCAGCATGACCGTGCTGAAGGGTCGCAAGACTTCGATCAGCCTGGTGCTGTTGCTTGGTCTGTGGGGCCTGGCGGTGTTCTTCCTGTTCTCCTTCTACAACCCCTCCAACCTGGTTCTGGACAAGTACTTCTGGTGGTGGACCGTGCATCTCTGGGTGGAAGGCGTATGGGAACTGATCCTGGGTGCGATGCTGGCCTTTGTGCTGATCAAGATCACCGGCGTGGACCGCGAAGTGATCGAGAAATGGCTCTACGTCATCATCGCCATGACCCTGATCACCGGCATCATCGGTACCGGCCACCACTACTTCTGGATCGGTACGCCTGAATACTGGCAATGGTTCGGTTCCGTGTTCTCGGCCCTGGAACCCATCCCGTTCTTCATGATGACCGTGTTCGCCTTCAACATGGTGAACCGCCGTCGCCGCGAGCATCCCAACAAGGCCGCCACTTTGTGGGCCTTGGGTACCGGCGTGATGTCCTTCCTCGGTGCTGGCGTGTGGGGCTTCCTGCACACCCTGGCCCCGGTGAACTTCTTCACCCACGGCACGCAGATCACCGCGGCTCACGGTCACATGGCCTTCTACGGTGCCTACGTGATGGTGAACCTGACCATGATCTCCTACGCCATGCCGTTGCTGCGCGGACGCAGCGCGAACTCCGGCCCGGCACAGATCATGGAAATGTGGTCGTTCTGGCTGATGACGGTGTCCATCGTGTTCATCACGCTGTTCCTCACCGCCGCCGGCATCCTGCAGATCTGGCTGCAGCGCATGGGCACCACGCCGATGGGCTTCATGGCCGCGCAGGACCAGGTCATGCTGTTCTACTGGTTGCGCGAGATCACTGGCTTCGTGTTCCTGATCGGACTGGTACTTTACGTCTGGAGCTTCTTCTGCAAGAAGGGTGAAGCGCACGCAGCAGCATAAGTGTTCTCATTTGGAGGGGCGTTCGCGCCCCTCCCTTTTTTTAACTTAATAACCCACTATTTTGATAAACAATACGCACGTTTCTCACGAAATTCATGCCACACCGCCAGGCGACCTGGCGATCTGGTTTTTCATCTTCGCCGAGCTTCTGGCTTTCGGCGTCTTCTTCGTCGCCTACGCGTTTGCGCGGGCGCACAACGTGGAGCTGTTCGACGAATCGCAACAGCACCTCAACCGCACCTCCGGCGCCGTCAACACCCTGGTGCTGATCACCAGCAGCTACTTCATGGTGCGCGCCGTCGCGGCCATCAAGCAGGGTTTATCGGATGAATGCGCACGCTGGACAGCCGCCGCCATCGGCATGGGCGGGGTATTCCTGGTCATCAAGGTGTTCGAGTTTCACGCCAAGTTCTCCGCCGGCATCACGCTCAGCAGCAACACCTTCTACATGTTCTACCTGTCGCTGACGATCTTCCATTTCATGCACGTGATCCTCGGCATGGTGATCCTCGCCGCGGTGATGCTGAAAGCGCGAGGCGGCGGCTACAGCGTGGAGAATCACACCGGCGTGGAAACCGGCGCCTCCTATTGGCACATGGTTGACCTGCTGTGGATCATCCTGTTCCCACTGGTTTACGTGATTCACTAACTGCAATTCAAGCCACAGAGATCACAGAGGACACAGAGATGAAAATTTCTACGGTTTGCCTGCTCTTCATCTGTGTCCTCTGTGTTCTCTGTGGCTGATTATTTTTTTCAGGATTAACGAGTTCCGAGCATGGATACGCCGCACAAACCCCATTTCATCCGCCCCTGCACCTTCATCTGGCTGGTCCTCATGCTGCTCACCGGGACCACCTACGCCATCGGCGAAGCCGGCCTGGGCGGCATGGCCGTCATGCTCACCGTACTCGGCACCGCCGCGGTAAAGGTGCAGATGGTGGCCAACTACTTCATGGGTTTGCGCCGCACGCGCTGGCTGTGGCGCGGCATCGTGCTGGGCTGGCTGCTGCTGGTGATGGGGTTGATTACAGTGGCCTATTTCAAGGCACTCGGCTAGCACAAAAAAAGGGGAGCATGGCCCCCCTTGTCACATTTAATCGGCCTACTTGCCGAAAGGCTGCGGACGCGGCGTCAGGTCGGAAGACGGCGGCAGGATCGGCAGCTTGAATGACGGCTGGTCGCCGGTCAGGGTCTTGAGGAAGGCCACGATCCTGGCGTTTTCGTCATCGCTGAATTTCTTGCCCAATTGAATGCGGCCCATGGTTTCGACTGCCTGCTTGAGGGTGGCCGCCTCGCCGTCGTGGAAGTAGGGATAGGTCAACTCCACGTTGCGCAGGGTCGGCACCTTGAAGTTGAAGCGGTCGGCATCCTTGCCGGTTACCGCCGAACGTCCCTCCGCCTTGCTGGCGGTCTTGTAGGCTTCGACCACACCCATCTTCTGGTAGGAATTGCCGCCCACGGCAGGGCCGTTGTGGCAAGCCACGCAACCGCTCTCCTTGAACAGCTTGTAGCCGGAGACCTCGTTGGCGTTCAAGGCTTTCTTGTCGCCCTTCAGCCACTTGTCGAAACGCGAGTTCGGCGTTACCAGGGTTTCCTCGAAGGCGGCGATGGCCTTGGTTACTTCCTCGATGGTCACCTGGTCGGAACCGAACACCATCTTGAACTCGGCGACGTAAGCAGGGATCGACTGCAGCACGTCGACCGCGAGTTTATGGGTGAAGCCCATCTCGCCCGGGTTGGCGATGGGGCCGCCCGCCTGGGCTTTGAGGTCCGCGGCGCGACCATCCCAGAACTGCGCCACATTCATGCTGGAATTGAGAACGGTGGGCGCGTTGATGGGGCCCTCATGCCAGTGGTCGCCAATGGAGGTCTTGAGGTTATCGGTGCCGCCCATGGAAAGGTTATGGCAGGAATTGCAGGAAATAAAACCGGACTTGGACAGGCGGGCATCGAAGTATAGTTTCTTGCCGAGCTCGGCCAGGGCCGGATTCTTGGTCTTGGCTGCTGCGATGGGCTGGATCGGCTCCTTGCTGTCCAGGCCATATGCCGCTCCGCTGACGGCAATCGACGCCGCCACGGCAAGGGTCAGGGACAAAATGCGCTGTTTCGACATGGTGTTTCTCCTTCTTCGTTGAAAAAAGCTTTTCGGATGCTGTTATCTTGTTAGTTCGCATGGTAGTATTGCGGCAATTCGTAAGTCAATGATTTGTTTATTGTTTTTTTAAATACGTTGCATAGCTTCCAGCTATACCGTGCACTTCTGAAAGGATGATTCGATGAAAATTTCTTCCTTGCGTTACCTGGTCGCCTTCGCCGACGAGGGTTCCGTCAGCCGGGCGGCCGAGCGCTGCCACATCAGCCAGCCGACCCTGAGTATCGCCTTGCAGAATCTCGAAATCCAATTGGGGGTGCAGCTGATAGAACGCGCCAAGGGCCATGTCGCCCTGACCGACCTGGGCCACCAGGTAGTCGCCCAGGCGCGCCGTGCACTGGACGAAACCCGGCGCGTGGAAATGGTGGCCCAGACCGGCCGCAACCCCCTGACCGGGGAATTCCGTCTCGGGGTAATTCACACCATCGGTCCCTACCTGCTGCCGGAACTGATTGCCTCCATGCGCCGCACGATGCCGGCAATGACCCTCTACATCGAGGAGAACATGACCGCCATGCAGGCCGATTTCCTCAAATACGGCACGGTGGACGCCGCCATCATCGCCCTGCCCTTCGACATCCCCGGCATCCTTACCCGCCCGCTCTACGACGAGCCGTTCCAGGTAATCGTGCCTCAGGGGCACCCTTGGGGCAGACGTAAAAAAATCGCCTCCGAGGAAGTGCGCGGCGACGACGTGCTGGTGCTCAAGGCCGGCAACTGCTTCCGCGAACAGGTGCTCGATGCCTGCCCAGACATCAGCCATGCCGAGGGCTCGCTGCACCAGGGCCATTCCATCGAGACCATCCGCTGCATGGTGGCATCCGGTTACGGCATCTCGGTCCTGCCGGCGAGCGCCATGGCAGGCCCTTACCGCTCGGACATGGTGCGCGCCATTCCCTTCGAGAAACCTGAACCTTCGCGCCGCGTCGCCCTGGCCTGGCGGCGCGGCTTCACTCGCCCACAGGCCATCGAGGCGTTGGCGCAGGCGGTGCAGGCGATAGAGAATCCGAGCTACCGGATGATAGCGACGACATAGGAGGAACGCCCTCCCATTTACTTGACTGCGATCAATTTAATGGCCGGCAGGTTCACTTAGACTTGAGCAAACTTTTGCGATGGGTCAAAAAATGAGCGAACTGCCTTTCTACAAACCGCACGGTAACGAAATCGAGCTGTTCGAGCACGCCTATCGCAACCGCCTGCCCCTGCTGATCAAAGGGCCGACCGGCTGCGGCAAGACGCGCTTCGTGTCTCACATGGCGATGAAACTCGGCCTGCCGCTCTACACCGTGGCCTGCCACGACGACCTCACCGCCGCCGACCTGGTGGGGCGCCACCTCATCGGCGACGGCGTGACCTACTGGAACGACGGCCCGCTCACCCGCGCGGTGCGCGAGGGCGGCATCTGCTACCTCGACGAAGTGGTGGAAGCGCGCAAGGACACCACTGTGGTGCTGCATCCGCTGTCCGACGACCGCCGCATCCTGCCCATCGAACGCACCGGCGAGATTCTCGACGCGCCGCCGGAATTCATGCTGGTGGTGTCCTACAACCCCGGCTACCAGAATTTCCTCAAGGGCATGAAGCCCAGCACACGCCAGCGTTTCGTCAGCCTGCGCTTCGATTTCCCGGCGTCGGAGCTGGAACAACAGATCGTCATCGGCGAAACCGGCGCCGATGCGATGCTGTCAAAGAGATTGGTCAACCTGGCCAACAGCCTGCGCGCCCTCAAGGAGCACGACTTGGAAGAGGCGGCCAGCACGCGCCTGCTGGTCTATACCGCCACCCTGATCGGCAGCGGCTTCGACCCGGTGGAAGCCTGCCGCGCCGCGCTGGTGGAACCGCTCACCGACGACGAGGAAACCGCCGAGGCGCTGATGGAGATCGTCTATGCCAGCTTCGGCCGATGACCATGAAAAACCCGGACAAACGCTCGCGGTAGCAGCGGAGGCGCTTTACATCGCCAACCTGCTGCTCTTGCCCGGGCTGTGCTTCATTATCCTGCTGCGCCTGTATTTCAAGCACCGTGCCTCTGCATCGGCGCTGGCCGTGTGCCACCTCAGGCAGACCGTGAGCGCCAGCATCTGGGCCGGCGTTTTGCTGATCATCGCCAACCTCGCCATTTTCCTGCTTGGCGGTTACACCTCGGTCAACACCTGGACCGTGGCCATCATCTATTTCACCACCTGTCATTCCACCTTGGTTTTGCTGGGCATTCTCGGCCTAGCCAAGGCGATGGCCGGGCAGATCTTCATATACCCGCTGCTGGGCAGGCCATGCAACCCATAGGCATCGCCATTTCTCGTAGGTTGGCGCTGAAGCCGAAGGCTGATGCCCAACATCGGCGTATCTGTCATGTTGGGCATCACTTCGTTCAGCACCAACCTACGGTTTGGAATTTCCATGGCTAATATCCAGCGCAACCGCCTGCTGGCCCAGGCCGGATTCTTCATGCTGTTCCTGCTGGCGCCGGTGTTCGACCTGTTCCGCCTCGACCTCAACCTCAAGCACTTCTTCTTCCTCGGCATGCACTGGACGCTGGGGCTGGACGACTTCGTCGCGGGGAAAATCGACGCCACCCAGGCCGCCATCAACATCGTGCTGCGCGGCGGCCTGCCGATCCTCGGCACCATCGCCTTCGGCGTGTGGATCTCGTGGAAATACGGCCGCCTCTACTGCGGCTGGCTGTGCCCCCATTTTTCGGTGGTGGAAACCATCAACCAGCTGATGCGCCGCGCCATCGGCAGGCAGAGTTTGTGGGACCGCCACCCCCTGCCGGAAAAAAATGCGGACGGCAGCATCACCAAGGCCTACCCGCTCTACTGGCTGGTGCTGCTGCCGCTGGTGATCGCCTTCGCCTTCCTGTGGGCCATCGCGCTGCTGACCTACCTGCTGCCCCCGGCGGAAATCTACGGCAACCTGTGGCATGGCACCCTGACGCGCAACCAGGGCGTTTTCCTGACGGCCGGAACCCTCGCCTTCTTCGTCGAGTTCATGTTCGCGCGCCACCTTTTCTGCCGCTACGCCTGCGCGGTCGGCCTGTTCCAGAGCCTCGCCTGGATGGGCAACCGCAAGGCGCTGGTGATCGGCTTCGACCGCCGCCGTGCGGAGGAATGCGCCGACTGCAACGCCGCCTGCGACAACGTCTGCCCGATGCGCATCAAACCGCGCAGCATCAAGCGCCACATGTTCACCTGCACCCAGTGCAACCAGTGCGCCAACGCCTGCACCCAGGTCCAGGCCGACAACCCGCGCGGCACGCTGCTCAAATGGGTCGATCACGAATGTGCGCTGGACAAGTCGGCGCGCGATTTCGGCCATCACGAAAACATCCCGGCGCATTGCTACGAACCGGGGAAAAAGAAATAAAGGAAAAGAAATGCATACTCAATGGAAAAGACTTACCGTAACCCTGTCCGCCGCCGCGCTGCTGTGTCTGGGCACGCAGCCCGCGCTGTCCCACGATCACGAACATTCCCACGAGGCCGCCGGGCCGGCTCGGCTGGCCCTCGACAACGGCCACAAATGGGCCACCGACGACAGCCTGCGCCAGGGCATGACCCGCATCCGCGACGCGCTGAACGCCGAACTCCCGGCGATCCACGCCGGCAAGGCGACAGCGGAGCAGTACCGGGCGCTGGCGCAGAAGACCGACGGCCAGATCGCTTTCCTGTTCCAGAACTGCAAGCTCAAGCCGGAAGCAGACGCCATGCTCCATGTCGTGCTGGCCGACATCATCGCCGGCGCGAATGCCATGATGGGACAGGACGGCGGCAAGGCACGCGAAGGTGCGGAGAAAATCGCCCGCGCCCTGGACAACTATGGCGCTTATTTCGCCCATCCCGGCTGGAATGGGGTGAAACCAGCCCATTAAATAGCAATAGCGGCAATCAACGTATTTGCCATGCAAGCAGGACCCGGATAGACTAATACCTAGCTAACTCGATTCCGGGAAATTCCATGCGACTCGTCAACATTCACGAAGCCAAGACCCAGCTTTCCAAGCTGCTCGAACAAGTGCAAGCCGGAGAGGACGTGGTGATCGCCAAGGCCGGTGCGCCCATCGTCCGCCTCATCCCCTACGCGCCGCCCAAGCGCAGGATCGCGCCACCCGGCGCGATGGAGGGCGAAGGCCGGATCGCCGATGATTTCGATGCACCCATAGACGAACTTTTTAATTGCCTGAAAGACCATGCCGCATGAGATTGCTGCTCGACACCCACTTGGCACTGTGGTGGCTGATTCGCGCTCAGCGCGTCCCCGCCGAGGCGCGGGAACTGGTCGAAAGCGCGGCTGAACCGGTGGCAATCAGCCGCGCCTCGCTATGGGAAATGGCGATCAAGATTTCCATCGGCAAGCTGGAGATCGACCTGCCGCGATTCGTCAAAATGGCCGAAGCTTCCGGCTTCGAATGGCTGGACATCAAGAACGAGCATCTCTTGTCCGTTGCCGCCTTGCCGCTTTTCGACGATCACCGCGACCCGTTCGACCGCCTGTTGGTGGCACAAAGCCGGACGGAACCACTGGTATTGCTGACGAGCGATGCCAAACTGGCCCGCTATGGATCGACTGTACGCGTGGTTTGACGCAATGAAACGCAGGGCAATACCCGAATGGTAGAGCACATTCGGCGGATTAAGCTAATCCGCCCTACGCTGGCTGTTTAACACACGAGGAGCGGAGCGACTAAAGGGCATTGCACCGCATGACGTCAGGCGCAATGCCCTTGGGTTATTGAGCCGACGCGTTCTGCGTCGCCGAATCCTCTAGCCGCACACAATTCCGCCCAGCCGCTTTTGCTGAATACATTGCCTTATCGGCACGGTCAATGGAAATTTCAACCGGGACGTCAGGGTCTAGCAGTACCACGCCAAAAGATGCGGTGATATGGATAGGCTTTTCCTCGCCGAGATTGATGGACATTGATGCGAGCCCTTCTCGCAAACGTTCCACCATGTCATAGCAAGCGGCCAATTCAATGTGTTGCATCAAGAGCAGGAATTCTTCCCCGCCGTAACGGAATATTTTGTCATACGGACGGAGGTGTTCGATCATGTAGCGAACCGACGCTTTCAACACACGGTCTCCTGCGAGATGCCCACGGTTATCATTAATCGCCTTGAAATTGTCCAAGTCCATCATGACAATGCAGCAAGACTGCACCCCACGTTTTATCAACGCCTGCTGCTCGCGAAAGGCCGGGAGAATGCCGAATCTGGTAATGGCACCGGTAAGTGAATCGTGGTTGTACAGCAAGTTCTCCAGTTCATGCTCCAAGGCGGATATTTCAAGACGCATCCGTTCGAGCGCATTGGAAAAATTGTCATAATCAGAACTATTAATAAGCGTTCCTGCTTGTGAATCGATTAGCAGTTTTGCAGCCAGCTGATGCATGAGTTTATGCACTTCACCCAGGGCGATGAATCCAGGGTAATCACGCAATTTCTCGGTCGCTTCGCTGTAGTACCATTGCCCGAAGCCGCAGTGCTGATGCGCTTCAGGGCTGAGATCGCATAGGTCACTCGGTAACTTGCAAGTAACTGAGCGCATCATCGCAGCGTACCACTGCTGATGATTGATGAGAGCTTGCTCCAGTTGAGTGAGCATTCCTTGCAGTTCTTCTCTGGAGAGATCGTAGTGTTCCATTTGCTTGCTCCCAAGTATTGGGTTAATAACAAAAGATGCTAAACAACAGGACTTGTTTTTTCGAACCATTCAAATGAAATTGTCGCCCAAAGCTTACAAAATCAAGTAACACGGGGGGCTACGGACACGTAAAGCCCCACACTATCAGTGATACTCCATGTCATCAACATGATGATGGTTTGATGGCGTCCAACCTGCTGCGCAATACGAAATGACGCGCCAAAACACCTTGAGCGCACCTGCTTCCGCGACCGCCCCCCTGCCGCCCCTTGATGCAAAACAAGGCGCCGCTCCACAGATTCGCTAGACTTTCCATTCCCACTAACTCATGGCTGCTGGATCAAATGGAAGAACAAGTCGGCGCACTCTGGCACAAGCTCATCACCGGCGTAGCCGACCGGCGCTATCCCGCCGAGGCGGTCGCGCTGGAGCAGATCAGCAAGACCGCCGGCATCCTGTTCCGCGCCTGGGGCGGCGATAGCGGGCTGGCGGTGAAGTCCGCCAGCGCCACCGCCAACGAGGCGAAGCGCAGCCTGCTGCAGCGCATCGCCGGCAGCAATCTCAAAACCGAGCTGACCTGGCTGGATGGGGAAACGCTCAACCTGCCCGCTGCCATCGATCTCTTTCCCCTGCGCAGCCTGAACCGCGATCTTTACCTGTGGCTGATCGCGCTGGCGGCTGCCGAACCCGACCCTGGCCTGTCGTGGATACGGCGCAACCAGCAGGCCACGCTGGATGTGCTGGCGCGCTTCCCCGGCCTGGCGCCGCGCTACCGCCGTCTGGTGGATGCCGTGCTGGCCATGCGTCCGCTGCCGCGAAGCCTGCAGCAAGGGGAGCGGGAACAGGAGGAAGCGATCCGCGCCGCATTGCAAAACCCCGGCAGCGTGGACCGGCTGCCGCCCGCCCGGCGTGCGCCCCAGCCGGTTTTCCTGTGGCTGCACCCCGACCCGCCGGTGAGCGCGCCGGCCAAGGGCGGCGGCAAGGAGCCGGAAAGCCACGAGGGCGGCGACAGCAAGAAGAGTGAAAAAGACCGCCGTTACCAGGCGGAGCGGGTCGACATGCCGGAAGAGAAGAACGCCTTCATGATGTACTTCAGGGCGGAGAGCATTTTCAGCTGGGCCGAATACATCAAGGTCAATCGCCCCACCGAGGAGGACGAGCCGCCCGACGAGCGCCCGGCGGAGGACCTGGACCGCCTGAGCGTGGCGCAGGACGGCAAGACCACGGCCTCGCGCCTGAAGTTCGACCTCGACCTGCCTTCCGAGCAAGCTGACGACCTGCCGCTCGGAGACGGCATCCTGCTGCCGGAATGGCATTACAAGAAACAGAAGCTCCAGCCCGCGCACTGCCGCGTGCAGCCGATGGTGGCGCGCAACGCCGAAGCGCAGCCCCTGCCCGCGCACCTGTCCGCCACCGCGCGCCGTTTGCGCAGCCAGTTCGAGGCGCTGACGCCGGCCAAGGTCTGGTTCAAGGGCCAGTTCGACGGCACCGAACTCGATCTCGATGCCTGCGTGCAATTCACCGCTGACCGCATCAGTGGCCTGGAAGCGCGGGAAGCGGGACTGTACAGGGCCCATCAATACCGCGACCGCGATCTCGCCTGCCTGCTGCTGGCCGATCTCTCGCTCTCCACGGACGCCTACGTCAGCGATCACGCCCGCGTCATCGACGTCATCCGCGACACCCTGTTCCTTTTCTCCGAAGCGCTCTCGGCCACCGGCGACCGCTTCGCGCTCTACGGCTTCTCGTCCCTCAAGCGGGAAAACATCCGCTTCCACGTGCTCAAGGAATTCGAGCGCAAGTACAACGCCGAGGTGCGCGGGCGCATCGCCGCCATCAAGCCCGGCTTTTATACCCGCATGGGTGCGGCGATTCGCCATTCCAGCCAGCTGCTGGCGAAACAGGCCGCCACGCAAAGGCTGTTGCTGATCCTCACCGACGGCAAGCCCAACGACCTGGACCAGTACGAAGGACGCTACGGCGTCGAAGACACCCGCGTCGCCATCCACGAGGCACGCCAGATGGGCCTGCGCCCGTTCTGCGTCACCATCGACGAAAAAGGCAGCAGCTATTTGCCGCATTTGTTCGGCGTCAACGGCTATGTGGTGATCCGCAAGCCGTCGGAATTGCCGCGCGAGCTGCCGATGCTGTATGCGCAACTGACGCACTAGCGGAACTGAATTGGGGTCTGAAAGTCCGGGGCACCAGTCGGCCCGCCCCTCCCCTTTCAAGGGGGAGGTTGGGAGGGGGATGGGGCATGAGCGCAGCGGCAGATTCCAACCCATCCCCACCCCAGCCCTCCCCTTGAAAGGGAGGGAGTAGTGCGTCACTGGTTGAAAATTCCTTGCCCGATCAAGGCAGATCGCCGCGCCGGAACATGAAATAGCCCGCGGTTGCACATATTGTGCCGATCACCAGCGGATATACCACGCCGTAAATCATGAATCCGGTCGCACCCAGCGTGTCGGTGATCACGTAGGCGGCAGGCCCCAGCACGATCAACTGGGGATCGAACAGCATCAGTGCTGCGGTGCGGAAAACCTGCAGCGGGTTGGCGAGGGCGATGGTCACCGCGAGTTCGGGCGAGATGTGGCCCTTTATCATCACGCCGAGCAGGATCAGGTCGAGGAACAGCAGCATGGCGAGCCATACCACGAACGCCGCACCCTGCGCCACGTCGGTGGAACGCGCCAGGGTGGAGAGCAACATGGCGATCCCGAGGAAACACCATCCCATCACTGCCAGCAGCGCGGTGTAGTAGAGGAACATGAACCACGGCACCTCGATATGTTGCACCAGCGCCCACAGCGCGGCGCCCAGCATGGCGAGGAAGACCGGCATGAACACCACGATGTAGCGCCCCAGCAGTTTGCCCCAGTACCACGCGGAGAGCGAAACCGGCAGCGACAGCAGGTATTCGAACACGCCGGCCTCGCGGTCGCCGGCCACCGAGCGCACCGTGGTGATAAGCACGAAAATCGGCAGAATCGCCATGCACAGCTGGATGTAGGTCACCAGCAGGCGCGACAGCCCGATGAAGCCCAGCACGCGCGATTCGGTCAGGCCGAAAGCGAACAGCATGGCGACGATGCCGCCGAATACCAGGGTATAGATCATGAACCAGCGGGCGCGCAGGGATTCCACCACATCGAGTTTGGCGGTAAGCCATAAGTTTTTCATTCAAATTCCTTGTTGATAGCTGTCAGCCATCAGCGATCAGCGGTCAGGAAGAACCCGAGGTTTTGCTGAAAGCTGACAGCTGATAGCTGATAGCTATTTACCTTTAGCCAAAATTCGTTTTCTGGCTTCTTCAAAACTCACCGCGCCCGGTTCCGGCAGCGCCACCGCACCGAAGCCATAGGCCATCGGGGTAGTCTTGTTCGGCACATAATGCGCCTTGCGAGCATCGATCCACTGGTTGGAACGCATGTCCATCGCCCAGAACTCCGTGGCCGGATCGTCTGCCCAGGGTTTGTCCTTGAGCCAGAAAACCGCGCAGCCGAAATCGTCGAACTTGAATGCCTGGTGCTTCGGGCCACCGCGCACCTGCGCGGCAAAGCGCTTGTCGCTCAAAGCCATGCTGCAGCGCACACAGGTGTCGCGGTCCCATTTGACTTCCACCGGGCCGGTTTTGGGTTCCTGGTGGCACGCGGCCAGCAGACCCAGCAGCAGGAACACGGCGCAATATTTTAGCCACCGGCTCATGCTTCGCCGCCCTTGTCTTCATCCAGGCTGATGGAGGTCAGGACGCCCACATAGCGCGAGATCATGCCGAGGAAACGCAGGCGGTCCGGGCCGGCCACGTTGCCCTGCCACTCCAGCCCCCCGCCCATGTCGCGGAAGTTCCAGCCCAGCAGCGCCTTGGCGATGGCTTCCTCGGAACGGCGCAGCGTCAGGCGGCACGCCAGCTTGCCGGAAAGCGACACGTCTTCGGCCACCCGGTCGTCCAGCACCACCTTGCCGCGGTCCATTTCCAGCACGCGGTTGACCAGGGGCGCCACCTCGTCGAGGCGGTGGCTGGAAATCAGCATGGTGGTGTTTTCCAGCCGTTCCGCGAGCAACTCGAAGAAGATGTGACGGGCGTCGGGATCGAGGTTGGCAGCGGGTTCGTCCATCACCAGCACGCTGGTGTCGCGCCCCATGGCGATGGCGATGAGGAGTTTCTGCTTCATGCCGCCGGACAGCTTGACGAAGGGCAGGTGTGAAATCTTCCCGAAATCCAGCCCCAGTCTGGCCGCGACGTCTTCCATGCGCTTGCGCTCGGTGTTGCACAGGGAAGCGGCGAAACCGACCAGCTGGCCCACCGGCATTTTCAGCGGTGGCGGCAACTGCGGCACGAAGCCGATCTTCTGTAGCACTTTGCTCCGCTCGCGCCGCGGTATCAGCCCGTTTACCGTGACTTCGCCGTCGTAGGTGTACTCCCCGAGCAGGCAGCGGATGAGGGTTGTTTTCCCCGCGCCGTTGGAGCCGACCAGCGCGATGCGCTCGCCGAGCTCGATGTTCAGATCGATATGATCGAGGACCTGGTTGCGCTTGAATGTTTTTGAAACGTGATTGAAATTGATCATTTTTAGTATTTGGCTTCAATTCCTACATTATTTTCCGAAGACCCTTGATCTCGAAGCTCAAGGCCCCGCTCGGGCACACGTCGATGCACATGCCGCAGCGCGTGCAGTCCGCACCGATGTCCAGCTGCGCGCTCGGCGCCCTCCCCTTGATGACGCATTCCAGCACGTGAGGCACCTCGCAGACCTTGCGGCACTCGCCTTCATGGTGGCAATTGGCCAGCTTGTAGGTCACATGCAGGGGCGAAAACACACCGACGATGCCGTAGGTCAGTCCGATCGGGCAGACGTAGCGACACCAGGCGCGGCGCGAATAGAAGATCTCGAACAGCAACAGCAGCGTCACCCAGCCCAGCGCGAGTCCCGGCCCGTAGATCAGCGCCCGGCTGACGATGCCGGTCGGCGAGATGGTTTCGAACACGGTATAGCCAGTGACCCATGCCATCCCCGCGAACAGCACCCAGAACACAGTACGCACGCCGCGGTGGAAAGCGTGGTCGGAAATTTTCTTTTTCTCCACCAGGTACACGTGCAGGCGCTCGGCGTTTTCCGCCAGGAAATGGTAGGGGCAGACCCAGGAGCAGAACGTGCGCCCGCCCAGCGCCAGCCACAGGACGAAAACCGTACCGGTACCGATCAGCAGGTTGACGATGATGTGCTTGTGCGCCAGCATCACCTGCAGCGCGGAATTCAGGTCGATCAGGTGGAAGCCGAGCATGCGCGATGCAGTCAGTGCGCCTTCCAGTATCTGGATGTCGAACCAGAACGACACCGTGAACAGCAGGTTGATCGACAGCAGCGCGATCCAGCGCCTCTTGAGCCAGTATTTCTTCTTCTGGTGTGCGCGCGCCTCCAGCTTGAGCGCGTCGAAGTCATGCTTCTCGCTCTTCTTGTAGAAGTGGATGGTCTTGGCTTCTTCAGTGTAGTCGACGGGGCCGGGCTTGCGCGGATCGCCGCCCAGCATCACACGCACCGATTCAAGATATTTGTTCATCAGACGCTCCAGCCTTTGCGCGCTTCCACCACGATTGCCGCCAGATCGGGCGGGCATACCATTTCGCACACTCCACAGCCGACGCAGGCTTCATGCACCACGGGCGAATGGATCTCGACACCATTTTCCTTCACGATTTCCATGGAAATCGCGTTCTTGATCGGGCAGGTGCGCACGCACAGGTCGCACAGTTCGAGGTCGTACGGGTGATCGCGCAGCGGGATGGGCTTCCAGCGATCCACTTCCATGAAACGCATCGTGCCCTCGAACGACTGCCCTCGAGCCGCGCCCTTGATGCCCTTGCCCTGGCGCGCGAGGCATTTTTCCGGGCGCACCAGGACAGCCAGGCCGCTGCGCTCCTTCAGGTTCAGCGTGGGTTCCGGGCTCTTTTCCTTGGCAAGCAGGATGGGAGGGGCTGGCAACACCATCTCGCTGCGCGTCGGCATGAAGGTGGGCTTCTTGTAAACCAGCGCACCCGTGGGACAGGCCAGGATGCACTGCACGGCATCACAGGAAAAATCGCAAGCCTGGGTGCGCGAGTCGATATAGGGCACGCCCACACCAAAACCCTGATCGAGATCGTCGAGCTTGATGGCCGCGACCGGGCAAACCTGGACGCACTGGCCGCACTTGATGCAGGAAGAAAGAAAATCCGGCTCTTCCAGCGCGCCCGGCGGCCGCATGCGCACATTCCATGCCCTGGCCACCGGAATATAGCCGACCGAGGAAATGCCCAACACCGCCGCGCCCAGCACGACGGAGCGCAAGAATTTCCGCCGCGCCTCCAGCTTGCGCTTGTTGATCAGGGGATTGCTTGCTCGTGGTTTCTCATCGCTCATGGCCTGGCACTCACTTTCTGGGAACTCGCTTTCTGGCCCTTTTTCCAGGGATCGTTGAACAGGGGCTTTTCGTCCCGCAACAATAATGTTGGACTGGAAAAAGGCGCCAACCGTTCGAGAAAATCCAGCACTTCCAGCGCGGGCGCAACCTTGAAAAAGCGCGCCTGGGGAATTTCCATCCATATGCTGTCCGCGTAGGCATACAGGTCGTAAGCGGAGTCCCCGCGACCGTCATTGTTGCGGTCGAAGCCTTCGTAGTCGTCCCAAAAATTGCCGCGCCATTCATTGCGCTGCCCCGAGCCTGCGCCGCTCACGGAAAGATTCGAGATATTGCCCACGAAGGAGTTGCCGTGCACCACCCAGCCGCTCAGCTCGCTGTTGAAAGCGATGGCGACGCCGTTGTAAGCGATGCGGTTGTTCTTGACGACGATCTTGCTGTCGGGCTGAAACGGTGAGAGATCGGCCATGAGGCCGAGGGAAGAGTAAATGATCTCGTTACCTTCGATCAGTGACCCGCTCGCTTCCTTGAAGCCGATACCCATCCCGGTTGGCCCGTTGGAATGCGAGATAATATTATTGCGCAGAGTGGTATTCTGGTTGTACATCAAATAGATGCCGACCGCATTGTCGTAAAACTCGTTGCCGTCGACGACGTTGTTGTTGGCGAACATGAAATGCAGCGAGTAACGGCTGCGCGTGCCGTAGTTGTGGTAGAAAACGTTGCCGTTCGAGTACCACGCCACGTTGTCGCGCGAATCCACCACCCGGTTGTTCTCGATGCGGTTTTCCATGCTGTACCAGAGACGGATACCATCGCCACGCACGCCCATATCGACTGGCTTGGAACGCACGCTGTTACCGCGCACGATATTGCGGTTGGACTGCTTGAGGTCGATACCGAACAGGCAATTGTCGATCACATTGTTTTCGATCACATTGCGGTGGCCGCGCACGTTGAGACAGGCATCGTCGGTGTCGTGCGACGATCCGGAGCCGGTGAGATGCAGGCCGCGCACCGTTGCGCCACTGGTCTCGATCACGAACACCGTTCCCTTGTCGCCGCCATCGACCGTGGCCTTGCCGCCGCCGTCGATGATCAACGGCTTGGTCAGATGCACCGGACCGGCGTAGCGACCGGGCTTGAGCCGCAGCGTAGAGCCCGCCGGAGCGGCATCCACCAGCGACTGCAACGGCGTGAGGCCCCAGATGCGCTTGTCGCGCATATAAAGTGGCACCAGTACCACTGGCTTGTCCACATCGACCCGCGGCGCCGTACTCAAATCCACACCCGTTACACCTGGGCCTTTCGGCGTTGCGTGTACCGAGGTATCGTCCGCGCCAATGTCAGGGATATCATCTACGCCAGCAGCGCTTGCCAGCGTTGCGGTTGCAGCCAGCAGAAGCAAAAATATTTGCCGCAATTTCATCACTCGAAAATTTATGGACTGTAGTCCGCAAAGTAAACAAGGCGCACCAGGTCGCATCTGCAGGCGAGAGGCGGATGGGCAGACAACGCCCACATCCGCCCCGCGGAACTAGTTAACTTCCGGGTCCCCGCGCATCAGCTTGCGGCGGATCAGCAGGGCCAACAGGGCACAAGCGCTGACGCCGAGCAGCATTGCATAGCCGTAATACGGGTAGGAATAAGTGCTGAACTGCGCTACCTTGCCCTCACCGAATACGGTCGGCATGAAGGGTTTGACGGTGAAGGCGCCCCAGGGATGGAGGTTGTGTCCAAAGAACCACAGCCAGCCGGCATAATCCAGCACGAAGAAAACGGGCAACAAGGCCGGAACCAGGACAAGCAGCAGGGAAAACTTCCGCACTTTCCACACCCCGAGCATGACAATACCCATGGCGACGATCAGCCCGGCAATGGACGCCTTGGTGGCCCATTTCAGATTACCAACCCATCTGTCGAGAACCTCAGGCTGGTTGAAAAACTTGCTCGCCTCTTCATGATAATGCGTAGCGAATACGTTCATCTGCCCCAACACCAGTTGGTCCGTTACCATCCAGGCGGCCACGCCGGCAAAGCCCACCCCCAGAATCAGGAGCTGCCGTTTGCGTTGCGTCGCCATGAAGCCCGCCATCATGACGGCAAGGAAGCCGAAGATGAACTTGGACAGGCGCAACTCCACCGGAGAACCGGTATCGATCGGGTACATGCCCACATAGTGGTTGATGGTGTTCATCTCATCCACGCAATTCAGTCCCAACTCCTGTTTTTTCAGGTCCATGCCAGGATTTTCGCGCGCCGCAAGGTCATCGCCCAGGTCGGACTGCATCAGCTCGGCTTGGCGGCCGGTCTGTACGATTGCGGTCTTGCAGCCGTTGAACACGCCGTTGAAGTGAAAATGGATGCGAATCCCATCTGGGAAAGCATCCTTTGGATAGTTGGGCGCCGTCAACGACACCCACCAGATGGGGCTGAAATAGGCCGCCACCATCAGTACCATCGCGATAAAGGTCAGCACCCTTATCGTAATCATTTGTTTTTTTGTATTGCTCATTTTTAGCGCTCTCATCTGGCATTAAACGTTACACACGTCCCCCGCCATCTAGGAAGTGAATTGACGGAAACACGTTCCGCCATTCCTTCTCTGCTTTTATGCTGCAAATACATGCAAGACGGCCACGGGAGAACAATGTTCCCCGTGGCTGATAGTAGCATTATTTCTTTTTCGCGCCTGCCTTGCACATCGAACCCGGCATGCTGATGCTGGACATGTACTCGACCACCGCATCCAGATCCTTGTCGCTGTATTTCTTCACGATCTTGACCATGTCCGGGTTGGCATTGCGACGCTTGCCATCACGGATATCGGTCACCTGGCGCAGCAGGTACTTGTAATGCTGGCCGGCCAGTACCGGGTAGAACTTTTTGGCATCGCCCTCGCCGTTGGCGCCATGGCAGGTGGTGCATTCCTTCACGTACAGTTCCTTGCCCTGAGCCAGCAGCTTGGCGTCGCCCGAACCCTTGCCGTGATCAGTCGGTATGCACAAGGTCTGGATGTACGCCGCGACGTCCGCCAGTTCCTGCGCATCGGTCAGGGTCTGCGCAAAAGGATACATGGTAGGGTTGTCACGCAAACCGCCACGAATGTCGGCGATCTGCTTGATGATTACGGTTGCATGCTGCCCCGCCAGTTGCGGGAAAGTACCATCGGGACGGCCGGCACCGGAAGGCAGATGGCAGGCGCCGCAAATTTCATACGCCTCCTTGCCTGCCTTGACGTCGCCCTTCTTGTGCAGCGCTTCGATTTTCTCGCCGCCGCCGGACTGATCATTCCACACATAGCCCTTGGCCTCGATACCCGCCTTTTTTTCCGCCACATTGGGGTTTGCGGCCAGAGCTGCGGCAACCGGGGTCAGTGCCAGTGCCAGTGCAATTACTAAATGCTTTTTCATTTCAATTTCCTTTCAAGATCCAGTATGTAAAACCATTCTAGACACTGTACCGGGTATCGTCCTTGACTTAAGTCAACGCTTGTAAATACTTGGGATCAGGGTTTAAGTTTAGACACGTAAGCCGCGATATCCTTGACATCTTGATCGCTTACCAGAACCATCACGCCCTTCATCGCCGCACTGTTGCCGTTGGCACGGGCACCGCTCTTGATATCGTTCATCTGCTTGATCATGTAGGCTTCGTTCTGGCCTGCGATCTTTGGATAATCCGGCATCAGCGGGGTTTTGGCATCCTTGCCATGGCAAGCCGTACAGGTCTTTTCTGCAAACAATTTCGCGCCGTCGGCGGCAACAGCCTGGCCGTTCAGCATGGCCGTAGAAACCGCTGCAAACAGCATTATTGGCAATAATTTCATTACTAATCTCCTTAAACATTTCATTAAGCAACAGTCGCATTCTATGCTGCTTGCGTCACGCGTGGCGTTGACATGGATCAACATTTTTTCAAGACGTTAGCTCTGCCTATCGATATCCATCCATTGAGAACGGTTATAGCGGGCAGAAAAAATGCGGGGAGGCATTACGCCGCCCCGCATCCGGTGTTACAGCCCGTCAGGACGGCTTACTTGCCAGCCTTCTTGGCGCCGTGCTCTTCCAGGTAGGTCTTGGCACGCAAACCGATGTCGGCGGCTTTAACCTGGTACTGCCACCATTGGCCAGCCCAGAGGGTTGCATTCTGCCAATCGCTCTTCTTGGCAGCGTCTTCCATCTTGGCCTTGGCTTCCTTGGCCCTGTTAAGCTGGTCGGTTGCGTCGTCAACCAGAGCTACCACAGGCGGGAAGTCCTTGTAGTTGACGCTGGTGATGTAGCCCACCACGCTATCGATCACGGCCTGAGTATCCACGTTGGTCTTGACCTGTTTGTCGTAGTCAGCCTTGGTGTAAACGGCTTTTGCTTCAACAGTCTTGACTTCCTTGTAACCCTTAGGCTTGACCAGCAGGTAGCCTTCCATTTCCAGGTGCAATGCAGAGCAGAACTCGGTGCAGTAGAAGGGGAACACGCCTTCCCTGTCGGCCTTGAACTTGACCGTTACAGTCTTGCCCGGTTCGACCGAAGCGTGAACGTTATAGGTATCTACCGTAAAGCCGTGAGTTTCGTCCTCGGCACGTTCCAGATTGGTCAGGTGGATGGTAACTTCGTCGCCCACTTCCGCCTCGATGGTTTCCGGCGTGATGTGCGAACGGATTTCCGTACCGAACACTTCAACCGACTTGCCCTTGCGCACTACCCTTTCTTCACCGGCCCTGGTCGCGCCCTTGGAAGGCTCGTCAGTGCGGCTGTCGGTACCCACTTTGTAGCGGATGCCCGGCTTGAGGGTGGTGGACTTGATCGCCACGACATAGTGCGGTTCACCCAGCGGCAACGGCATGTCGTACAGCAACTGCATCTTGTCTTCGCTGATGTCGATCAACTGGTGGTTCTGCGGATGCAGCGGGCCAACCGGGATGAAGCGGTCGATAGCCAGCTTGTTCAACGCCACCAGGTAATGGCCCTTCGGATGCTCGGTATCGCCCTCCATGGTCATCAGGTGGCCGATGTTGTAGTGGATGTTGAGCTTGTCCAGCACCTTGCCTTCGCAGTAGTTCCACTTCGCCACTTGAGAGTCCACATACAGAGATGTGTAGGCGATACAGGGCTTGGAGTCATACTGTGTGTGCAGCGGCCCGAGGCCAAGTGCCACCTGCGTGTGCAGAGAGTCCTTCATGCTCAGCACGGGGATGCCGTAGGGGTCCTTGCTCTCGAACTTGCCGGCCTTGATCTGCGCCATGATCTTGTCGAAGCTGTAGACCGATACGTGCGAGTCGAGCTTGCCGGCCACCGTGATGAGCTTGCCATCCGGGGTCACGTCCACGCCGTGCGGGCTTTTCGGCTCGGGGATCAGGAACAGGATGCCTTCCTTGACGGCGGTATCCATCATGATCACGTCCATTCCGTTGATTTTCTTGGCCTTGCCTTGCTTGACCAGCTCGGCAGCCTTCTTCCAGTTGATCATGTGCAGGTAGTCGGTGTCCTTGGCGGAGCAGCCGGCTTCATAAGGAGGGCGACCCTTTTCGATACCGCCCACATAGCGCTCGGTACAGAAGGAGTTGGTGAAGGACCAGCCGTCTGACACCAGCTTGCCGGCGTCGGACAAATCCTGGCTATAAGGTGGCAATTCCACGGTGAAAGACTGCTTGGGATCGATCTTGCCGGACTTGCGATCGAATTTCCAGTACGTTACGCCGCCGCGATATTCCTCGTTGAAGCGCTCGAGCGGTACGAACTTCTTGCTATACGGCGCGGGATACTGCGATGCCTCGATAACATAATCGGTGTTAGGCGTAACGAAGGCGCCACCGTGCTCCGATTTGTACAGGGGGTTGACCACGATCTGCTTGGTTTCGAAGTCACGCAGGTCGATCACCGCCAGGCGCGGGTTGGCCTTGTCGTTAATGAACAGGAACTGGCCGTCATAATCGCCGTTGGTTTCGGAAAGCGCCGGGTGGTGAGTATCGCCCCAGTTGATTTCCTTGCCGTCGATGTTGCCCTGGCGCAGCACTTTCTTCGACTCTTCGTCGAAGCCATAGCCCTGCCATGGCTCGGGTGTGAACACGCCGATGTATTTCATGATGCGCATGGACGGAATGCCATACACAATAATCTGGCCACTTTGGCCGCCGGATGCAAAAGCGGTGAATTCATCACGTCCGCCAGTTGGCACATAGGTCTTGGCTGCAGCCAGCAGATTTTGTTGTGTCAAACCCCGGGCCTTCATCACGTCCTGCAATGACTCGGCGGCCCAAGTACTTCCTGCAGCGCCGACTCCAAGCGTTGCCGCAACGAGCAACGAGGTTGTTCGCTTATTGAATGGCTTCATCACAAAATCCTTTCATCAAAAGTTGAACTACAATCCATCCCGTCGCCGATGATGCACGTGCGACAATTTGTCACAGGATTATGCGGGCTAACAGTACCCCGATCATTGACATGAATCAAGAAATAATTAAGTACTTGCACCCTATAATTGCGGACTCCTGAGGAGTTGCGATGCTTAAACACATAATTCTTATGCTGGTGCTGCTGTCACCGTTGACCGAAGCAGCGGAAACCAGTACCACCTCCGCGCCGCTCTATACCGCGACTTTTCCCGGCCTGGATGGCCAGCCCGTGAGCCTGTCCCAGTTGCGGGGCAAGGTGGCAGTTGTAAATTTCTGGGCGACCTGGTGCCCGCCCTGCCGCAAGGAGATGCCCGATCTGGTGGCGGCTTACGCTAAATATCATGACCGTGGCGTCGCATTTGTCGGCATCGCGGTCGAGGACGACGCCGAACGGGTGCAGGAATTCGCCCGCGCTTACAAGGTCGAGTACCCCCTGGCGACCGGCAAGGCGGAAGGCATCGCACTGCTGCAAGCGCTGGGCAATAGTGTGGCCGGACTTCCCTACACCCTGGTGCTCGATACACAGGGGAACATCGTCGACAGGAAGCGCGGCCCGATCAGTCCAGATCGGCTGGAAGGGGCGCTGCAAGAGGCCATGGTCGCTCCCGCCGCGGATTCCAAATAGGCGTTTCAGCGCGAAGAAAGGGGCACTAGCCATTTCAAGAAATCCTCGGCCGGCACCGGCCGGCTCTTGAGATAGCCCTGGTAGTAATCGCAACCCTGGGACACGAGGAAAGCCAGCTGTTCTTCCGTCTCCACCCCTTCGGCCAGAACCTTGAAGCGCAGCGTATGCCCCATGGCGACGATGGTGGCGGCAATTTCCATGTCGTCGCGCAGGTGGGGAATATCGTCGACGAAGCTCTTGTCGATTTTCAGCACATCGAGCGGGAAGCGCTTGAGATAGGCCAGGGAGGAATAGCCGGTACCGAAATCGTCGAGCGCGAGGCGCACGCCTAGGGCACGAATACGCTGCAGGATTTCGACCGCTTCGCCCTCACGCTCCATCAGGGCGGACTCTGTCAATTCGAGTTCCAGCCACTCCGCCGGATAACCCGTTTCAGCGAGGATTTTCGCCGTCATTGCGGCGATATCGCCGTGGCGTATCTGGTAAGGCGAGACGTTGACCGCCAGGGTCACTGGCGCCATGCCGGCGTCCAGCCAGGCCTTGCCCTGGCGGCAGGTTTCCCTGAGCACCCAGGTCCCGATGGCGTCGATCAGGCCGGTTTCTTCTGCCACAGGTATGAAACGGACGGGCGGTATCAGCCCCTCCTCCGGGTGCTGCCAGCGCACCAATGCCTCAGCCCCGGTAATGCGGCCGCTCTTGATCTCGACCTGGGGCTGGTAATGGACGCGCAACTCGTTTTGCGCGATGGCGCGGCGCAAACGCGCCTCCAGCGCAATGCGCTCGCGTGCGCCGCGCGTGAGTTCCTCGCTGAAATACTTGAAACGGCCGCGGCCCTCGGCTTTGGCGCGATAGAGGGCGGCATCGGCCTGCTGCAGGAGTTCCTGCTCCGTCCCGCCGTGGTCGGGATAGAGCGCGATGCCGATGCTGGTGCCGACCCTGACTTCGATTCCGTTGGACAGCACGAAAGGCTCGTTCATGGCAGCGATGAGTTCGTCCGAGACCCTCGCCGCATCTTGTGGATGGCCTAGATCTTCCAGCAGCACGGTGAATTCGTCGCCGCCCAGCCGGCTGATGGTGTCCGCATTTCGCAGCCGCGCCGTCAGGCGTGCTGCCGCCTGTTGCAGCAACTCGTCGCCCACGGCGTGGCCGAAGCTGTCGTTGACATCCTTGAAGCGGTCGAAATCGAGCAACAGCAAGCCGAGCCGTTTCCGCTCCCGGCTCGCATGGTCGAGGGCGTACTCGAGACGGGCGGTGAGCATCATCCGGTTGGGCAGACCGGTAAGCGGGTCGTGCCGTGCAAGGTAATCGAGCCGCGCCTCCGATTCCTTGAGGTGGGAAATGTCCGTAAACACCGCCACATAGTGCGTCAACTGGCCGCTGTCATCCTTGACGGCACTGATGGACAGTAACTCCGGGTATACCTCGCCATCCTTGCGCCGGTTCCAGATTTCGCCCTGCCAACGACCGATTTCGTGAATACTTGCCCACATGGCGGTATAGAAAGCACGGTCGTGACGCTCGGATCTGAGAATTTTGGGCGTCAGGCCCAGAACCTCTTCCGCAGCATATCCGGTCAGCGCGGTGAAAGCCCGGTTCACCATCAGGATATTTTCTTGCGCATCGGTCACCACCACGCCCTCGCTGCTGCTTTCGAACA
This sequence comes from Sulfurimicrobium lacus, assembly GCF_011764585.1. Lineage (GTDB taxonomy): Bacteria > Pseudomonadota > Gammaproteobacteria > Burkholderiales > Sulfuricellaceae > Sulfurimicrobium > Sulfurimicrobium lacus. The sequence goes on from NZ_AP022853.1 coordinate 2,709,435, forward strand.
CGCTGGCGGACAGGCGCAACTGTTCACGGGCCTTTTCCTGGGCCGCATCGATTTCAGCTACTTCCAGCGCATAGCTGATGTCTTTGGCCAGCTCTTCGAGCAGCGCCACTTCGGATCGGTCGAAAAAACCGATTTCATGGCTGTACAGGGTGAACGCTGCATGCTTCTGCCCCTTCACGTCAATCGGTATGCTGGCAGCCGAGCCAAGCTGGTGGGCCAGTATCTTGTCCAGCCATGGCGCCATGAACTGGGTTTCGGGAAGATTGTGGATGACTGACGTCCGTTTCTCGCGCAAGGTCGAACTGACGGCGGATTCGCCTTCATAACCGGCCAGCTGGGTGATGAGTTCCTGCAGGGAATCCATCGAAACGCCGGAACAGGCAAGAGGGGAAATATGCCCGTCGTCGTCCATCATGGCAACCCAGGCGATGACGAAACCGCCGTCTTTGACCGCGATGTCGCAGGCCGCCTGGTAAAGCAGTTCCGGCTCCGGACGGTGTACGATCAATTCGTTGATGGAAGAAAGCACTCGATAGAGGCGATTGAGCTTGCTGGCCTCGGCTTCGGCCTGACGGCGCAACGTGACATCCCGGTTGCCGGCGCGAGTTCCACGGTACGCTCCGCTTCGGTCGAATACCGGCCTGCAAGAGTGGTTGATCCAGCGAATTTCGCCATCTTTCCTGACGATGCGGAACTCGGCCTCCCCTGCGGCATGTTGATGGTAGTGGATTTTATAGTGCGACTGGTATAGCCCCCGGTCGTCCGGGTGCACGATGGCTTCCAGCAGGCCCGGGTCGGCAGTGAACTCCGCCACATCGTAACCGGTTCTTTCCTTGCAGGAGGGCGACATATAAACAATTTCGCCCGCGGTTCCGACCCAGTATTCCCAGTCGGTGGTGTAATCCGCTACGAGGTGGTATTTCTGTTCGTTTTCGCGCAGGTCGCACAGGGTTTTCAGGCGCAGGAGGTTCTGCGCGCGATCGCGCCGATGCCAGAAGCCAATGCCCAGCAAACCGATTAGCCAGATAACGCCATGGGAAACATCCAGGCTGATTATGCGCTCGGACTCGTTCGCGGTGAAAGGCGCCATCGGGACGTCTGCGCCGATACCGCCGCGAATTTCGCCCAGGCGGTAACCATTTTGTTCATGACACTTAAGGCATTCGTCGACCACGACAAAAGGCCGCAGCACCCTGACATAGGATTTGCCGTCGATTTCCTGCAGTTCCACCCGCTCCTTGCGCGCTGTCTCGAAGCCGCGCAATGCCTTGGCCTCCCACGCATCAGGGGCATTGTTCGGGTTGACCGGCTTCAAGCTCGTAATACGTGAACGTGCCCCATATTCGCCGGGGAAATCCTGCTGCATCTGGCGCAGCATATAGGCCGGATTCATCAGGGTAAGTTTGATGCCCGTGGTCGTAACGACTTCCTGTCCAGGCAGACGGAGATAGGGATTGGGTGGGGTATGCCCGGTGACGGGCACATATACGCCGCCGTGCGATGCGCCCCACTTGCGGAAGGAGATGTCCTTGTTGATGGCCGACTGAGCGGCGGCAGTCGCCGTTGCCAGCGCGGCATTCTCCACCTGTTTCAGGTTCCACGACAGCGACGCGCCGACCAGAAGGCTCCAGACAATGGCGATCACGCCGAGCTTCCACCACCATACCGTCGCGATGTTCTTACCGGCTTGAACTGCTTCCATGGGTAGTCCTGTTTTGTACCGCGAAATCAGGTACGCTACTTGCCGCCATTACAAACGAAGTTCAGCATGAGTTCGTCGATGCTTCCCTTGGTTATGGGCGCATCCTGCGGCGACTGTATCTGCAGCTTGCTGATCAGAACCATTTTTTCGTCGTAAGCCGCGGTGGCGAGCTGAGCCAGAATCCGGGAATCACAATTGGCGCGGTATTGAATCTGGAGATATTTTGCTTCGTGCCGCTTTACCTTGTATTCATTCAGGTCAGCGAAAGTATGGCGCGCGGTAAACATCACTGTGGGGCCGATTCTCGCAATGCTTGCCTTATCGACCTCGCGCACCGTATGCTCATCTATCTTGAGCGGAGACCATTCCGCCGCCAGCGCCTGACCGCCGGCCAGCAGCGCCAACAACACCGTCACACAAGTCCACTTGCACATCGAATACTCCTTGGGAACCATTCTGGAATTAAACTTTCCTTACTTTAAATCAATGCCATCAGGCGGAAATTGATTTATAACAACCAAATGCATAATAGCAATGAGACACGTCGACAGGGCGTGTTTCTTAAATTAGAGGAAGGTGGCAATGATTGTAAAACGTGGATTCCTGGCGCTGTATCTGCTCTCCCTGGCCGTTGCACTGCGCGCTGCCGAGGTTCCCGCCGATGCCGGATTGGCGGAAGTTCGTAGCCTCGGACTCCTTAACGGCGAGGCGCTGGCCTGTTCCTACCCGGAAGCCGTCTCCCACATCAAATTGATCATTATCCAGCGCGCGCCAATATCGCGCCGCTACGGCGATGCTTTCGAACTGGCCACCAAAGAGGCTTACCTTGGAAAAATCAGGGAAGGTCAGGAATCCTGCCCGAAGGTGGCTGCGCTAACCAGTCAGGCGGATGAACTTGCGACACGCCTGCAGGCTGCCGTTTCGCCGAAAGCACCGAAGCAGCAAGACGATGAAGGACAGTCCGACGTCGGAATCATTCCGCGGTACCTGCTCATGGACACAAAAGGACAGGCCATTACGCAACAGAATTTCCCGGGAAAATTCCAGCTCATCGCCTTTGGCTACACTTTCTGCCCGGACATCTGTCCGACCACTCTGGCGGAAATGACGATCATCATGGGCAAACTGGGCAACCTCGCCGACCGGCTGCAACCGATTTTCGTCTCGGTTGATCCTGAACGTGATACACCTGAAAAATTGGCCCAGTACACCACCTTCTTCGACCCGCGCATCGTTGCCCTTACCGGCTCTCCGGAACTGGTACGCCATGCCGCAAACAACTTCAAGGTGCGCTATGAGAAGCACTTTGAACCGGGCGCCGCACCGGACAAATATTCAGTCGACCACTCCGCGGGCATGTACCTGCTGGGGCCGGATGGACGTTACCTCGGCAAGTTTGCCTACCGCACGCCGCCCACGGAAGCCGCCGAGCGGATCCGAGTGTTGATGGATAAGGAGTCCAAATAACCGTCTCCTTGCACTGAATCGCAATGGCCAAACTTGCGCTGCAAACACAACTCTGAGTAAATGAGCCTTCTCGCTAGGGCGCGTTAACCCGATGCACACGCCGAGTTTCATAATACTGGAATGCCTCACGCAAGTTTTCCCGCAACGCCGTGTCGTCCCAGGGTTTTTCCAGGAATTTGTAAATCTCGCCGCGATTCACCACGTCGGTCACCGATTTCAGATCGGTGTAGCCGGAAAGGATGATTCGCACCGTGTCGGGATACATGACCCGCACCTTGGCGAGGAATTCCGCGCCGGTCACGTGCGGCATGCGCTGGTCGGACATCACCACCGCCACCTGGTGTGTGGCAAGCAGCTCCATTCCCTCAGCGGCGCTGGTCGCGGTAAGTATCTGGTAACCCTCGCGCCGCAGCACCCGTTTCAAGGCGGAAAGAATCGAAGGCTCGTCGTCCACCAGCAACAGGGTCTGTACCGGCAATTCCGCAGCGGCGGGAAATACCAGCTTGCGTCTTTCGCGCAGCAATTGTTCGAACTCGGCGCCGGGCAGCGGCTTGCTGAAATAAAACCCCTGCATCTCGTCGCAGCCACGGGTGCGCAGAAAATTCAGTTGCGCTTCGGTTTCCACCCCCTCGGCGACCGCCGACAGCCCCAAACCATGCGCCAGCGCAATGACCGTTACGGCGATGGCTGCACTGTCTGGATTCTGCACGATGTCGCGGACGAAAGACTGGTCGATTTTCAGCCGGTCAAGGGCGAAACGCTTGAGGTAGCTTAAGGAAGAATAGCCGGTGCCGAAGTCGTCGATGGACAAGGTGACCCCCAGACCCTTCAGTGCTTCCGTTACCCCGATGAAAGCATCGGCATTGCCCATTGCCGCGCTCTCGGTCAGTTCCAGTTCCAGGTAACTGGGGTCGAGGCCGGTTTCGCGCAGCACCTGTGCGGTCAGTGCCACGATATCCTGCCCCTCGAATTGCCGCGCCGACAGATTGACCGCCACCGCCACCGCAGGCAGCCCCGCCGCTTGCCACGCCAGGTTCTGCGCACAGGCAGTGCGCAGCACCCATTCGCCGATCGGGACGATCAGGCCGGTTTCCTCGGCCAGCGGAATGAATTCCATCGGCGAAACCAGCCCGCGCAGCGGATGCTGCCAGCGCAGCAACGCCTCCATGCCGATGATCTCGCCGTTACGCAAACTCATTTGCGGCTGGTAGTAGAGCAGCAACTCGTTGCGTTCCACGGCGCGACGCAACTCGCTTTCCATGTTGAGCCGTTCCAGCGAGTGGGCGTTCATCTCGGCAGAGTAGAAAAGGAAGTTGTTGCCGCCGCTAGCCTTGGTGCGATACATCGCCGCACTGGCGTTTTTCAACAGTGCTTCACCGTTCTCGCCGTCCTGAGGAAACATGGCGATACCGATGCTGGCGGACAGGAACAAGTCCCGTTCCTCGACCAGGAACGCCTGGTCCAGCACCTTCAGAATTCTCTGTGCGATCGAAACGGCTTCTCCGTTGTCCCCGGTTTCTGCCAGCAGGACGAACTCGTCCCCGCCCATGTGCGCGAGGGTATGAATTGTCTCGTTGACGACAGCCAGTCGACCCGATACCTCCAGCAGCAGCTGGTCGCCGACACCGCGCCCCAGGCCGTCGTTAATTTCCTTGAAGCGGTCGAGCTTGAGCACCATCACTGCCAGGTTTTTTTCGTTCTGGCGGCAGCGCGTCACCGCCTGGGCAAGGCGGTCAGTCAGCAGATTGGGGTTGGGCAGACCGGTCAGATCGTCGAAATTTGCCTGGCGTTCCAGTTGTGCCTCATAGCGTTTGCGCTCGCGGATGTCCCGAAAGCTCGCCACCGCGCCGACAACCACGCCCCCCTCCATGACAGGCACGCTGGAATACAGCACCGGTAACGGGGAGCCGTCCTTGTGCCACAGCGTTTCCTCTATTTCCCGAACCGCGATGCCGCCGACCAGGGCGAGGTGGATCGGGCAATCATCGCGCGGATAAGGGCTGCCGTCCGACTTGCTGTGATGCAAGGTATCATGAGAATCCTTCCCCATCAGCTCATCCCGCGTATAGCCCAGGAGCGAGGCTGCGGCGGGATTGACGAAGTAGATGCGGCCAGCAGGATCTGCGCCATAAATGCCCTCTCCTACCGATGCCAGGATCAGCTCATTCTGGCTGTTCAGCCGCGCCCGTTCCCGGTTTCCCGCCTCCTGGATCGACAGGTTCTCGGCCACGCGCCGCGTCACTTCGGCCTCCAGATAGGTATTCTGGTCGCGCAGCCAGTCGCGCGCGCGCTTGAGCTCCAGTTGGGCTTGTACCCGCGCCAGAATGATGAGCGGGCGGTAGGGCTTTGCAATGTAATCCACCGCGCCAAGTTCGAGACCGCGTTGTTCGTCTTCGATCGAGTCCATCCCGGTGACGAAGAGGACCGGGATATCGCGGGTGACGGGATTGTCACGCAGACGGACGAGTACATCGTAGCCGTCCATCTCCGGCATCGACACGTCGAGCAGGATCAGATCCGGTTTCTGGGCGTTGGCGATCTGCAATGCACGCGCCCCGGAAGGGGCGGCAAATACATCGTAATGCGGCTGAAGCAAGCTGCCGAGCGCATCCAGGTTGCCTGGGTCGTCATCCACCACCAGAATTCTTGCCCGTGCCGTCTCGACAGGCTTGTCCGTGTTCATTTTTCCACCATCCTGGAAACCTCGGTTGACCGCTCCAGTGCTTGCTTCAGTATTTCCAAAGCCTCGGGGTAAAGGAAATGCTCGATGCGCTGCTCCAATTCTGCGCCCAGGGAGCCGAGCGCGGCCCTGAGCAGCGCGGCGTGGATTTCGATGCGCTGGTTGGCCTGCATGTTGGCAGCCGCCAGCAGAGGTTCCAGCTCGACCAGAACCTGCCGCACCACCGTCCAGTCCACTTCGCCAGCAAAGGGGGCCGCCGTTTCCTCCGGCAGGACCGCGCGGATCGCTGCGGCGAGCTGCTGAAACTCCCTTTCGACTGCGCCGGCCAGCTGTTCGATTGCTGCCGCGTCGCTGCCATCCCTGATCGCCGCCTCCAGTTCGGCGGCCAGGCGCTGCACGACGCTCGCACCCAGACTGCCCGAACTGCCTTTCAGGGTATGCGCCAGCCGCCTTGTCTCGTCCCGCTCTCCTTGGGACAAGTGCCGCCGCAGTTTGTTCATGTCGTCAGCATGATCGGCCGCGTAGCGGCGCAGCAGGCGCTGGTAGGTGGCCACGTGGCCATCCAGCGCACTGAGGCCCCGCGCGGTTTCGAGACCGGGGATCGCCCCGAGTTCGGCGGGAAGCGCCCCCTCTTCGCTGCGGACGACAGGCGGAACCATCGCCCTGGCCGGCAGCCAGCGCGCCAACGTGCCGAACAGCTGCTCGGGATCGACCGGCTTGGCGATGAAGTCGTTCATGCCCGCGGCCCGACAGAGTTCGCGATCCTCGTCGAAGGCGTTGGCGGTCATCGCCAGAATGGGCAACATCGCACAACCGGGCAGCGCGCGGATGGCGCGCGTCGCCTCCAGACCGTCCATGCCCGGCATCTGCATATCCATCAGGACCAGGTCGTAGCCGCCACCACGCACCTTCTCCAGCGCCTCGAACCCATCGCTGGCGACCTCCACCTTCAGTCCGACCCCGGTCAGCAGTTCCACCGCGACTTCCTGGTTGATCCGGTTGTCCTCGGCCAGCAGGATGCGGACGCCGGCCGGCATGGCTTGCAGGCCCAACTCGGCAACCGCGGGCGACTCGGCTAATTCTTCCAGGCCGAGTTGGCTTTTGCCGAGACGGGCGGTAAACCAGAACGTGCTGCCCTGGCCGAGGACGCTCTCTGCGCCGGCTTCGCCGCCCATGAGGCGCGCCAGACGCCGGGTGATGGTGAGCCCGAGGCCGGTACCGCCATAGCGGCGCGAGGTGGTGACATCGACCTGCTCGAAGGCTGCGAACAAGCCCGCGATCTTGTCCGGCGCAATGCCGATGCCGGTGTCCGTCACTTCGAAGCGCACCAGCAGGTCGGTTGCCGATTCTTCCGCCTTGGAGAGGCGTACGGTGATCTTGCCGTGTTCGGTGAACTTGACGGCGTTGGAAAGGTAATTGAGCAGGGCTTGCGCCAGCCGGGTGGAGTCGCCCACCAGCACCGGCGGCAGACCGCCGCGCTCGACGCTGAGTCCCAGGCGTTTTTCGCGCGCCTTGGGTCCGATCATGGAGACGACGTTGTCCAGCATGCGGTCGAAGGCGAAGTCGGCACTATTGAGGCCCAGCTTGCCCGCCTCGATCTTGGAAAAATCGAGGATATCGTTGATGACCGAGAGCAGGTGGCGGGAGGCGTCGACGATCTTCGCCAGCTTCTCCTTCTGCGCCGGATCGGAACTGCCGCGCAGCAGCAGGTGAGTGAGCCCGACGATGGCATTCAGGGGTGTGCGGATTTCGTGGCTCATGTTGGCGACGAAGGCGCTCTTGGCCGCGTTTGCCGCCTCGGCCGCGGCCTTGGCTTGCGCCAGTTGGCGCGTGCGGGTCTCGACCAGTCTTTCCAGGTGGTGGCGATGTTGATCCAGTTCCTCGGCAGCGCGCTTTTTCTCGGTCAGGTCACGGCCGATGGCCAGGTAGCGACCATCCGGCAGGCGTCCAGTGGTGAGTTCGACATTGACGATGCCACCATCCATGCGCTTGAGCGACCACTCTCCCCGCATGATTTTCTCGGTTTGCAAAAGAGCCAGATGCGATGTCAGTTTGGCCCGCTCCTCGTCCGACACCAGATCGGAGATATACAAGCCTTGCAGCTCTTCCAAGGAGTGGGCCGTAAGCTTGCAGGCCGAAGGATTGGCGAATACATAGCGGCCTTCGCTATCGGTGATCCAGATGGCGTCCCCAGCTTCTTCCAGCACGAGGCGCAGCTGCTCCTCGGACTTCTTGAGCTCGGTAATGTCCTGCCCCGCACCAAGGATGCCGACGATATGGCCCGCGTCGTCGAAGAGCGCGGCGTTGTGCCAGCCGATCAGGCGCTGGCGGCCGTCTCGGCATGCGACCGTGTTATCGTGATATTCCACTGATGACAGATCGCCGGCCATGACCCGTTTGAAGACAGAAAAGGCATCGTCGGCCTCTGCCGCGCTGGGCATGCTGGTTTCGAACCAGTTGCGCCCGAGCAACTCGCTTTCCTGATACCCGAGCAATTCGCAGCCGGCGCGGTTGATCATGGTGATCCGCCCCTCCGCATCCAGGGCCAGCATGAAGGACGGCACGGTATCGAGATACTTCTGCTTGCGGTCACGTTCCCGTTCGACCGTCGCTTCCGCTGCCTTGCGGTCGCTGATGTCGCGCATCGTCGCCTGCAGCGATAGCTGTCCGCCCGCCTCCATGCGCGTCAGCAGGATGTCGGCGGCAAAGACTTCGCCGTTCAAGCGCCGGTGCTCCCATTCAAAAAAATGGGAACCTTCGCGCACCGCGGTCGCGATCATCTCCAGTGCCTTCTCGGCCGAAGGACGTCCGTCCGGCTGACGTTCCGGCGAAACGTCCCATGGGGCGAATGCGGCGAAATCGTCCTTGCTGGCAAATCCGAACAATTTCAGCGTGGCGGGGTTCGCATCGGTGAAGTGCCACGACGGCGGAATCAGCACCATCAAGGCATCGCGCGAGCTCTCATACAAGCACCGGTATTTTTCTTCGCTCTCGCGCAGCGAGCACCGTGCTCGCGCCTCGTCAAGGGCGCGTGTCAGGGCCGGTCCGAGCTGTTGCAAATGATGTTTGTAGACGTAGTCGGTCGCCCCCTGGCGCAACGCATCGAGGGCGGTGGACTCCAGAATGGTGCCGGAAACGAAAATGAAGGGCACGTCGGGGCAGCGTTCGTAAGCGATTTCGAGCGCTCTGCGACCGGAAAAGTGGGGCAGGGTCCAGTCTGACAGGATGGCATCGGGCAGTCTCTCGTCGAGGGCGGCGCGAAAGGCGGGCTCGTCGTCCATCCGCCGCACCGCCGCCACTAGCCCGGCCTCCCGCAAGGCGTCGGCCTCCAGTTCCACATCGACGAGCGAGTCCTCGACCACGATCAGGTCGAGTGGATCTGCTCGCCCGGCGTGCTGCCCGGTCATTTTATTTCGCCCGGCAACTTGTTGAGTAGCATCCAGTAGAGTCCCAGTTCCCCCACCGCCCTCATGAATGCCTCAGATTCGACCGGCTTCACCAGGAAGCTGTTGGCACCCAGGTCGTAGGCGCGCACGATGTCGACCTCCTCGCGGGACGAGGTCAGCACCACCACCGGCAGCCGCCGCGTGCGCTCGTCGGCACGCACGGCGCGCAGCACCTCGATACCGTCCACGCGCGGCAGGCGCAAATCGAGCAGGATCAGCCTCAGGCGGTGGGTTTCCGCAGCCGAGTCGGTGCCGCGGCCAAACAGGACATCGAGCGCCTCGGCGCCGTCCTTGACCCATTGCACCTTGTTGACCAGGCCGCCCTCCCGCAGCGCGTCCATGGTGAGTTCGGCATCGGCCGGGTTGTCTTCCACCAGCAGAATCTGCAGTTCCTGTTCATTTGCGGTCATGATGCGTGTCCTCCTGAAAGATGGTCGTCCGGCATGGGCGATGGCAAAGCGAAGCGGAACGTGGCGCCCGCGTCCGGTTTGCCCTCGCCCCAGATGCGGCCGTTGTGGCGGTGCAGGATGCGCTGGGCGATGGCCAGGCCGACGCCGGTTCCCTCGAACTCGTCCTGGCGGTGCAGGCGCTGGAACACGCCGAACAGCTTGTCGGCATATTGCATGTCGAAGCCGGCGCCATCGTCCTTGACCCAGTAGATGACTTCCCCGCCTTCAGTCTGTCCGCCGACCTCGATGTGCGCGACCTGGCGCAGGCGCGAGAACTTGACGGCATTGGCGAGCAGGTTCACCCACACCTGCCGCAGCATGGCGGCGTCGCCCGAGGCGCGCGGCAACGGCGAGAAGGCGAACTCGATGGCGCGCTGCGGCTCGGCCGCGCGCAATTCGTCAGCCACGCTTCTGACCATCGCGTCCATGTCGAGCGGCTGCGAGGCCATCTCGCGGCGCCCCATGCGCGAGAAGGCGAGCAGGTCGTCGATCAGTTTTCCCATGCTCTGGGCATTGTCGCGCACCACCTGGAGCAGGCGCCGGCCTTCGTCGTCGAGCTTGTCGCCATAGCCCATTATCACCTTGCGCGAGAAGCCGTCGACGGCACGGAGCGGCGCGCGCAGGTCGTGGGACACCGAGTAGGCGAAGGCCTCCAGTTCCTTGTTGGCGGCCTCGAACTCGGCGGTGCGCCGCTGTACCCGCTCCTCGAGTTCGGCGTTGAGCTGGTGAATTTCCCTCTCGGCTTGCCGGCGCCGGGTCATTTCATCCTTCAGCTTGTCGGTGAATGCATTGAAGGAATTCGCGAGCGCACCCAGCTCGTCCGCGGTGGCAAGCTGTATCTGGTGTTCGAGGTCGCCCGCGGCAACCCGGCGCACCCCGTCTTCGAGTTGGTCGATGCCCAGCATCAGCCGCCGCCCCATCAGCGTCAGCAACGTCATGCTCAAACCGGCAAGCGCGGCAAGCGCCACCGTGATGATGGCGATAGCCCGTCGCTGGAATTTCATCACCTGCTGGCGCTGGATGTCGGCGAACTGCCGTGTCTTCGCGCGTATCTCCTGGGTCTTCGTTTGCAATGCCGCAACAATCTGTTCGCGCTCTGCCGTCTTGCTTTCCAGTAGCCGATTGAAGATGCTGCCCAGTTCCTGGTGGCCGTGCAGCAACGCCTCGACCAGCGCGTGTTCCTCGGGTTCGTCGGATTTCAATCGTGCCAGCACTTCGCCCATGGATTGATGGTTGATGCGAAACTGGCTTTCGACCGGTATGCCGCCAAACAGCAGATACTCCTGGGTCAGGATGTTCAGCTCGAAATTCAGGCGTAGCGCCTTCTCGGCCATTTCGGCATCGTGGCGCGCCTGGTCGACCTTGAGCGTGGCAACCCACATGACGCTAGCGATCGCTAGCGCAAAGACTGCAGGAAGCAGCGCTACCAGCCGGAGTTGGGTCTTGATGAGCATGGGGGTGGGTGTTCTTCCTTTTTTCATCAGGCATTCTCTTTCGCCTTACGTGCCAAACGGTTGTAGGCGTCTTTGCGCAGACGCCCCACGATGCCCGAAATATTTATCTCTTTCAGCTCTTCCATTTCAAGACTCCTTGTTACCGATCATGAAAAAGATATCAGCAAGTAACGACTGGCGCTGTGCGCTAACGCACATAAAAATGTCGGTGGAATTTTGTGGGTTATCGAACGGAAAGAAACCGTTACTGTGCGCATGCTTGGAGCGGCGCTTCAGCGCTTCGCTGTTCGCGCCAGACCCGGCTCGATCGCCGGAGGGCGCGGGCCGACATTAGAGGTCATTATTCAAGTCGATCCGTCCCTACGAGCTCGCTCAGGGTTCAATGTTCGCTAGCGCACTGACAGGTGCGCCAGGCTGGGCTATCGTGCATCATTAAAACAGGAAGCATCATCGCCGGCGTATCACTGCAGGTCGTGCGGGCTTATTTAGGGCGTGTTAACACTAATTAAGGAACACACCATGTCGAATCCATCGCGCTTTTTTGCCCTCATGGGTGTACTGCTGTTCTCGCTGTGTACTGCGTCGACTGCGAACGCGGCCTATGCCGATCCTTCAGGGCGCGTGGCGCGCCTGAGCCACACCCAAGGCACCGTGAGCTACTCGCCGGCTGGCGAGGACGAGTGGTTTGGCGTGGTGCGCAACCGTCCGCTGATCCGCGGCAATCGGCTCTGGACCGATCGCGATGCGCGCGCGGAGTTTCAGGTGGGCAGCGCCTCCCTCCGGCTCGGCTCCAACACCAGCGTTGAGATCCTGGACCTGAGTGATCGTATCGCGCAAGTCCAGTTGACGCAGGGCACGCTCAACCTGAGCGTACGGCGCGTCTATCCTGGCCAGACCTATGAAATTGCTACGCCGACACTGGCATTTACCATTAACCGATCCGGTCGCTATCGCATCGACGTCGACCCGCGCAATGCTGTAACCACTATCGTGGTTTGGGAAGGTGCCGGCGAGGCCTACGGAGAAAACTCCAGGTTCCCGCTGCGCGCAGGCGATTCGGTGCGTTTCTACGACACCGATTTGCGCGACTACGAGATGTACGGTCTGCCACGTGAAGACGATTTCGATCGCTACAGCCTTGAACGCGACCGGCGTCTGGAACGCTCGGCATCGCTGCGCTACCTGGACGACGATGTGGTGGGTTACGCGGACCTGGATGAGTATGGCAACTGGCGCCCGGTGGGCAGCTACGGCAACGTGTGGTTCCCCAGCCAGGTCGAAGCCGGTTGGGCGCCCTACCGGGACGGCCATTGGGTTTGGCAGGAGCCGTGGGGCTGGACCTGGGTGGACGACGCACCCTGGGGTTTCGCGCCCTCGCACTACGGACGTTGGGTCAACGTATCCAATCGCTGGGGCTGGATCCCGGGTCCGCGCCATGTTCGCCCCGTCTATGCACCCGCGCTGGTCGCCTTCGTCGGCGGCAGCGGCTGGAGCGTGTCGCTCTCGCTCGGGGGTAATTCGCCGATCGGCTGGTTCCCGCTTGGACCGCGCGAAGTTTATGTGCCGTCCTATCGTGCCAGTCGCGACTATTTCAAACGGGTCAACGTAAACAATACGGTGGTCAACAACACGACCATCACCAACGTCTATAACAACTATTCCAGCGGCACGATCAATATCAACCAGGTGAAATATGCCAACCGCACGGTTTCCGGCGCCGTCACTGCGGTACCGAGAACCGTGTTCGTCAATGCGCAACCGGTGCAACATTCCGCGCTTCGTCTCGACCGCCAGGCGGTCACCACTGGCGAGATCACACGCGTCGCTCCGGTCGCACCGAGCGTGCGGAGCGTAATCGGAGCAGGTAAGGCCTTAGAGGCGCGACCGCCGCACGAAGCGATCGACCGACGGGTTTTCGTGCGCAATGCGCCACCGCCCGGCGAGCGTCCATTTGCCGCGCGCGAACAGCAGCTGCAGAAAAATCCGGGGCGGGTGCTGGAGCCCAGCGCCACCACAGCCGTGCAGAATCGCGACGACAAAACCGCGCAGAAGGTGCGCGTGATCGGTGATCAACGCGGCGCGGTGGACGCGCGTGCAGCCGGATCACGCCGCACTGGCGATAAGCCTGGCACACCTTCTGCGGCGCCTGTCCAGTTGCGACCGCTGGATCGCGCGGTCGCACCCAAGAAGGAACCGAGGGCAGGGACGGTCGAGCACAGTCGGGATAAAGCACTCAAAGATCAGGGCGATGCGCAGGAGCAGCTTCAGCGCAAGGCCGCCAGCGATAGACAGGCCGCCGAGCAAGAGCAGGCCGAACGCCAACGTCAGGCTGAGAAACAGCAGCAGGAGCAGCTTCAACGCAAGGCTGCCAGCGAGAAGAAGGACGCCGAGCAACATCAGCCCGGGCGTCGACGCCAGCCTGACAAGCAGTTGCAGGAGGACGCCGACAATCCGAACGTGGACAAGAACCGCAAGTGACCGATATCCCCGCCGTCATGCGGTTGGCGGAAACAGCGCATTCTAGCGCCCTAATGCACTTGTCAGCGGTACGTACTGACCCGGTGATCTCACGTTCGCCCACGAAACATAAAACCCACAAAAAACAAAGCCCTGATCGTTAAATCAGGGCTTTTTATCTACTGGCGGAGAGGGCGGGATTCGAACTAACGCCGCCAGTACAATTATAAATCAATCACTTGCATCATCAGTCAGTGCCCGGTGTGTAGCAGTTTTGTGTTGCAGTTTGCAAGCCGTTTCAGTTTAGCCAATGTACTCACAATTCGCAATTGTTGTATTTCGGCTGCGGGCATCCAAAAAATCTGAGTTGACACCAACCAATCCGACTTCCAATAGCCGCACGCGGAGTCATGACCTGCCCCCCCCCACATTCCAATCGTGGCAACGCACTTGCGGGTTGAGGATGGCCAAGATCGTATCAGCCTTCTTTGCGGGGAAAAGCCCGACTATCACCGCACATCATGCGGCGAATAACTTGCTGATGCGGAGATTGCGGCTCATAATCTCCGCATGAATAGCGGCGCTTACAAATACATATGGCAGGCCAGTGACTGGGCGACCTGGTGCTTCGACTTGGCGGCACTGGCTGAGCCCTTGGCCGATGTTAGTCGCGCCCAAGGGCTCTTGATGGGGCGCCTGGCCGACGTGGGCATGGCGCTGCGCGATCAGGCGAGCCTCGCGGCGCTCACCGAAGACGTGGTCATGACCAGCGAGATCGAGGGTGAGCAGCTCAATGTCCAATCCGTGCGTTCGTCCATCGCCCGCAGGCTGGGCGTGGACATCGGTGCCCTGGCCCCGGTGGATCGACACGTCGAAGGCATAGTCGAGATGGTGCTTGATGCCACCGCCAACTGCCATGCACCTGTGTCACGGGAGCGTCTGTTCGGCTGGCATGCCGCGCTGTTTCCCACCGGCTACTCCGGCCTCTCCAAGATCAAGGTCGGCGGCTGGCGCGATGATGCCAACGGCCCGATGCAAGTGGTGTCTGGCCCCCTCGGCCGCCAGCGGGTGCATTTCGAGGCGCTGCCCGCCGACCGTCTGGAGGCCGAAACCAGCCGATTCCTCGACTGGGTGAATGGCGCATCGAACGAACCGGCGCTGCTCAAGGCTGGTCTCGGCCATCTGTGGTTCGTCACCTTGCACCCGTTCGACGACGGCAATGGTCGTATCGCCCGGGCTATCGGTGACTTGCTTCTGGCGCGTGCCGACGGTAGTCCGCAGCGTTTCTACAGTTTGTCGGCGCAGATCCAGCGGGAGCGCAAGGCCTACTACGACATCCTGGAGCGGACCCAGAAGCGGTCGATGGATGTCACCGAGTGGCTCGCCTGGTTCCTCGACGCCCTCCATCGCGCCGTCGATCAGGCACAGCATACGCTTGACGCCGTGCTGATCAAGGCGCGTTTCTGGCAGCGCTGGGCGACCACACCATTGAACGAGCGACAGGTGAAGCTGCTCAATCGGATGCTTGACGGCTTCGAAGGCAAGCTCACCAGCAGCAAGTGGGCAGCTATTGCCAAATGTTCGCCGGACACGGCCCTGCGCGACATCAACGACCTGCTTGCGCGGAGCGTGCTGCGGAAATCGGATGCGGGCGGGCGCAGTACCAGCTATGAACTGAACGACCTGTGAGTAGCCGCGTCTTCTGGAATTGACTTGGCTCGTGGGCATCGTGACGATATTAATTCCTCCCTGGAGTCCAATCGGGTCACTTTCGTAGTGCGTCCAGTGGGCATTGAGGGGCAGATCGGTTTTGGCGCTGAGCGTGTAGCTGCCTGCCGGGGCGTTTCGCCAGGTAACGGTGTAGGGCACGGCGGTCGCCGTGCCGATCAGGGTGGTTCACCTATGTGCCCGGTCTATACAATCCCTCCAGACAAATTTCGAAGCTGACCTTTTTTGCGGTTGTGGCCTTTGAGTGTTGGCGCGCATTTAAAACTGACCACCTGTGCGCGTTGAATTTTGACCAGGTGCTATAGCGATGTAGCGTACTACACGGCTGGGGGCAAGTCGACCAGACTGAGATGGCATTAACCTCCTGCGGAAGTGAATGATGTTTGTCAGAACGGCTCCGTTTCCTCCAACGGTGATGACCGTTTTTCCTTCTCCCGATCCTTGATACGATCCTTAGCCGTTGCGCTGCTTTGCTTGAAGCGATAGGACTCGTTGCCGGTCTCGACGATGTGGCAATGGTGGGTCAGGCGGTCCAGCAATGCCGTGGTCAGTTTGGCATCGCCGAACACGCTACTCCACTCGGCGAAGGTCAAATTGGTGGTGATGATGACGCTGGTCCGCTCATACAGCTTGGACAGGAGATGGAACAGCAACGCCCCGCCTGCCTGCGAGAACGGCAGGTAGCCCAGCTCATCCAGTATTACCAGATCCATCTGCATCAAACTGAGCGCCAACTTGCCCTGCTTGCCCGCAGCCTTCTCCCGTTCCAGCGTATTGACCAGGTCCACCGTGGAGTAGAAGCGCACCCGCTTGCCATGATGCTGGATACCAGCAACACCGATGGCCGTAGCTAAGTGCGTCTTGCCCGTCCCCGTGCCACCGACCAGCACCACGTTCTGAGCGGCATCGGTAAACTGCAAGGTGGCGAGTCGGCCGAGCAGTGACTTATCGACCTTGGACTGGCTGAAGTCAAAGCCGGCCAGGTCGCGGTGGACAGGGAATCTGGCGACGTGCATCTGGTAACTGATGGAACGGATGGCACGATCCGTCGCCTCGGCTTCCACCAAATGCCGCAGCAGCCATTCGGAAGAGGCCATGGATGCCGTCGCGCCTGACGCGCCCTGGTTTTTTAATTCGACATAGCTCTCTGCCATGCCGTGCAACTTGAGCGCCTTGAGTTGGCTGACGAGATCAGACATGGGACACCTCCCCAGCATTCAAGCTGTCGTAGCGTGCGGTATCCGCCAGCGGTTCCTCGATGAGCGTCAGGCCGGTTTCCACCTGCGCTGGCATTGCCTCCTGCTTGAGGCGTGCCAGCATGTTCAGCACATGCTCGACGCTTGGCACACCGGATTCCAGCACCAACCCCACCGCAACCAGGACGGCATCCAGCCCGTGCGTTGGCACGGTGGCCAGAACGGATGCCATGACGCGATCACCCAGATTCCGTTCGCGTCGTCGCAAGGCGGCTTGCAGCATGATGAAGGGCATCGCCATATCACCGAATGGCGCCCCATTGCGTAATGCGCCAGGTTTGCGCTCAATGAGTGGAATGTAATGCTGCCAGTCATAGCTGGTCTGGTCACGATGGTGCAGGCGCGGATGACTGGCTACGACCGCGTTATCGGCGTAGGCCTCAATCCGGTCGGGATACAGATGAACGGCTATCTTATGGTTGGCCAGATGGCACGGCACCGAATAGCGGTTGCGCTGCACGCTCACCAGGCACGTGCTGGAAACGCGAGCCAGCACTTCGACGTAGCCATCAAACGGGGTCGGCATGGGCATCAAATAGGCCTGCTCCTGTTCAAGCGCATCAGCGATAGTGATGCCCACATGGTCCGGATGCTCCATTGCCGCCCACAAGGTGCGGCAGCGTACTTCCAGCCAGGCATTCAACTCACCGAATGTGCTGAATCGCTGTTCTTTGGCCTCCATCCACACACGGCGGCGGGAATCCTGGACGTTCTTCTCGACGACGCCTTTCTCCCAGCCTGAGGCGACGTTGCAGAAATCAGGGTCGAACAGGTAATGTGCCGTCATGGCAAAGAACCGTGTATTGACGACGCGGCATTTGCCCTTGCACACCTTGTCTACGGCGGTCTTCATGTTGTCGTAGATGCCGCGCCGGGGAATGCCACCCAGGGCCGTGAAGGCCCGGGTGTGCGCATCGAACAACATCTCGTGGCTTTGCGTGGGATAGGCCGATAGCAGGAATGCACGGCTGGCGCACAGTTTGGTGTGTGCGGCCAGAATCTTGCGGTGAATGCCGCCAATCACCAGCCATTCCTCGCTCCAGTCAAACTGGAAGGCTTCGCCGAGTTCAAACCTGAGAGGAACATAAGCAGACTTGCTGGGAGCGGTCACATTCCGCCAGTTGCGCATGAATTCGGTGACCCGTGCGTAGCAGCCGGTGAAGCCCTCCTTCTTGATGGCTTCAAACATCATCAGTGCGGTACGTCGGTCGCGCTTGGGGCGGTGTGAGTCGGCTTCCAGCCACAACCTCAGCCTGGCCTCAAATGGCGTCAGCTTGACGATGGCTTTGGCTCTGGAATACGCGGGCTCGGTACCGTCTGGCGCCCGGAGCCACTTCTTGATGGTGTTGCGCGACAGGCTTGTGCGCCGCCCGATCTCGCTGATGGATAGATGTTCCCGGAAGAACATCCGACGTACCTTTGCATACATGACCATGGTAATCACCTCTTCATTCCTCCTGCTTAAAAAAACAGGATACGTCGTGGGTTACCTGGTCAAACTTCAACGCGCATCCGCGCGTCTAAATGGTCAATATTGGTTTAGCGCCAACACTTTGAGGTCAGATGCCGTCATCTGCGTATTGCCGCCTCCTTCAAGACTATTGCGAAGCTGACCCCCTTTAGTTCAATAGGCAATGTCACTGGGGCACACATTGCTGCAATCCAAAGTCGGCTCTTCTTTGTCATAATTAAAATTAGATTCCTAGACCTAGCATTTCGATCACTCAGAACGTAGCCGTTCCTCGACCTCCTCCCTGAGCTGCTGAAATCGTCCTTCGTCGCTGCGATATTGCTCCAAAGTTTGAAGAGCATCGGAATACTCTTTCCGTCCCATCTGGGCTTTTGCCTTCTCAAAATTGAGTTCGTGAAGTTGCTTTTGAGCTTGCTCTATACCCCTATCAAAAACATCAATCGCCTCTTTGCTTTGATCGAGTACAGCATCCAATAGACACCCCAATTCAATATAAGCTGGGACAGCCGCTGGATCTATTTCTATGATAGTGCGAAGCAACCGTTCGGCATCGCCCAACGAATACTCATTACCATCCGAAAGCTGAATTGCACGTGCCTTGTTAATTGCCAGAGCGGTGGGAAGAGGAACATCCTCAATCGACTTAAAGAAACAAGTCAACTCATTTGGATTGTTGGTCTGCCTCGCGGTCATATAGCGATTGATCAATTCTGTAAGTGAGATCATCACTTTCCCCCAAGCTTTTCCATTAGACGCTCTTGTTGCTCGATAAGCTTTTTCATTTTCACGGCTTTGTTGGCAAGATCACCTTTCCCCTTTGCCATCTGGCACAACTCTGCGTAAGAGTTCTCCTCCAATTCCGATGCGTATGAACTAGAGCGCCGAGTTTGCCCACGAATCAAATCGCGAGCAGGCGTGAGCGCACGTTGAATAACAGATGCCTGCTCTGGATTGGCAGCCTCAAGGAGCGTTTGGAGTTCGCCAACATCCCCGCGGCGAATTGCCTGTTCGATCGCTGAATCGACTGTTGTGCGCGCCAATCCAAGCGGATCAACGTAGCTTAGCGGGTTACCATTAACATAGGTGTAGGTATTAATGCCGCCCCTAAGTCCAATCGGATCACTGGTGACGTATCCACCGCGAGCCGGATCATAATCCCTGAAGTAGTTGTAATGAAGGTTGGTTTCCCTGTCGAAGTACTGCCCCGGGAAGCGCAAATTCAAGGTGAACGGCACCCCATCCCCATCCGGGTCCTGCTCCGGCGCAGCCGTGCCGAACGGCTCCGCCAGCGGGTCGTTGCGCCACACGATGCGGTTCTGTTCGTCGGTCACCACCCTTGGGGTGTCGAGGTGGTCGCTGTGCAAGTAGTAGACCTGCAGTCCCGCCGGGCTGACGGTGATGCTTGCGGCTGACGCGTACCTCTCCCCTCCCCCGTTGTCGATGGCCTTGGCGGTGAGGCTGTATTGGCCTGCCGCGACGTTCTGCCAGGTGGCGCTGTAGGGGGCGGCGGTGGCGGTGCCGATCAGGGTGGTGCCCTGGTAGTACTCGACCCGGGCGATCTGTCCGTCCGTGTCCTGGGCGCTGGCGGCAAGGTCGATGGTCGCCGGGGCGGTGAAGGTCTGGCCTGCGGTCGGCCCGGTGAGGGTGATGCTCGGCAGCTGGTTGGGCAGGACGATGATGGTCACGGCGGTTGAGGTGGTGGTTGCGCCTTTGTCGTCAGTGGCCTTGGCGGTCAGGCTGTATTGCCCTGCCGGGGCGTTTTGCCAGGTGGCGATGTAGGGCGCGGATGTTGCCGTGCCGATCAGGGTGGTGCCCTGGTAGTACTCGACTTTTGATATGGTGCCGTCGCTGTCGCCGGCGGTGGCTGTCAGGGTGACGCTGGCCGGGGCGATGTAGACTGCTTTGTTGGCCGGGGCGGTGAGGCTGACCGTCGGCGGTGCGTCGACGATGATCTGCACCGGCGCCGAGGTGGTGGTCGCGCCACTTTTGTCGGTGGCTCGGGCAGTGAGCATGTGGATGCCTGCCGGTGTATTCGTCCAGTTGATGCTGTAGGGGGCGGCGGTGCCCGTGCCGATCAGGGTGCTGCCCTGGTAGAACTCGACCTTGACGACTGTGCCGTCGCTGGTGGTGGTGGCGGCGGCCAGGGTGATGCTGGCCGGGGCGAGGTAGAGCTGGCCGGCCGTGGGGCTGGTGAGACCGATGGCTTGGGCCTGCCCGGTAGCCAGCGCGGCCGCCAGCCCCCACAAGATCATCCAGCGCTTGAACATCCCTTTCTCCCAGGTTTTATGTTTTTACTTGTTCGTTGTTCTTCGGGTCTTACTGCAGCACTACCAGCGGGATGTCGTTGAGGTAGACGTATTCGCGCAGGGTCTGGCCGCTCGGGGTGGTTTCGGCAATGAGGTGGCCGGCCGTGTCGTAGAGGTAGACGGTGTCGGCGCTGCCGCTCTTCCGGATGCGCTGCCCGAGGGCGTTGAGCTGGTAGTGCGTGGTGCCGGCTGCGGTGACGGCTTGGGCGAGTCGGCCTTTGGCGTCGTAGGCGAGCTGGTTTGTTCCATCATTGGTGGTGCTGCCGTTGGCGTCGTAGGCGTAGTTCTTTGCCGGGCTGTCGATGGCGAGCAGCCGGTTGCTGGCGGGGTCGGTGGTGTAGCTGCGGGTGGCGGCGCCGGTGGTCTGGCTGACGCGGTTGCCGTTGGGGTCGTAGGCGTAGCCGTAGTTGGTGGTTGGCAGGACGGCGCCGGTGAGGCGGTCGAGGTTGTCGTAGCCGTAGACGGCGCTGTGGGCGGCGTCGCCGCCGTCGATCTGGGCGGTGATGCGGTTGGCAAGATCATACCCGAGCAGCCAGGTCTGGCCGGCGAGACTGTAGGCGGCTATGCGGCCGTCCTGGTCGTAGCTGCGGGTGTGGGTCTGGCCGCTGCCGTCGGTGTAGCTTTTAATGCCGCCGAAGGGTTGGTATTGGATGTTGCCGGCGAGGACTTTGCTCTGGCCGTTGTCGGTGAGGCGCACTTCGCTGATGTGGCCGCTGCTGTCGCGGGTGTAGGCGAGTTGGCGTCCGCTGGGGTAGGTAAGACCGGCGAGGCGTCCGCCGCTGTAGCTGTAGGCGGTGGTGTAGCTGATGCCGTTGAGGATGCGGGTTTCTGTGTTGACTCGGCCTTGCGGGTCGTAGCTGTATTGGTTGGCGCTGGTGAGGACGCCGCCGGTATAGTCTTCGATCTTGCCGAGCCGGCCGAGGCCGTTCTGGCCGAGGTCCCAGGTGTAGCGGGTTTCGCTGCCGTCGTAGGCGTTGGCGGTGTTGCGGTTCAGGGGGTCGGTGATGCCGGTGAGGTTGCCGTTGGCGTCGTAGCGGTAGGCGGTGCTTTGGTTCTGGGCGCCGATGTCTTGGGCGAGCCGGTTGAGGGCGTCGAAGACGCGTTGGCGCAGTTGGGTGAGGGTGCCTGACGGGTCGTGTATTTCTTCGCGGGTGCGGTTGCCGATGGCGTCGAGGGTGTAGTCGATCCGGTTGCCGAGGCTGTCGCTGATGCGGGTGAGGCGGTGGGCGTCGTCGTAAGTGTAATTGAGACTGCTGCCGTCGGGCTGGACGATTTGGGTGAGTTGGCCGACGTTGTCGTATTGGTAGCGGGTGGTTTCTCCGCCGACGCTGCGGCTGGTGAGGCGTTGGCGCAGGTCGTAGCCGAGTTGGGTGGCGAGGCCGTTGGGGTCGATGAGGGTGAGCGGGTTGCCGTTGAGGTCGTAGGCGCTGATCTGGGTGGTGTAGCCGAGGGCGTTGGTGAGGCTGGCGAGGTTGCCGCGTTTGCCCAGGTCGGGGTCGGTGGGGCCGTAGTATGTGTACGTCGTGAGGTCGGCGACGTCGGTTCTCGGGCCGTCCAGGGTGAGGATCTGGCCGTAGGGGTTGTAGGTGTAGGTCCAGGTGCGCGGTGTCCCCACCGGGGTGGCGCTGAGACCTTGGGCGCCGGTGGCGTCAAGGGTGGATTGGAGGGTCTTGGTGAGCGGGTTGCCTTGGGCGTCGTAGGTGTAGCTGGTGAGGCGTTGGGGCTCGGCGATCTTGAGCGGCAGGCGGTAGCTGGGGTGCCAGCTGGTGCTGATGGTGCGCGCCTGGGGCGTGCCGACGGCTTCAATGCGGCTGGTTTCGAGGTTGCGGGTGAGGTCGTAGCTGTAGGTGGTGCGGGTGCCGTTGAAGTCGGTGCGGCTGGATAGGTTGCCGTCTCCGTCGTAGGTCTGGGCGCTGCTCGCGGCGCCACAGCCGGAGCCGCCGGGTTGGTTGGTGCCGGTGCTCTTGGCGACGCCGAGGATGGTCTGGAAGTTGTAGGTGCGCACAGTGCCGAGCGGGTCGGTGACCGCAGTACTGTTGGTGCCGAAGTTGAGTCCGTATGTATCGACGTTGCCCGCGTGGGCTTCGCCGATGGCGCGGCCGCTGCTGTCGTAGCTGTATGTCGCGTAGCGCACGCCGTTCTCGTCGGTGATGCCGGTGAGAGCGTGCGGCAGGTTGGCTCCGCCGGTGTTGGCGGCTTCGTTGTAGTGGTAGGTGCGAACCTTGTTGTCGGGGTAGGTGACGCTCTTGAGGTTCCTGTTGGCGTCGTAGGCGTAGCGGTATTTCCCGCCGGCGGGGTCGGTGATCATGACGATTTGAAGCGAGATGTCGTAGTCGAAGCGGAGGAAGCGGCCGTTCGAATCGGTCAGCCGGATGACCCGGCCAAGTGGCAGGATCATGGTCGTGGCATTGCCGGCAGCGTCCAGCACATAGCCGCCGTTCGGGCCGGCGGTGCCGTCGCTGTAGGTCAGCGTTTGGGTCCGTTGTTGACGGTCGGCGATGCTCAGCAGTCTGCCATTGGCATCGTAGGTTTCGAGTGTGTCGTCGGCCTTCCGCAACGTCCAGCCCACGGTGGTGCCGGAGGCATCGGCCAGGCGCGTCAATTTCTCAGGCACGTCGCCGTCAGCCACCCACTGGTTGTTGTTCAGGGTATATTTGAGCGCCCGGTTGTCGATGCCGTTGACCTGGGTTTCGTAGTAGACGATGTGCGTGACCGCGCTCTGGATGCCGGTGCGCCAGTTGTAGCCGATCCGGCTGAAGAAGTCCGCGCGGCCGTTGTATACCCGGGTGATCTTCAGCGGGAATGGGCCGCCGCCGACGTAGTCCGTCTCCGACAAATACTTGTTGCCGCTGCCGATGCTGATGGGGTTGGGGGTTTGCGGACTTGACTCGGTGCAGGCGCCGAAATTCTTGGGGCTGATGGGAAGGCAGCTCGAGTTCGATGCGTAGAATCCTGCGTTGCAGGCGCAAACTCCGTTGCTGGAGGTGCTGTTGGGGGGACAGGTGGTGGTGTATGCACTGAGGGTGGTCCCGCGCGCACCCTCGGCAGAAACCATCTCGCACCAGGGGTAATCGCCCAAACCCAGTACGCTCCCGGCAAATAGCGGGGAATGACGGCATGCTTGCACATCGTTCGACGCCTTCAGCAAGGCCAGGCAAGCTTCTGCCGGGTCTGTTTTTACGCCGCTACGGACTGACCCCCATACACCACCGGGTTCCAGCACCGGGCAGCAGCTGTCGCCGCCGCAGTACAGGACACTGTAAAACTCGACCGAAACCGAGAGTGGTGTATTCCCATCCGCGTGGGCTTGAAAAGTGCTCGGTAGAAGACAAGAAAACAACATCACCAGAATCAGCAACCGCTGGTATGCGCTCGCGCGCCGATTAATGCCGCTGATTTCGGGCAAACACAAGTGCCTGATACCGTCCTGGATGGCCGTTATCGCGAGGCCGGACATCCGCGTAAGGAATGAATCGACGGACATCACCATCTCGTTGCTTTTTTGCATACCCTGTTTCCTTAAATTGCTCTCATCGGAGCACTTAACATTGCCTGCCGATTAATGAACGAGCCCGGAACATGAACGGCTAAACCACTGGCTTTTGTGGCGTATTGAAGGGTTGTTGCTAAACCCATTTTTTGTTTCATCCGACTTCTTTGGGTTATTTGGATAGCGCATGATCAAGCTTCCTTTAAGTACTATTGCGAAGCTGACCCTCTTTAAGTTACGAACCACAGGCATTAGGCTTGGCTTCGGCTGGGTACACGATGCAACTCCAGGCTACCTTACCTCGCGAGATTATTGGCTCTTGAATTACAACAACTCCGTATTTCTTGCTATGTACCACTATGGCACCGCCCGCTGTGACCCAACCCAAGTCTATAGGCACAACCATCAAACCATCGTCCCGCGGTTTAAGCAGCAATGTGCCAGCATTTGGCACAGTTTTGCCATTGGACAACGCTTGTGCAATCTCTTCTCGCACCAGCTTTGTGTCACCATAGAGCAGGCCGACATAGGAGCGTGGCGTGATTTCGTCAACGTGGCTACATGCCGCGCCTGCCAACAAAAGCAGTAGGTAGCCAATGTACTGAATAGTCTTTATCTGCATATACAATCCTTGTTCGCGTTGCGCGTCTTAATGTACTTCTCAATGATTTTTTGAGTCGCCATTGCATTAGCCTTATCGTCAAGCTGCCGATGGAAGTATCCGATCGGATTACCCATTCGGAAGCTATTACTGAGCAAGCGGCGTGGTATCGATTCGTTAACGTGCAGCATTTCATGCGCCAAGGTCTGAAGAAACTGGTATTCGTCCCCTCTTTTCACGCATTCAGAACTGCCACCGAATCGGTTTGAATTCAGAGTGATGTTGTTTCCCCAGTCCGTCATACCCAGTCCGTTTTCCCCCATCGGAAAAGGTGTCACAGACGCGGGTGGCTTTGAGAAATCCTGCGGATAGCTGCTTGTTAGCGTTTGCACAGCAGCGCTGATTTCCGACTGGGTCGCCAACCCCATCGGATCTGGGTTACTGAGTGGGTTCCCCAATGCATAGGTGTACGTATTGATGCCCCCCGCGAGTCCAATCAGATCGCTTTGCTTGTAAGCCCCTGTCTGCGGATCGTAGTCCCGATAGTAGTTGTAGTGAAGGCTGGTCTCCCGATCGAAGTACTGCCCCGGGAAGCGCAAATTCAAGGTGAACGGCACCCCATCCCCATCCGGGTCCTGCTCCGGCGCAGCCGTGCCGAACGGCTCCGCCAGCGGGTCGTTGCGCCACACGATGCGGTTCTGTTCGTCGGTCACCACCCTCGGGGTGTTGAGGTGGTCGCTGTGCAGGTAGTAGACCTGCAGTCCCGCCGGGTTGACGGTGATGCTTGCGGCTGACGAGTAGCTCTCCCCTCCTCCGTTGTCGATGGCCTTGGCGGTGAGGCTGTATTGGCCTGCCGCGACGTTCTGCCAGGTGGCGCTGTAGGGGGCGGCGGTGGCGGTGCCGATCAGGGTGGTGCCCTGGTAGTACTCGACCCGGGCGATCTGTCCGTCCGTGTCCTGGGCGCTGGCGGCAAGGTCGATGGTCGCCGGGGCGGTGAAGGTCTGGCCTGCGGTCGGCCCGGTGAGGGTGATGCTCGGCAGCTGGTTGGGCAGGACGATGATGGTCACGGCGGTTGAGGTGGTGGTTGCGCCTTTGTCGTCAGTGGCCTTGGCGGTCAGGCTGTATTGCCCTGCCGGGGCGTTTTGCCAGGTGGCGATGTAGGGCGCGGATGTTGCCGTGCCGATCAGGGTGGTGCCCTGGTAGTACTCGACTTTTGATATGGTGCCGTCGCTGTCGCCGGCGGTGGCTGTCAGGGTGACGCTGGCCGGGGCGATGTAGACTGCTTTGTTGGCCGGTGCGGTGAGGCTGACGCTCGGCGGTGCGTCGACGATAATCTGCACCGGCGCCGAGGTGGTGGTCGCGCCACTTTTGTCGGTGGCTCGGGCGGTGAGCGTGTAGCTGCCGGCCGGGGCGTTCGTCCAGTTGATGCCGTAGGGGGCGGCGGTGTCCGTGCCGATCAGGGTGGTGCCACGGTAGAACTCGACCTTGGTGATGCTGTCGTCGCTGTCGGCGGCGGTGGCCGTGAGCGTGACGCTGGCCGGGGCGGCGTAGACTGCGTTGTTGGCCGGTGCGGTGAGGCTGACCGTCGGGGGCGCGTCGATGCTGATCTTCGCCGGGTTTGAGCTGCTCGTGATGCCCTTGTCGTCGGTGGCCTTGGCGCTGAGTGCGTAGTACCCTGCCGGAGCATTCGTCCAGGTGATACTGTACGGAGCAGCGGTCGCCGTGCCGATCAGGGTGGTGCCTTGGTAGAACTCGACTTTGGTGATGGTGCCGTCGCTGTCCGAAGCGGTGGCCGTGAGGGTGACGCTGGCCGGGGCGATGTAGGCCTGGCCGGAGGTGGGACTGGTGAGGCTGACCGTCGGCGGCGCGTCGACGGTGATCTGTACCGGTACCGAGGTGGTGGTTGTTCCCTTGAAGTCGGTGGCCTTGGCGGTGAGCGTGTAGCTGCCGGCCGGTGCGTTCGTCCAGTTGATGCTGTAGGGGGCGGCGGTGCCCGTGCCGATCAGGGTGCTGCCCTGGTAGAACTCGACCTTGACGACTGTGCCGTCGCTGGTGGTGGTGGCGGCGGCCAGGGTGATGCTGGCCGGGGCGAGGTAGAGCTGGCCGGCCGTGGGGCTGGTGAGACCGATGGCTTGGGCCTGCCCGGTAGCCAGCGCGGCCGCCATCCCCCACAAAATCATCCAGCGCTTGAACATCCCTTTGCTCCCTTTCCTTTGTTTTCTTGCTCGTTCTTTTTCTTTTTGCTGCTTTTCTTTGGTTCTGTTGTTCTCTTCGTTTCCTTGTTCTTCGCTTTCTTCTTTCGGCTATTGCAGCACCACCAGCGGGATGTCGTTGAGGTAGACGTATTCGCGCAGGGTCTGGCCGGCCGGGGTGGTTTCGGCAATGAGGTGGCCGGCCGTGTCGTAGAGGTAGACGGTGTCGGCGCTGCCGCTCTTCCGGATGCGCTGCCCGAGGGCGTTGAGCTGGTAGTGCGTGGTGCCGGCTGCGGTGACGGCTTGGGCGAGTCGGCCTTTGGCGTCGTAGGCGAGCTGGTTTGTTCCATCATTGGTGGTGCTGCCGTTGGCGTCGTAGGCGTAGTTCTTTGCCGGGCTGTCGATGGCGAGCAGCCGGTTGCTGGCGGGGTCGGTGGTGTAGCTGCGGGTGGCGGCGCCGGTGGTCTGGCTGACGCGGTTGCCGTTGGGGTCGTAGGCGTAGCCGTAGTTGGTGGTTGGCAGGACGGCGCCGGTGAGGCGGTCGAGGTTGTCGTAGCCGTAGACGGCGCTGTGGGCGGCGTCGCCGCCGTCGATCTGGGCGGTGATGCGGTTGGCAAGATCATACCCGAGCAGCCAGGTCTGGCCGGCGAGACTGTAGGCGGCTATGCGGCCGTCCTGGTCGTAGCTGCGGGTGTGGGTCTGGCCGCTGCCGTCGGTGTAGCTTTTAATGCCGCCGAAGGGTTGGTATTGGATGTTGCCGGCGAGGACTTTGCTCTGGCCGTTGTCGGTGAGGCGCACTTCGCTGATGTGGCCGCTGCTGTCGCGGGTGTAGGCGAGTTGGCGTCCGCTGGGGTAGGTAAGACCGGCGAGGCGTCCGCCGCTGTAGCTGTAGGCGGTGGTGTAGCTGATGCCGTTGAGGATGCGGGTTTCTGTGTTGACTCGGCCTTGCGGGTCGTAGCTGTATTGGTTGGCGCTGGTGAGGACGCCGCCGGTATAGTCTTCGATCTTGCCGAGCCGGCCGAGGCCGTTCTGGCCGAGGTCCCAGGTGTAGCGGGTTTCGCTGCCGTCGTAGGCGTTGGCGGTGTTGCGGTTCAGGGGGTCGGTGATGCCGGTGAGGTTGCCGTTGGCGTCGTAGCGGTAGGCGGTGCTTTGGTTCTGGGCGCCGATGTCTTGGGCGAGCCGGTTGAGGGCGTCGAAGACGCGTTGGCGCAGTTGGGTGAGGGTGCCTGACGGGTCGTGTATTTCTTCGCGGGTGCGGTTGCCGATGGCGTCGAGGGTGTAGTCGATCCGGTTGCCGAGGCTGTCGCTGATGCGGGTGAGGCGGTGGGCGTCGTCGTAAGTGTAATTGAGACTGCTGCCGTCGGGCTGGACGATTTGGGTGAGTTGGCCGACGTTGTCGTATTGGTAGCGGGTGGTTTCTCCGCCGACGCTGCGGCTGGTGAGGCGTTGGCGCAGGTCGTAGCCGAGTTGGGTGGCGAGGCCGTTGGGGTCGATGAGGGTGAGCGGGTTGCCGTTGAGGTCGTAGGCGCTGATCTGGGTGGTGTAGCCGAGGGCGTTGGTGAGGCTGGCGAGGTTGCCGCGTTTGCCCAGGTCGGGGTCGGTGGGGCCGTAGTATGTGTACGTCGTGAGGTCGGCGACGTCGGTTCTCGGGCCGTCCAGGGTGAGGATCTGGCCGTAGGGGTTGTAGGTGTAGGTCCAGGTGCGCGGTGTCCCCACCGGGGTGGCGCTGAGACCTTGGGCGCCGGTGGCGTCAAGGGTGGATTGGAGGGTCTTGGTGAGCGGGTTGCCTTGGGCGTCGTAGGTGTAGCTGGTGAGGCGTTGGGGCTCGGCGATCTTGAGCGGCAGGCGGTAGCTGGGGTGCCAGCTGGTGCTGATGGTGCGCGCCTGGGGCGTGCCGACGGCTTCAATGCGGCTGGTTTCGAGGTTGCGGGTGAGGTCGTAGCTGTAGGTGGTGCGGGTGCCGTTGAAGTCGGTGCGGCTGGATAGGTTGCCGTCTCCGTCGTAGGTCTGGGCGCTGCTCGCGGCGCCACAGCCGGAGCCGCCGGGTTGGTTGGTGCCGGTGCTCTTGGCGACGCCGAGGATGGTCTGGAAGTTGTAGGTGCGCACAGTGCCGAGCGGGTCGGTGACCGCAGTACTGTTGGTGCCGAAGTTGAGTCCGTATGTATCGACGTTGCCCGCGTGGGCTTCGCCGATGGCGCGGCCGCTGCTGTCGTAGCTGTATGTCGCGTAGCGCACGCCGTTCTCGTCGGTGATGCCGGTGAGAGCGTGCGGCAGGTTGGCTCCGCCGGTGTTGGCGGCTTCGTTGTAGTGGTAGGTGCGAACCTTGTTGTCGGGGTAGGTGACGCTCTTGAGGTTCCTGTTGGCGTCGTAGGCGTAGCGGTATTTCCCGCCGGCGGGGTCGGTGATCATGACGATTTGAAGCGAGATGTCGTAGTCGAAGCGGAGGAAGCGGCCGTTCGAATCGGTCAGCCGGATGACCCGGCCAAGTGGCAGGATCATGGTCGTGGCATTGCCGGCAGCGTCCAGCACATAGCCGCCGTTCGGGCCGGCGGTGCCGTCGCTGTAGGTCAGCGTTTGGGTCCGTTGTTGACGGTCGGCGATGCTCAGCAGTCTGCCATTGGCATCGTAGGTTTCGAGTGTGTCGTCGGCCTTCCGCAACGTCCAGCCCACGGTGGTGCCGGAGGCATCGGCCAGGCGCGTCAATTTCTCAGGCACGTCGCCGTCAGCCACCCACTGGTTGTTGTTCAGGGTATATTTGAGCGCCCGGTTGTCGATGCCGTTGACCTGGGTTTCGTAGTAGACGATGTGCGTGACCGCGCTCTGGATGCCGGTGCGCCAGTTGTAGCCGATCCGGCTGAAGAAGTCCGCGCGGCCGTTGTATACCCGGGTGATCTTCAGCGGGAATGGGCCGCCGCCGACGTAGTCCGTCTCCGACAAATACTTGTTGCCGCTGCCGATGCTGATGGGGTTGGGGGTTTGCGGACTTGACTCGGTGCAGGCGCCGAAATTCTTGGGGCTGATGGGAAGGCAGCTCGAGTTCGATGCGTAGAATCCTGCGTTGCAGGCGCAAACTCCGTTGCTGGAGGTGCTGTTGGGGGGACAGGTGGTGGTGTATGCACTGAGGGTGGTCCCGCGCGCACCCTCGGCAGAAACCATCTCGCACCAGGGGTAATCGCCCAAACCCAGTACGCTCCCGGCAAATAGCGGGGAATGACGGCATGCTTGCACATCGTTCGACGCCTTCAGCAAGGCCAGGCAAGCTTCTGCCGGGTCTGTTTTTACGCCGCTACGGACCGACCCCCATACACCACCGGGTTCCAGCACCGGGCAGCAGCTGTCGTTCTCGCAGTACAGGACACTGTAAAACTCGACCGAAACCGAGAGTGGTGCGTTCCCATCCGCGTGGGCTTGAAAAGTGCTCGGTAGAAGACAAGAAAACAACATCATCAGGATTAGTCGTCGCTTCCAGCAAGGATCACTGGTTCCGGGTTTACAGCAACGGAACCGCTTGATGCCGTTATGGATGGCCGTTATCGCGAGGCTGGACACCCGCATGATGAATGAATCGACGGACATCACCATCTCGTTGCTTTTTTGCATATCCTGTTTCCTTAAATTGCTCTCGTCGGAACACTTAACATGCCTGCCGATTAATGAACGAGCCGCGAACATGAACGGCTAATCCACTGGTTTTTTGTGGGGTGTTGAAGGGTTCTTGCTAAACCCGTCTTTTAGTTTCACTCCGATTTCTTTGGGCTATCTTGGATAGCGCATGATCACGCTTTATTCTTTTGCCAAATCTAATTCGAGTCTTACCCGTTATCACTCCAGACCCGTTGTCCAGGATATTTATCACGTGCGGCGCAACGCGCTTCGCTTGTTGGCGCCCTACCGGGTGCGTTTTACGCGCGTTATGCAAATTTAAGCGACCCTGCCCCCTTTGATTGCAGCATTCCCATATGGCCCCATTCCAGGATTGTCCAATCCACTTGGGTCCACCTTACTCATCGAGTTCCCGCCGACATAGGCATAGTTATTTGCGAGGCACATTTCCGTTTGCTTTGCCTCGGCCTCTTAAGAAACGCCGAAAGACAACACTACTTGAAATCAAAAAGACAAACAGTACGAGATATCGGACTACTTTGACGAACCACGTCTCCTGCATCGCAGCTAAAACAAGTGGTACAGGGACGAGTGCGGCAACAATCCAGTCAAACAGCCAAAGCCTACGCAATCCAGCAGTAAGCTGCAGATTGGGTGACGCCAAAAAAGCGACGAATACAGCTATCCCCGCGATTATTGAGAAAAAAATGGAGGAACTAGCATTGGTTAAACGAATGCACAGGAATATGGCAACACCCGCTGCGGCGCTTGCGATCGTTGCAATCAGGAAACGCCAAAAAATGCTAAGAGCTACCATTTAAATCCCCAGGAGTTACTTACAGATTGACCCTCACCATAAAAGACGCCGTATCCTTCACCAAAAGTCCCCTTGGACGCTGAAATCCCTCCATCTCCTACATTCACTGATGCGCCGACGCCCGGTCCCCAGCCGGCTGCAATACCCATGTAGTCTGATTTTTGAGGAGACGATAGACCTTTGCACATTGTATCCCCGATACCACCACCAGCTTGCCCCCCCCAACCAGCATATGCGCCATATACATTTTTGTTTATTACCGTGCCCTGAAAACCGAGCGCGACACCAGTCTCGGCAATAGTTATTGAAACATTGACGTCGATACCACCACCGCGCCCCCACCCTGCAGCAGCTGTAACGCCAAGGCCAAATGAAACGCTTGATTCAAGTCCATACAGATCAACACGAGAAATCGGATTCCCGCTCACATAGCTATAGGTATTAATGCCACCTTTGAGCCCAATCGGGTCACTGGTGGTGTATCCACCGCGAGCCGGATCATAATCCCTGAACCAGTTGTAATGAAGGTTGGTTTCCTTGTCGAAGTACTGCCCCGGGAAGCGCAAGTTCAAGGTGAACGGCACCCCATCCCCATCCGGGTCCTGCTCCGGCGCAGCCGTGCCGAACGGCTCCGCCAGCGGGTCGTTGCGCCACACGATGCGGTTCTGTTCGTCGGTCACCACCCTTGGGGTGTCGAGGTGGTCGCTGTGCAAGTAGTAGACCTGCAATCCCGCCGGGCTGACGGTGATGCTTACTGCTGACGCGTAGCTCTCCCCTCCCCCGTTGTCGATGGCCTTGGCGGTGAGGCTGTATTGGCCTGCCGCGACGTTCTGCCAGGTGGCGCTGTAGGGGGCGGCGGTGGCGGTGCCGATCAGGGTGGTGCCCTGGTAGTACTCGACCCGGGCGATCTGTCCGTCCGTGTCCTGGGCGCTGGCGGCAAGGTCGATGGTCGCCGGGGCGGTGAAGGTCTGGCCTGCGGTCGGCCCGGTGAGGGTGATGCTCGGCAGCTGGTTGGGCAGGACGATGATGGTCACGGCGGTTGAGGTGGTGGTTGCGCCTTTGTCGTCAGTGGCCTTGGCGGTCAGGCTGTATTGCCCTGCCGGGGCGTTTTGCCAGGTGGCGATGTAGGGCGCGGATGTTGCCGTGCCGATCAGGGTGGTGCCCTGGTAGTACTCGACTTTTGATATGGTGCCGTCGCTGTCGCCGGCGGTGGCTGTCAGGGTGACGCTGGCCGGGGCGATGTAGACTGCTTTGTTGGCCGGTGCGGTGAGGCTGACGCTCGGCGGTGCGTCGACGATAATCTGCACCGGCGCCGAGGTGGTGGTCGCGCCACTTTTGTCGGTGGCTCGGGCGGTGAGCGTGTAGCTGCCGGCCGGGGCGTTCGTCCAGTTGATGCCGTAGGGGGCGGCGGTGTCCGTGCCGATCAGGGTGGTGCCACGGTAGAACTCGACCTTGGTGATGCTGTCGTCGCTGTCGGCGGCGGTGGCCGTGAGCGTGACGCTGGCCGGGGCAACGTAGATTGTGTTGTTGGCCGGGGCGGTGAGGCTGACCGTCGGGGGCGCGTCGATGCTGATCTTCGCCGGGTTTGAGCTGCTCGTGATGCCCTTGTCGTCGGTGGCCTTGGCGCTGAGTGCGTAGTACCCTGCCGGAGCATTCGTCCAGGTGATACTGTACGGAGCAGCGGTCGCCGTGCCGATCAGGGTGGTGCCTTGGTAGAATTCGACCTTGGTGATGGTGCCGTCGCTATCGGCGGCGGTGGCCGTCAGGGTGACGCTGGCCGGGGCGAGGTAGAGCTGGCCGGCCGTGGGGCTGGTGAGACCGATGGCTTGGGCCTGCCCGGTAGCCAGCGCGGCCGCTATCCCCCACAAGATCATCCAGCGCTTGAACATCCCTTTGTTCCCTTCCTTTATTTTCTTGCTTGTTCTTGTCTTTTTGCTACTTTGCTTTTGGGCTGCCTTTCTTTGGGCTGCGCTTTTCTTCTTGGCGTATATATTGCAATGGGATATCACAATAGCATGACCGAACAAATCGGTGAGATGACTTTCTCGAACATGGGGCGGGTATGCCAGGAATAGGCTGCACATCAGGGGTTGGCACTTCAAGCCCTTCGGCTCGCTGCAACTGTTTTCCCGCAGTGCGGGCAACAGTCCGGGCAAACGCCAGGCGAAGCTTGGCGTACAGGGGATCAGATGATGAGACGTTTAGGCCCAGGTCGCGTAGAAAGTTACGCAGGCCGGATTCAACGATCTTGTGCTCGCCACGTCCGACGACAATGCGGATGGTTTCTTCGAAGTCACGAAGCCGTTCAATCCGCTCCTCGATTTCCTCTCCTATCTCTCCGTATTCAAAGCCGGCTCCCCGATCTTTGTCGTCGCGAAACAGATTGTGGGATTCCCATTTGGAGCAGATCGCGGCGATCAACTCTGGCGTTAACGCGCGGAGCGTGTCATCCCGTTTAGGAGCGCCTGCGCGGTAATTGGCGAATTCGGCTTCGAGTTCCGCAGTCCGTATGGCAGCCAGTACTTTCGCCTTGGAGCGGTCTGTGGTTTTAAGGCTGTAATAGAACTCTTCGCGATCCTAATGAATCAGGAGGTCACGGGGGACGCGCATCCGGAATTGATAAACTTTGCCGCGCAAGGAAAGGTGATACATGTCAGATTCCTGGTCTGTGTTGCGGTTTTGTGTAGCACCAGGACTGACCGAAGTCTTTGATTTAGCTATTTTTCTTGCCACATCAATAGCTTGTAATGTTAGTGGCGGAGAGGGCGGGATTCGAACCCGCGTTAGGATATTATCCTAAACACGCTTTCCAGGCGTGCGACTTAAACCACTCATCCACCTCTCCGTGGGAAGCGCGCCATTATATTGAGGTCGGCGCCATCCGTCCAGTTCATTTCTCCACATCTTCCGCCCATACCAAGGCATCGACATGGGCGGCGTTGACCTGGGCCGCC
Organism: Sulfurimicrobium lacus; assembly: GCF_011764585.1. Taxonomy (GTDB): domain Bacteria; phylum Pseudomonadota; class Gammaproteobacteria; order Burkholderiales; family Sulfuricellaceae; genus Sulfurimicrobium; species Sulfurimicrobium lacus. Next base: position 2,743,508 of record NZ_AP022853.1, read on the forward strand.
GTCAGCCCGCACGCACTCGCCAGCAAACCGATCTGTTCCTGGTCGAATTCCTCGCAGGCCATGGCCAGATCAAGATAGGGCGCATAGATTCCCTCATGCTCCAGCAGTGCCTGGGACACTGGAGATGGCAAATGGAAGTTGGTCAATGCCGTTTCCATCGGCACGTTCAACAAGACATCGAGCAGCGAGAGGATGCCCACCAGGAACAATCCATCCCGGTCCTCTTCGGAAATATTCTCCTTGCCCAGCAGTTCCACCAGGCGCGCGCGCACCAATGCATTCTTCAGCAGTACCTGGCTGCGCCCATCGCTCTTTTCGCCGCTGAACAGCAGCAACGTCAGCCAGCGGTACATCTGATCGTAGCCCAACAGTGTCAGGGCGTGCGCGATGGAGCGAATTTCCTGCTGCAAGCCGCTAGCCGGGGAGTTAATGTAGCGCAATATCTTGTAGGTAATGGCCGCATCGCGCTTGACGCTGGCTTCGAGTTCCTTGATTTCGGCGTGATTACGCACTAGGTTGAGCAGTTCGATCACCTTGATGCGATGATTGTCCAGACGGTGCGGCGCGGAAGGCTGCGGCTTGGCGAAATAGTAGCCTTCGAAATAATTGAAAGCCAGCTTGCGACTGGCCTCGAAATGCTCCTCCGAGTCCACGCCCAGCGCGATAAGGGGGCGCACCGCCATTTTCAGGATCGCCACCACCACCTTGCCGAGCTCCAGCGCATCGATCTGGGAAATATTGAAGCGCACGTAATCAGCCATTTGCAGCCAAGGCAACAACCCCGTCTGATCACGGGGGTTGTCGAGTGCGAATTTGAATCCGTGCTCCTTCAACTGGCGACAACGGGCAATGATCTGCTCGGCGAACTCATCCTGCGGCTGCAACGCAAGTACGATATTGTGGCTTGGCAAGCGCTCCAGCAGCGGGTGATCCAGGATCAGCGGCGTGACGCTGACAAACGCCCGCTTGCCCTGCAACAAACGCTCGACGCCCAGATCCAGGATGCTTTTCAGCAGCATCTGGTCATTCATCAGCATGACCGTTTGGTCCGGTTTTATATCGGCGAGCGAATGCCGGTTACGCAGAGCCAGCTCATAACCAATCAGCTGTTCGGCCCGGTCCAGCACCGGCTCACGCCGCAAGAAGCGCAATCGCAGCGCCACCGCATCGCTGCGATTGCCGTTGGTTTCGATATCCAGCAGACTGCTCACCGCTTCACTGGGCGCATCGTCTCCGGTATCCACTACTTTGGCATCGTAGGGAGACGGTTGAGGCTTGTCGTCTGGCGATAACTGAGGCAAAGGAGGCAATTCATGCGGCGCGCTCTCGACCGTCTCGGCAGTGTGAGAAGGTTGCGGCTGGGTTGGCCTTAGTAAGGACTTGATTTTCTCAAACATGGGTAACGCTCCCTGGCAAACGACGCCTGATTGGCTTCATTGTGCCGGACATGCCTGTGATGTCAAGCCGGATGCCACGGTGGCGAAAACACCCCTGGCTCCGCGCACCTTCCAGACGATTGCCCCCATTCCGGGGAATGCAAATCTCGACACGGTTTGACGAAATGGCCACAAACCGATATTTTGTCGCAAGAGCTGGGGTAACCAAGACATACAAACAAAACATCAATAATCCCAGCCAAATCCACAGAAACGACATTCACTTACCAGAGGAGTTGAGAATCCATGCATAAGATCATGATCGCGTTAGCCGGAGCAGGTTTGTTGGCATTGGCTGGCTGCGCAAGCACCATGCCCGAAAAAGCAGAGGCGCCGCAAGCTGCCGCCAAGCCCCAGGAAGCGCCTAAAGCGCAACTGACGGAAGAAGCGAAGCTGGCGCTGGCCCAGGCAGAAGCTGACGTCAAAGCTGCGCAAGCCAAAAAAGCGCTCTGGACAACCGCTCAGGACGCCTTGAAACAAGCCAAGGCTGCTGCAGAGAAAAACGATAGCGCTGCGGTCATCAAGCATGCCAAAGAAGCCAGCGAATTCGCGCGGCTCGGCATTGAGCAAACCCAGTATCCGGTAACGACCATCAGCAAGTAATAACTGCAGATTCGGGAGGGGGCCTCGCCCCCTCCTCAATTTGTATTTTCTCCCAGCGCCGCAGCATCGATCCAAACGTCAACCCCGTCGGCAGGTTCTATCGCAACGGCTGGAATCTCCTCCCCGCTCCGCCATTTCCTGACTGCCGCCTCCTTGTCCTTCCCCTGCACCAGAAACCATACGCTTCTTGCCTCACTCAAGCGCCATGCGCTCAGGGAAACCCGGTCTGCTGGAGGTTTGGGGGATTGATGCACGGCAAGGACCGCAGGCTGACAAGAATCAGACCCGTAATTCTGGCCGGGGAACAGGCTGGCGGTATGTCCATCCAGACCCAGTCCCAGCAGCACCAGGTCGAACTTTTCGACCGACTCAATTGACAAGGCATAGCGCCTAGCCGCCTCTTCGGCACCAAGTTCAGCGGGAATAACGTGAATTTGCGTGGCGGGAATTGCTACATGTGCAAGCCATGCCTGCGATGCCATCGTGCTGTTGCGCTCGGCATGACCTGCGGGCAGGCAACGTTCGTCACCGAAATAGATATGCCAGGATTGCCATGCGGTCTTGATGTCATGCAGGCGTTCATAAACGGCACACGGCGTATTGCCCCCGGCCAGAACAACTCGAAACGCACCGCGCGCGGTTATCGCTTCCGCGGCAAGCCGCTCGATCCCTTGCGCGGCTCGCTGGTGAAGCAGTGCCGCCTCGGGGTAAACATGCCACACACAAACCTGAGCGGAAGGCATGGGCTTTTGTTTAGATGCTGCCCAGTCGCTGACGCAACCTCTGCACCAATTTCCAAAGCGACCAGCCACGTCCCAACCAGGCAAGGGCGCGACGCGGGCGCAAAGCAACGAACAAGCCCACCGCCCCGGCCACCAGTCCCGGGTGTCGTTGCAGGAAGCGCACCGCAGCGACGCCCTTGTCAGCGACAGCGAAAACGCCTTTCAAGGGAACGACGTGACGAGCCAATTCACCGCGCTGCGCGGCAATCTTGGCAACCAGCCGCTCGCGACGTTCGGCCAATTCGATCAGGCGGCTATTCATAGGCGGGACGACAAATGGTCCTGGTCTTTGGACAACTCGGCCAGACTGGCAGCAAACAGTTTGGGCTGGGTACGGGCAAACTTCGCTGCGGCAACCAGCGCGGCGATGCCCAATCCCAGAAAAAGCACGGTGAACATGCCCAACGCCAGCAGGCGATGACTATCCCACAACACAACCGTTAGAAACAAGGCCGCAAAAATAATGCCGAGACCGATAAAAAAAAGCGCAGCCAACCCAAGAACCAGCTGGGTCAGCAAACGCTCTTTTTCTTCCGCCAGCTCGGTGGATAGCAACTCCAGCCGGGTGCGAACCATCGCAACGCCCGTTGCGCCAAAACCCTTTATCGATTCGAAAAGACCGGCATGGCTAGCGTTATTGGGTGGTTGAGCCATGGCTGGAATTAACGGCGGCCTACCAGCAACCCGACGATGAATCCCGCCCCGGCAGCAATGCCGACAGCTCTCCAGGGATTGGCGCGAACATAGTCATCCGTTGCTCTAGCTGCGGCCTTGGTGCGCTCCAGCATGGCTTCTTCGGCGCGAGCCAGGCGGATCTTGGCGTTACGCAGGTTTTCTTCAGCCTTGACACGGATCTCGGCAATCTTCTCGCCAGCCTGATTCGCCGTTGCACGCAGCAGTTCTTCAGCATCGGCAATCACGACTTTCAGGTCGGAAACCAGTTTTTCCCGGGTTACCATATCCGTTGCCACTGCATCATCAATTTCGGTGTACATGATTGCCTCCACTTGAATGTTGTTTGAGATTAAAACCCAGCTCTAGGTTACTGCTTCGGACCAATTCAATCAACTGTCATGCCCGTTAATTCCCGGCTAATGTCCGGCTGTTTTCTTGGTCGACGCCCTTAACGGCGATTTCTTCACGGCGCGGGGACGTCGTGGCGGCTCCGAGCGTTTGTGCTCCGCCTTGTCCTTGATAACCGGCTTGTTGCGCGGCACCTCGCGCGCTTCCGGCAACACGACGCCGGCCCAGTTCAACACCGCAGCCACCTGTTCCGGCTCGAGCTCCAACCAGCGCCCGCGCTTCACCCTGGGCGGCAGGCTCAGCATACCGAAGCGCACCCGCATCAGGCGGCTCACCGTCAGCCCCATGTGTTCGAACAGGCGCCGCACTTCGCGGTTGCGCCCCTCTTTCAAAACGCCGCGATACCAGTGGTTGCTGCCCTCCCCGCCCTGGTCCACCAGGCTCTCGAATTTGGCAGTGCCGTCTTCCATTTCGATGCCGGTCCTGAGCTGCTGCAACTGGTCGGGCGTCAGCTCGCCGCGCACGCGGATCGCATATTCGCGCTCGACCTCGAAGCGCGGGTGCATCAGGTGGTTCGCCAGGTCGCCGGAAGTGGTGAAAATCAACAGGCCGCCGGTATTGAAATCCAGGCGCCCGACGGCGATCCATTTCGCGCCGCGTACCGGCGGCAGGACATCGAACACGCTTTCGCGCTTTTCCGGGTCGTCACGACTGACAATCTCGCCTTCCGGCTTGTGATAGAGGAGGACACGCGGCAACTTCGAGGCACGCTGGAATCTGACGATGCGGCCGTTCACCTTGACCACGTCTTCCTCTTCCACCTGGGCGCCGATTTCGGCTACCTGCCCGTTCACCGTCACCTTCCCGGTGCGGATCAGTTCTTCCATCTCGCGGCGCGAGCCTACGCCGGCCTGGGCCAGCATTTTATGCAATCTTTCAGACATGTTCTTCAATTCCGACTGTGCCGTCAGGAAGGCTGTCCAGCGCGGCCAGTTCTTCCAGTGGTGGCAATTCATTCAAGGTGCGCAAATTCAGGTCATCGAGGAATTTGCGCGTTGTGGCCAGCAAGGCCGGCCGCCCCGGCACCTCGCGATGGCCGACGGCATCGATCCAGCCGCGTTCTTCAAGCGTTCTGATGACCTGCGTGGAAACCGCCACGCCGCGGATTTCCTCGATATCGCCGCGTGTCACCGGCTGACGGTAGGCGATGATCGCCAGGGTCTCCAGCACGGCACGCGAATAACGCGGCGGTTTCTCGGGATTCAGCCGGTCCAGGTATTTCTGGTACTCAGGCCTGCTCTGGAAACGCCAGCCGCCCGCCACGCTGGTCAACTCGACGCCGCATCCGGACCAATCACTGCGCAATTCATCCAGCAGCTTGCGCAAGGCTTCCGCGCCAGGCGCCTCATCGAACAGCTTGCCCAGCTGATGCAGGGTAAGCGGCTCCTGGCTCACCAGCAAGGCCGTCTCGAGGATGGTTTTGATTTCGCCAGGAGGGGTCACGAGAGTAATCGCTTCAGCTTTCTGCGCCTGATTCGGCGAGCTTAACATAGATCGGGGCGAACACTTCCGCCTGGCTGATTTCCACCAGCGACTCGCGTGCCAGTTCGAGCATGGCGAGAAAAGTCACGACCACTTCCGCCACGCCGTTTTCCACCGCGAACAGGGTGGCGAACTCGACGAATTGCCGCCCCTGCAGTCGGCGCAGAATCAGGGTCATATGCTCGCGCACCGAGAGTTCCTCGCGGCTCACGTGGTGGTGGCGATGCGCGCGCACGCGGGCGACCACCGCCGCCCAGGCGGCACGCAGGTCATCCTGATTCACCTCGGGCAGGCGTTTCTCGCTGGCCTGCTCCAGCCACACCTCCACCAGGGCGAAATCCCGCCCTGCCTGCGGCAAGGCGTCGAGCTGCCGCCCCGCCAGCTTCATGCGCTCGTATTCCAGCAGGCGCCGCACCAGATCGGCACGCGGGTCGTGCTCCTCATCCTCGGCGTGCACCGGGCGCGGCAACAACATGCGCGACTTGATCTCGATCAGCATGGCCGCCATGAGCAGGTACTCCGCCGCCAGTTCGAGTTGCCGGGCGCGCATCGCCTCCACGTAGGTCATGTACTGGCGCGTCACTTCCGCCATGGGAATGTTCAGCACATCGAGGTTCTGGCGCCGGATCAGGTACAGCAGCAGGTCGAGCGGGCCTTCGAAGGTTTCGAGGAACACTTCCAGCGCATCGGGCGGGATATACAGATCCAGCGGCAACTCCATGAGCTGCTCGCCGTAAACCCTGGCAACTGGCTGGTTTTCAATTACGACCGTATTCACTCGTCTCTCCTCTCGCACCCATTATGCCGCGTTTCAAGACCGGTCGCCGCAGCAAATGGCAAGCCGCTCTTCTGGTATAATTCCGCGCTTTTAGTTTGAAGATTTTCCCATGGAAGCCGAACAACTCAACGCCATCGAAAACCGCGTCGCCGACCTGATGAAGCGCAGCGCAGATCTTCGGGGGTATCTTTGACTACGACGTCAAGCAGGAACGCCTGACCGAAGTCGCGCAACTGCTGGAAGACCCGGCAGTGTGGACCGACGCCAAGCGCGCGCAGGAACTGGGCAAGGAACGACGCGAACTCGAAAACGTCATCGACACGCTCACCAAGCTCGACCAGTCGCTGCGCGATGCCCGCGAACTCTTCGACATGGCCAAGGAAGAAGGGGATGACGAGTCCCTGCTCAGCATCGACCAGGATGCCGCCGGGCTGGAAAAGATCGTCGCGGAGATGGAGTTCCGCCGCATGTTCTCCCACCCCATGGATCCCAACAACTGCTTCCTCGACATCCAGGCCGGCTCGGGCGGCACCGAAGCCCAGGACTGGGCTTCAATGCTGCGGCGCATGTACGTGCGGTATGCCGAGCGTCACGGCTTCAAGGTGGAAGTATTGGAGGAATCCGAGGGCGAAGTCGCCGGCCTGAAGAGCACATCGCTCAAGATCAGCGGCGATTATGCCTTCGGCTACCTGCGCTCCGAATCCGGCGTGCATCGCCTGGTGCGCAAATCTCCCTTCGATTCCGGCAACCGCCGCCATACCTCGTTCTCCAGCGTGTTCGTCTATCCCGAGGTGGACGATTCGATCGAAATCGAGATCAACCCCGCCGACCTGCGCACCGACACCTTCCGCGCTTCCGGCGCCGGCGGTCAGCACATCAACAAGACCGATTCGGCGATCCGCATCACCCACCTGCCCACCAATATCGTGGTGCAGTGCCAGAACGACCGTTCGCAGCACCGCAACCGGGCAGAGGCCATGCTGATGCTGAAAGCACGCCTGTACGAACTGGAAATGCGCAAACGCACCGAGGAAAAACAGGCCATGGAGGACTCCAAGACCGACATCGGCTGGGGCCACCAGATCCGCTCCTACGTGCTGGATCAGTCGCGCATCAAGGATCTCCGTACCAACTACGAAGTCGGCAACACCCAGGCAGTGCTCGACGGCGACCTGGACGGCTTCATCGAAGCAAGCTTAAAACAAGGGGTTTAACGCATGAGCGAACAGGAACAAATTCAGCCGGACGAAAACCAGATCGTCACCGAACGCCGCGAAAAGCTGAAAAAGCTGCGCGAACAGGGTATCGCCTTCCCCAACGATTTCGACCGCACCCACATGGCAGGCGACCTGCAGCTTCTCCACGGCGACGAGGACAAGGATGCACTCGAAGGCCAGAACATCGAAGTCGCCGTCGCCGGCCGCATGATGCTCAAGCGCGTCATGGGCAAGGCCAGTTTCGCCACGGTGCAGGACATGAGCGGCCGCATCCAGTTCTTCATCAACCAGGAAGGCGTCGGGGCGGAAACCTACGAGGCATTCAAGCACTGGGACATGGGCGACATCATCTCCGCCAAGGGCATGCTGTTCAAGACCAACAAGGGCGAGCTTTCAGTGCGCGCGACAGAGCTGCGCCTGCTGACCAAGTCGCTGCGCCCCCTGCCGGAAAAATTCCACGGTCTGACCGACCAGGAGCAGAAATACCGCCAGCGCTACCTGGACCTGATGACCAACGAGGAAACGCGCAAGACCTTCATGGTGCGTTCCAAGGTCATCCAGGCCATCCGCACCTTCCTGGTCAATCGCGGCTACCTGGAAGTGGAAACGCCGATGATGCACCCCATCCCCGGCGGCGCCTCGGCGCGTCCTTTCATCACCCACCATAACGCGCTGGACATGGATATTTTCCTGCGCATCGCGCCGGAACTCTACCTCAAGCGCCTGGTGGTGGGCGGTTTCGAGAAAGTGTTCGAAATCAACCGCAATTTCCGCAACGAGGGGCTCTCCACCCGCCACAATCCCGAATTCACCATGATCGAGTTCTACGAGGCGTACCGGGACTACAAGTACCTCATGGACCTGACCGAGGAAATGTTCCGCGACGTCACGACCTTCGTGCTGGGGCACGCCGTGGTGCAGTACCAGGGACACACCATCAACCTCGCCGAGCCATTCGACCGCCTCACCATCACCCAGTCGATCCAGAAATACCATCCCGGCCAGTACACGGACGAACAGCTGCACGACCGTCCCTTCCTGCTCGAAACGCTCAAGCGCATGAATGCGGCGCACCACCCCACCGATGGCGTCGGCGGCCTGCAGCTCTCGCTGTTCGAGGAAACCACAGAGTCCCTGCTGATCCAGCCTACCTTCATCATCGACTACCCGGCGGAAACCTCTCCGCTGGCGCGGCGCAACGACAAGAATCCCGGCATCACCGAGCGCTTCGAGCTGTTCGTGGTGGGACGCGAACTGGCCAACGGCTTCTCCGAGCTCAACGACGCTGAAGACCAAGCGGAACGTTTCATGGAACAGGTGCGTCAAAAAGAAGCGGGCGACGCGGAGGCCATGCATTACGACGCCGACTATATCCGTTCTCTGGAATACGGCCTGCCGCCCACCGCCGGGGAAGGCATCGGCATCGACCGCCTGATCATGCTGCTCACCGACAGCCCGTCGATCCGCGACGTCATTCTGTTCCCGCAAATGCGCCGGGAGGATTGAGGAAGGAACCATGTCAGCTTCGAACAGCCGCATCGAACTCCCCGTCGCGGGCATGACCTGCGCCGCCTGTTCGACGCGGCTGGAGAAGAATCTCAACAAGCTGCCCGGGGTCAAGGCGAACATCAATCTGGCGGCGGAAAAAGCCCAGATCGAATACGACCCCGACCAGGCCACGCCAGAGAGCCTGATCCAGGCCATCGCGAAAACCGGCTTTTCCGTTCCCCCGCAACAGCTCCAGCTCTCGCTCGAAGGCATGACCTGCGCCGCCTGCGCCACACGCATCGAGACTGTGCTGAACAGGATCGAGGGCGTGACCGCCACGGTCAATTTCGCGACCGAAACGGCACACATCTCCTACCTGCCCGGCACCACCAATCCCGAACTGCTGATCGCCGCGATCAGCAAGGCCGGGTACGGCGCGCATGTCAGCGGCGAGTCCAGCCGCGATGCCGAACGTGCCAGGCGCGCGGCAGTGTATCAAAAAGAGCTGCGCGTGTTCTGGCTGGCCGCCGCCCTGACCCTCCCGCTGGTGGGACAGATGGGGTTCATGTTCAGCGGCCACCACGCGGACGTGATTCCGCGCTGGCTGCAGTTCGCCCTCGCCACGCCGGTGCAGTTCTGGGCCGGCAAACGCTTTTATGTCGGCGCCTGGCATGCCTTGCGCGGCGGCGGCGCCAACATGGACGTGCTGGTGGCGCTCGGCACCAGCATGGCTTGGGCTTTCAGCGCCGTGGTCACGCTTTGGGCGCTACCGCAGCACGTCTATTTCGAGGCCGGCGCCGCGGTCATCACCCTGGTCCTGCTGGGCAAACTGCTGGAAGCGCGGGCCAAAGGCAAAACATCAGCGGCCATCGAGGAACTGGTCAAGCTCCAGCCGCGCACCGCCTGGGTGGAACGCGACGGCAAAACCCAGGAAGTGGATATCGGCAGCATCAAGGTCGACGAGATATTCATCGTGCGTGCGGGCGAGAACGTGCCGGTGGACGGCGAAGTGATCGAGGGAAATTCCAACGTGGTGGAAGCCATGCTGACCGGGGAAAGCCTGCCCGTCTCCAAGGCGAGCGGGGCAAAGGTGTATGCCGCCACTCAGAATCAGGACGGCATGCTGCGCTGCCGCGCCACCGGCGTCGGCTCGCACACCCTGCTGGCCGAGATCATCCGCCTGGTGGAGCAGGCGCAGGGCTCCAAGGCCCCCATCCAGCGCCTGGCCGATGTCATTTCCGGCATCTTCGTTCCCACCGTCGTCGCCGTCAGCCTCGCCACCTTTGTCTTATGGTGGTGGCTGGGCGGCAGTTTCACCACAGCGCTGATCAACGCCGTCGCGGTGCTGGTGATTGCCTGCCCATGCGCGCTGGGCCTGGCGACGCCCACCGCGATCATGGTCGGCACCGGCAACGGCGCCAGGGCCGGCATCCTGGTGAGGAATGCCGCCGCGCTTGAGCGCGCCGAAAAGATCCGCACCCTGCTGGTGGATAAAACCGGCACCCTCACCGAGGGCAAGCCTGCCGTCATTGACATCGTGCCGGTTGGCGTCGCGACGGAATCCGAACTGCTACGTCTTGCCGCCACACTGGAGAAAGGCTCGCAGCATCCGCTGGCACACGCCATTCTGACCAAAGCCGGGGAGCATGGCCTCGAGTTGCCGCCGCTAGGCAATTTCCAGTCCATTTCCGGCAAAGGCGTATCGGGCGTAATCGCGGAAAAAATCTGTCACCTCGGTTCCCCTGCCCTGATGCTCGAATTGGGCATGACGCCGGATGACGCGTTGCTGCAACACATGCAAGCACAAGGCAAAACCGTGGTCTGCGTTGCGCAAGGATCGAACCTGCTAGGTTATCTGGCCATCGCCGACCGGCTGCGCGCCAGTTCCCCTCGCGCAGTAGCACGCCTTCAGGCAATGGGCATCGAAGTCGTCATGCTCACCGGAGACAATCGCGCCACGGCGCAAGCCATCGCCGATCAGGCAGGCATCCGCAATTACTGCGCCGAAGTCTTGCCCCGAGACAAGGCCGAGGAAGTGGAAAAACTAAAAGCCCGTGGCACATTAGTCGGGATGGTCGGCGACGGCATCAACGACGCGCCGGCCCTGGCGGCAGCGGATATAAGCTTCGCCATCGGCGCGGGTTCCGACGTGGCGATAGAGGCGGCTGACATCACCCTGATGCGCAACGACCTGAACAGCGTGGCCGATGCCATCAGCTTGTCCCGTGCCACGCTTGGCAAAATACGGCAGAATCTGTTCTTCGCCTTCATTTACAATATCATGGGTATTCCCCTGGCAGCGCTAGGCATGCTGAACCCGGTGATAGCCGGCGCTGCGATGGCGATGAGTTCGGTTTCCGTGGTCAGCAATTCATTGCTGCTGAAGAGATGGAAAGCGCAAAAATGATCGAGGGCGTGTTAACACTAATTTCACGCCCTACAAGGAGATAGAAAATGGAAAAAATCACACTGACCGTCAAGGGCATGACCTGCATGGGCTGCGTACGTAGCGTAAAAAACGTGCTGGAACCGATACCGGGGGTATCGAGCGTAGACATCACGCTGGAAAATGGCCAGGTAGTTATCGCCTACGATCCCGCCAAGAGTGGCGTGGAACAATTCACGGGCGCGATTAACGACGCCGGTTACGAGGTCGTTTAACACTGCTCAGGCGGAAAACACGCTAAAATCCGCGCATAGCGTGTCTTCAATTATAAAAACAGGGTTTAACTATCAGCAATGTTCTCATTCCTATCCAGGGACAAACCATCAGGTATCGGCAAACGCACCCTCAAAGCCATCAACGATGAAGTCATTCACTTCCTCGAAGCACGGGAAGTGCGGCACTTCAAAGTCTACACTATCGATTATGAGAACAATCCGGTGGTTCTGATACAGGCGGAGCCGCAGAAAAAACTGCGTTTCTCGAACATTCTCGAGGTCCAGATCAAACGCCATTTGCGGGAGAAACTGGGGTTTCAGGTTCCAGCTGTTTTTTGGCGTTTCAAAACCGACACCAGCGAAGAACCCGGGCCGGAACAAGCCGATTACGAGTTCGAGGAAAAGCCGGAGTATCCGCAAGACCTGCCTGCTGGAGAGCAGGCAACTGCCGCACCGGAATCCGTCGATACGACAGAGTCTGGCACAGCAAACACATCAAACTCTGGCGGCGAACACTATGACGTCCGCCACCTCGCCCGTAAGGGCATGGAAGTGGAAGAGATTTCCATGGGCGAGTTCGACGAATTTCTCAAGGGCAGTGCTGCCGACGATAGTTCCCCGTAACTCCCCCAGACGGGAAATGCTTACCAGTTAAGCATTTTGTTGATTTCAGCTTCTGCGTCCAGCCAGTCCTGAATCTCATTTTCAGGAGAGAAGCCACGGCGCTCCGCCCTGTAAAAAGCTGCCTCGCAGATCATCAGGTAACGCTGCTCCGGCGTTACGCTCTTCTTGGATTTGGCTTTGGTTGCTGCCGGCTTTTTCGCTGCCGTTGTGACTTTGGCTTTGGGAACTGCCGCCTTCGCTACTTTTGCAGCCGGTGCTTTTTTCGTCGCGATTTTTACTGGCTCTGCCGGTTTGCTAGCGACGCTGACTTTTTTTTCTTTCACTGCAGTTTCTGTTTTCGCTTCAGCCATGACATCCACTCCTTAAAAATTTAATACCATCTTGTTTCAAGATTAATGCCGCCACATGACAAATGTATTACGCATTGCGGCCATCGTAGCAGAAAAAGTAATTATCTAAGCAACATGAAGCACCGAGCAATAAGCGTTCCAGACTGTTTCGTTGACTGCGGCTCATTTGAATAAAAAGAATAGCACGAATAATCAGTATGATGAAAAGCAGATACCATGTTTTAGGCTGGCGCTTAGCAAAAAACTTGTTGCTCTGATACGCCCGGTACTGGTGCACGCCATCGAGCGTAGAGCAGAACATGAATTACTGCAGCAGCTTTTCCAGAGTTCCATCCGGGTTGATGCGGTAGTGTTCACTGCCCTCATTGCGGCCTCGAACGTAGTGATTTACCTGTATTTCCCGGCGGTTCTTCACGAAGCTGATCTCGTAGTACTGGTAGTTCTTGAACACCTCTTCGAAATTCAGTCCATGCCCAGGCTGCCATGGCCTCTGCTGGGGATCGAAATGTTCGAAGTAATAGGGTATATCAGGCGCGAAAGGCAGTTCGTCCGCCGCTGCCAAGGCATATCCCGCAAGCCATGGCAATATTGCGGCGAGCAGAAACCTCAAGCCGTGCCGCCGACAGTCAGGCCGTCCACCCGCAGCGTAGGCTGCCCTACGCCCACCGGCACGCTCTGCCCTTCCTTGCCGCAGGTGCCCACGCCGGGATCGAGCTTCATGTCGTTGCCGATCATGGATACCCGCGTCAACACATCCGGACCATTGCCGATCAGCGTGGCGCCCTTCACCGGGTAGGTGATTTTGCCATCCTCGATCATGTAGGCTTCCGCGGCGGAAAACACGAACTTGCCGCTGGTGATGTCCACCTGACCGCCGCCGAAATTCGCCGCATACAAGCCGTGCTTGACCGAGGCGATGATTTCCTGCGGATCCTTGTCACCGTTGAGCATGTAGGTGTTGGTCATGCGCGGCATGGGGATGTGTGCAAACGACTCGCGCCGCGCGTTGCCGGTCGGAGCCACGCCCATCAGGCGGGCATTGAGCGAATCCTGCAGGTAGCCTTTCAGGATACCGTTCTCGATCAGCACCGTGCATTGGGTCGGATTACCTTCATCGTCGACATTGAGAGAGCCGCGTCGACGCGCGATGGTGCCATCGTCCACCACCGTCACGCCGTCCGCCGCCACGCGCTCGCCCACCCTGCCGCTGAAGGCGGAACTGCCCTTGCGGTTGAAGTCGCCCTCCAGGCCGTGACCTATGGCTTCGTGCAGCAATATGCCTGGCCAACCGGCGCCCAGCACCACGGTCATCGATCCTGCAGGCGCAGGACGCGCATCCAGGTTGATCAGCGCCTGATGCACGGCCTCCTTGGCGTAGCGTTCCAGCACTTCGTCGCAAAAATAAGCGTAATCGAAGCGCCCGCCGCCGCCGGCGCTCCCCTGCTCGCGCCGTCCGTCCTGTTCGGCGATCACCTGGATTGACAGGCGCACCAGAGGCCGCACATCGGCCGCCATCAAGCCGTCGTTGCGCGCCACCAGCACTACTTCGTATTCCCCCGCCAGGGATGCCATAACCTGGGTGATGCGCGGGTCAAGGGCACGAGCGATGCGCTCCAGCTTTTCCAGCAGCTTCACTTTCTGCACATCGCTCAGACTGGCAATCGGGTCATGTGGCAAATACAGCGACCGCCCTTCCGTGCGCTTCACGGCATGGATTCTGCCCTCCCCGCCCTGCTTGGCGATGGCGCGGGTTGTTTCAGCAGCCTGCCCGAGCGCCGACAAACTGATTTCGTCGGAATAGGCAAATGCCGTCTTCTCGCCGCTCACCACCCGCACACCCACGCCCTGATCGATATCGAAGCTGCCGGACTTCACCTGCCCTTCTTCCAGGCTCCAGCTTTCAGCGCGGCTATACTGGAAATACAGATCGGCATAGTCGGCGCGATACGCCATGATCTGACCGAACACCTTCTGCAGTTTGCCGCTATCGAGATGATAGGGCTTGAGCAATGTGCTTTCGGCGGTGGCGAACAGCGTGCCGGGTTCGATCGTGGCTTCTTGCGGCTGGGAATGAGCGGTCATGTAATGGTCTTCAGCAATGGTGAATGGTACGGTGTTGCAAGGCCGGCAGGCTCTGGCGCAAGCTCGCCTGATAAGCACGGTTGACGCTGGCGATCACCACGCCGGAGCCGCGCGGCAGGCGGTCGAGGATCACGCCCCACGGGTCCACGATCATGCTGTTGCCGTGGGTTTCGCGACCGGACAGGTGATAGCCGCCTTGCGCCGACGCAACAACGTAGGCCAGGTTCTCGATGGCACGGGCACGCACCAGGGTTTCCCAGTGCGCCTTGCCGGTGGTATCGGTGAAGGCGGAAGGCAGCACGATGAGATCGACGTCTTTCATCGCGCGATAAAGTTCGGGAAAACGCAGGTCGTAGCACACCGACAAACCGATGCGGCCGAACGGCGTTTCCAGCACGACGATCTGATCGCCGGGCTCGATGGTTTCTTCCTCGCTGTAATGCTCATTGCCGAGATCGAGCCCGAACAAATGAATCTTGTCGTAGCGTGCCGCGAGCTTGCCCTTGTCGTCATATACCAGACAGCTGTTGCGCACCTTGCCCGGCACCGAAGCCTCCAGCGGCACAGAGCCGCCCACCAGCCATATCTTGTGCTTTTTTGCCTGCGCGCCGAGAAATTTCTGGATCGGGCCTTTGCCTTCGGTTTCGCAAACCGCGACCTTGTCCGTTTCCTTCATGCCCATGATGCAGAAATATTCGGGCAAAACCACCAGCTTCGCGCCCTGCGCCACCGCCATGTCGATCAAGCGTTCGGCTTCGGCCAGATTGGCGGACACATTGGGACCCGAGGCCATCTGGATCGCAGCTACCCGGCAAGTACCGGGTTGCGGCTCCGTCTTCAGCATAGTGGTGCGCGCCTTGGGTTTGGCGAAACTGGATTTTATCTTGCTCGTCATGGGTTCCCCTTGTTTTCAAGTGTGATGCCGACCAATTCCAGATTCAAGCCTCGGGCATCGTTTTCTGTATTCAATTCGATACGCTTGCTGTCCACCGCCAAGGCAATCAGCCAGGCGCGCAACTCTTCGGCCTGGGATACGGCTTCGTCGGAAGCGCCGTGGTGGATAAGCAAACGTGCGTGCGGATGTGCCAGCAGTTCCGCCACGCTGTGCTGCAACACCGGCTGCGCCACGATAAGGGCAGCGCTGCGCGGGCTGTCCCACAGCTCAGCGGGCAGCGCAGTGCGCTCCGCGCGCGCCAGGCCGCTCAACATGAGACATAAAAATACCAGTGCTAATTGCCGTCCCACGTTTTGCTTTCCTCGACCTTTTTCTTTAACTTTGTCACAACTGGATTATCCCATGTTCCGGTAATGCTGTACTCAAAGGCATTGATTTGACCAACCGGGTCCTTGAGCATCTTCTGCACCAGCAGCGCTGTCAAGCCTACCACCGGCCCGCCGAGCAGCGTCGCGGCGCCGGACAAGGTATCGCCGAACAGCGGCACGACGCGCACCCGCAAGTTCTGCGTTTCCCGTGCCAGGTCGGCTTCGCCGCTCATCACGACCTTGGCCGCCGGGCCATCCATTTTGAAATCGTTACCGCTTACGACTCCCTGATTGACTTTCACGCTACCGGAAATATCGTCAAAGGCGAAACCGTCGCTGAATACATCGCGGAAATCGAGGGTGATGCGACGCGGCAAGGACTGCAGGCTCAACACACCGAGCAGTTTGCCGATGCCGGGTTCGATTTTCGAAAACTGCCCCTTGTGCGCCTCCAGCGACATGAGACCGCTCAGAGTGGCATAGTTGAATTCCGTTGGACTGCCGACCCAGTAAAACTGCCCCTTCAGTTTGGCAGTGCCGCCCTTGACGCTGTCCGGATGACCCACGCGCGCCAGCAATTTGCCGACATCGCTGGTTTCCAGTTGCAGGTTGACCCGGCTTCTGGGCTGCTGCAGCCAGTCCTGCCACACGCCATCCATGGAGAGCACGCTTTCAGGCGTGGTCAACTTCAGCTTCTCTATGCGCCAATCGCGCGTGTTCGGCGCAGCCAGCAACTCGAGGTGACCGAGTTGCATGTTGCGCACGGAAAAATTGTCGGCAACGATATCGAGTGCCGGCAACTCGGAATTCGTGCCATTCGCGGCCGGTGTTGCGTTAACGGACGGCTCGCTAAGCTTGGGCGGCGCGGAAGACGGCACGGTGAGCGATTTGAAGCGCCCTATGACCCGTCCTGCGCCGCTGCGAGTCCAGTTAACGTTGCCGCTCATTTCACGGCTTTCCAGTGCAGCCTGCCATGAACCGTTTCGCGCTACCGCATTCAGTCGCAGATCATTGAAACGCTTGCCGAACACATCAACTGTGGTCAGGTTGAAATTGATGCCGTCGACAGCAACTTCAGCGCCCGCGCTCGCCCCCCCGGCCGGACTCGACACGTTGCGCCAGAAATCAAGGTCGAGGTATGGCAAGGACCCGGTCAGCCAAAGCCCGCTCGCCGGTAGATTCAGCTGGCCGCCACCGAGGTTGATCGCACCGCGCTCGACTTTCATCTCGTTACCCTCGCGCTGCCTCATCAGTTGCGCGGCCAGCACCTTTCCATAGCTGACGCTGATGGTGTCCTGATCGAGACTGGTAGCCCTGCGCTCCAGCCGCAACGCCACGCTGTCGCCTACCTTCTTGTTGAACGGCAGGGGCAATTCACTGCCCAGGCCCTGTAAATTGCTGCTGAAAACCGCATCGGCCAGCTTTTTGCGCAGGGTGATCTGGCCATTCCATTTCGTGCTGCCCTGCAGGCGGCGCAACATGGGATGGGCAAAGGCCTTGTTCAAGCCCGCTGCCGTCGCCTTGCCACTGGCATTGACTTGCACGACGCCCTGCTGCGTCGCGGCGACAAGCGTGGCGGGACCGCCCAGGAACTGGGCCGTGATGCGGGGAATCGTCACGGAAGATCCGGTGAACTGGAGCGCGCCATTCACCTGCTCCAGCATCGGCGCGCCTGGCCCCAACTGGACGTTGTTGTTCTGGAACGCATAACTGCCCGCCACAGTCATGTCATCCAGGCGGCGCAAAGGGATTTTCAGGCTAAGCTTGAACAAACCGGTGCCAGAGGCCTGCATGCCTTCGGTAAAGCCATCGATCATGCCGTTGACCGGACTTTGCGCAACGAACTTCAGCATATCGACTGTGGGTCCACGCGCTTCGCCATCAACCGTCAACAGTTCGTCCATATGCATCAGGTCGGCGATTTGTACGTGAACCTTCTGCAACTGCATGCCATAGGTGTGGCCGGCACGTGCGTAGATATCCATGCTCTTGCCGCGGAACAGCAGATCCACACCGATGCCTTCGATTGCCGGCCAGCCCGGCGCATATTCCAGCACGCCGCCACTCCCCTTGACAGCCACCTCGAACAATCCGGACTTGCCGTCGGCGAAGGGGAAATTAGCCAAATCCCCTTTCAGGCGCAATCGCACATCGTTGGATTGTCCTGCCTTGATCGATTTCTCCAGCCAGTCCCGGGTTTCCTTCCCCACCACCAGCGGCATGTATGCGCTGACGAAGCGCGCATCTGCACGTGTAAGCTGTCCGCTCAGGTCAATTTTGCCCGGGCCATTGGTGACCGTGCTATAAGTGCCGTAAGCCGTCCCGGCCAGGTGGTTGTTGGCGAACGAGGCGCTGTCGAGCTTGAATTCGTGCTGCCCCGCCTTGCTGCTCCATTTCACTTGGGCAGTCAGAGTATCCAGTTCCAGCTGATGATCGAACACGCCCGGCAAGTCCAGACTCATGCGATGGCGCGCATTCACGCCCGCCGAGCCGCCCTTCTCGTTTGCATCGATGTTGCCGCTCAATCCGGAAAAACCGGGCAAGGCATTGCCCGGTGATAAAACATAGGGCCGAACCGCGAGATCGGCGAATTTTCCCTTGACCGCGTAATGGATGGGTGCTTCCCAAGTGCCGCTCCAACTCACCGCCAGTTCGCGCAACACCCCCTTCGGCTGCAACAAGCGCAGTTTTTCACGCACATCGGCGTCCAGCGGCAGATAATTGGCGAGCTCCAGCAACGGCGCGAACGCCAGCCCGTCCACTTGCAGTTCGACCACGGCGGGCGTCTTCACGCGCTCAGGAACCGATTTGAAACGCACGCCAGTCGGGCCGAAAGTCAGCGCGTCGCGGATAGCGAAGCTCAATTTGCTCGCCTGCAATTCCAGGCCCGGATTCAGATCGCGCCAGCTCAACCGTCCGCTGACGTTTTTCAGGTCCAGTTGCGGCAACTCCGGCTTGAGGCGAGTCAGCACATCATTGAGCCGCACATCTGCGGTGACGCCGCGTACGCGCTTGTTGCCGATGGCCAGCCATGCCTGCACCCCGCCGCTGCCGCGCTCCAGTTGAAACGGCAAATCCAGCCAGCTGCGCCAGGCAGTGATATTCGTGTAATCAAGGCGGGCGTACAACGTGCCGGACCAGTCGGCAAAACTCTGCAACGAGTTCCCCTTCAGGTCGCCGCGGACATCCAGGGGAAATGCCAGGGCTTGCGGAGGATCGGCGCGCAGTCCGAAACGGTGACGATGGCCCCGGTTTTCCAGGCGCAGGTTGGCGTTGTTCAGCACCAGCAGCGGCGCGTGGCGCATATCGTCGAGCCAGGTCACAGTTGCGCCGCGCACCAGAACGCGGTGCTGACGCAGCACCCAGTCGCCGAAACCGCTTTCCGTATCGGGTTGGTTGACCCACACGCCGCCGACGTATATCTCGCCCTTGGCGGTGCGGTGCAGCGCCAGCTTGGGCTGGTCGATTTCCAGCGAATAGAGCCGCACTTCACCCAAGGCAAGACTCCACCAGGCCAGGGTGCTTTCGATGTGGGAAAAGGACAGCGCGGGCATGCCGGCCCGATCGTAAACCTTCACGTCGCGCAGGCTGAGGTGTGGCCGCAAACCGTCCCAACCGGCGACGATGCTGCCGATGTTCACGCGCTGCCCGGCAGCATGCGTGATGGTAGCCGAAATGATATGGCGATATTCCGCGATATTAGGCAGCAACCAGTAGCGCAAGCTGAGGACTATGACGGCGAACAGAAGCCCGGCGAGGATAAATGCCGAGAGGAGGAAACGGTGCAGCCAGCGGGCAGAAGATTTGAGCATCGATAATCGAAAAAAAACGAACCGCAGCATGCAAGCCATGCCGCGGTTCGATTATACGCGCTAAGGGCCTATTCCAATTTCATTACAATTGCGTCACGCGCAATTCAGGTCAGCCCCTTCCAGCTACTTCACGGCGTTCTTGAGCTGCTCCAGGATCGCCGGGTTTTCCAGGGTGGAGGTATCGGAGGTGATCTCTTCGCCCTTGGCGATGGCGCGCAACAAACGGCGCATGATTTTGCCGGAACGGGTCTTGGGCAGGTTGTCGCCGAAGCGGATCTCGTCCGGCTTGGCGATCGGGCCGATTTCGTGGCCCACCCAGTTGCGTAAGTCGGCAGCGATTTTCTTCGCCTCCTCGCCCTCGGGACGCGCTCCTTTCAGCACCACGTAAGCCACCACCGCCTCGCCCTTGATCTCGTGCGGCTTGCCCACTACAGCGGCTTCCGCCACCAGCGGGTTGGCTACCAGCGCCGACTCGATCTCCATGGTGCCGAGGCGGTGCCCCGAGACGTTGAGCACGTCGTCGATGCGTCCCATGATCCAGTAATAGCCGTCGGCGTCGCGGTGCGAAGAGTCTCCGGCGAGGTAATACTTGCCGCCCAGCTCTTCGGGGAAATAAGTCTTCTGAAAACGTTCCGGATCGCCCCACAAGGTTCTGAGCTGGGACGGGAACGGGCGCTTGATGACCAGGAAACCGCCGTGTCCCTTCTCCACCTCATGCCCCACCTCGTCCACGATATCGGCGATGATGCCGGGCAGCGGCAAAGTGCAGGAACCGGGCTTGGTGGCGACGGCGCCGGGCAAGGGCGCGATCATGTTGCTGCCGGTCTCGGTCTGCCACCAGGTATCGACGATCGGACAGCGGCTTTGGCCCACCACCTCGTGGTACCACATCCAGGCTTCCGGGTTGATCGGCTCGCCCACGGTGCCCAGCAGGCGCAGCGAGGACATGTCGTATTGCTTGGGCAGATCGTTGCCCAGCTTGATCAGGGAACGAATCGCCGTCGGCGCGGTGTAGAAGGTCGTTACCTTGTGGTCCTGAATCACCTTCCAGAAACGGCCGGCATCGGGATAGGTCGGGATGCCCTCGAAAATGACTTCGGTCGCACCCATGGCCAGCGGGCCGTAGGCAACGTAGGTGTGGCCGGTAATCCAGCCCACGTCGGCGGTACACCAGTAGACGTCGCCGGGCTTGTAGTCGAACACCCATTTCATCGACAGCACGGCACCGAGCAGGAAGCCGGCGCTGGAATGCTGCACGCCCTTGGGCTTGCCGGTGGAACCGGAAGTGTAGAGGATGAAAAGCGGGTCTTCCGCGTTGACCCAGGTCGGTTCGCAGCTCTTCGCCTGATCCTTGACCAGGTCGTGCCACCACATGTCGCGCTGCGCATCCCACTGGACCGCTCCGCCGCTGCGGCGATACACCACCACTTTCTCGATGCATTCGCAGCCGCCCAGTCCGAGCGCCTCGTCCACCGCCGCCTTGAGCGGGATCGCCTTGCCGCCGCGCATGCTTTCATCGGCGGTGATCACCGCCTTGGCGCGGGCGTCGATGATACGTTCGTGCAGGCTTTTGGCGGAAAAGCCGCCGAACACCACGGAATGGATGGCGCCGATGCGCGCGCAGGCTTGCATCGCCACCACCGCCTCGACCGACATCGGCATGTAGATGATGACGCGGTCGCCCTTGACGATATTGAGTGACTTCAATCCGTTGGCGAACTGGCACACGCGCTCGTACAGCTCCTGGTAACTCACCTTGCTCACCGTGCCGTCGTCCGCCTCGAAAATGATGGCGGTTTTGTCGCCCTGGGTCGCCAGGTGCTTGTCCAGGCAATTGTAGGAGACGTTCATTTCGCCGTCGTGGAACCAGCGATAGAAAGGCGCTTTGCTTTCGTCCAGCACGTGGCTGAAAGGCTTGTGCCATACCAGGTTTTCACGCGCCTGGGCGCCCCAGAAGCCTTCGTAATCCTGCTCCGCCTGCGCGCACAGGGCACGATAGGCCTCGATACCCGACACATTGGCTTGCGCTTGGAAAGCATCGCTCGGTGGAAAAAGACGGGTTTCATGCAGTATTGATTCGATCGACGCCATGGTGCTCTTCTCCGCAGTGTTTTAATTTCGTTGCCGGTGAGGGATTAAGACTAAGACGAGGTGGGAAATAAATTCTAAACGGCATCACCGCCTTTTTACTCCTCACTCCTCTCCCCTCACTCCTCACGCCGCCAAGGGGATACAATATCCGCTAATAATATCGCTTTACGCCGCCACTTTCCACACCGCAAAACGACATGACCAAGCCACCAGCCGCCTCCGCACAAGACCTGATCGAAACCGCACTGCGTCACAGCCGCTACGCACAGCGCCTGGTGCATAGCGACCCCATGTTGCGCGAAGAACTGCTTGCCCAGCTCCACACGCCATGGACCGCACAATCCATGCAGGCCGCGCTCGCCGACGCAGTTTGCGGCGACGAAACCACGCTCAAGACGGCCCTGCGCACGCTGCGCAAGCGCGTCATGCTGCGCCTCATCGTGCGCGATCTGGCCGGTCTGGCCGATCTCGGGGAAGTGATGCGCAATGCTTCGCAACTGGCGGAAGTGACCGTCGCCTTTGCCCTGGAACGCCTGTCTGCCTGGCTCTCCGCGCAATACGGCCAGCCCGTCGGCGAAGAAAGCGGGACGCCGCAGGACATGATCGTGGTGGGCATGGGCAAGCTGGGGGGCGGCGAGCTGAATGTATCGTCCGACATCGACCTGATCTTCGCCTACCCCGAAGAGGGCGAAACCAGCGGCCCGCGGCACATCAGCAACCACGAATTTTTCACCCTGCTGGGCAAGAAACTAATCGCCGCGATCGGCGAGAACACCCCGGACGGCTTCGTGTTCCGCGTCGACATGCGGCTGCGCCCCTATGGCGATGCCGGCCCCCTCGCCGGCAGCTTTGCCATGATCGAGAACTATTACCTCACCCAAGGGCGCGAATGGGAGCGCTACGCCTGGATCAAGGGTCGCCCCCTGTGCGGCAGCCAATACCAGGAACTGGCGGCCATGCTGCGCCCCTTCGTGTTCCGCAAGTACCTGGATTTCGGTGCATTTTCCTCGCTGCGCGAGCTGCACGGGCAAATTCGCCGCGAAGTGCAGCGGCGCGAGCTCGACGACAACATCAAGCTTGGCCCCGGCGGCATCCGCGAGATCGAGTTCATCACCCAGGTGTTCCAGCTCATCCGCGGCGGCAAGGAGCCGGCGCTGCAGACGCGCTCCACGCTGGAAGCCATGGACCTGATCGCGCAGCGCGAGCTGATGCAGCCCCAGGCCGTCGCGGAACTGCGCAAGGCGTATTTTTTCCTGCGCAACCTGGAGCACCGTCTGCAGTACCTGGAAGACGCGCAAACCCAGACCCTGCCAGGCAACGAAGGCGACCGCCAACTGATCGCGGAGGCCATGAATTTCGCCGACTGGAACGGCTTTTACGCCGCGCTCAACACACATCGCCACAAGGTGACGCGCCATTTCGAGCAGGTGTTCGCCGCGCCGCAAAGCCAGCAGCAAAGCCACCCCCTGAGCGCGCTGTGGCAGGGACACCTAGCTGATAACGAGGCGGTCGGGCAACTGGTGGAACTCGGCTACAGCAATGGCGAAGAGACCTGGCAACGCCTCACCCGCATACGCCAGGGCAACCGCTACGCGCAATTGCCGGAAACCAGCCGCATCCGCTTCGACGCCCTGCTTCCGCCGCTGATCCAGGTTGCCGCCGGCTTCCCCAATCCGGACGAAACGCTGGAGCGTATCCTCAAGCTGCTGGAAAACATCAGCCGCCGCGCCGCCTACCTCGCCCTGCTGCTGGAATATCCGCAAACCCTGAGCCAGGTGGCCAGGCTGTGCAGCACCAGCCCGTGGGTGTCCGACTACCTCACCCAGCACCCGGTGCTGCTGGACGAACTGCTCGACACCCGCAGCCTCCACACCGCGCCGGACTGCACCCGATCGCGCGCCGAGCTGCGCGCCTTGCTCGACGCGGCGAGCGGCGACACCGAGCGGCAGATGGACATCCTGCGCCATTTCAAGCAAGCGCAGGTATTCCGCCTGGTGACGCAGGACCTGGCCGGCATTCTGCCGCTGGAAAAGCTCAGCGATCATCTGAGCGACCTCGCGGACCTGATCCTGGGCGAAACGCTGCGCCTGTGCTGGCAAGGGCTGCGCATCAGGCACCGCGACGAGCCGCGCTTCGCCATCGTCGGCTACGGCAAACTGGGCGGAAAGGAACTGGGTTACGCCTCGGACCTGGACATCATCTATCTCTACGACGACGATGCACCGGAGGCGCCGGAAATCTACGCCCGGCTCGGCCAGCGCATCAATACCTGGCTCACCAGCCTGACGTCCGCCGGCATGCTCTACGACACCGACCTGCGCCTGCGCCCCAACGGCGCCAGCGGGCTGCTGGTCAGCACGATGGCGGCCTTCGAAAATTACCAGCAAACCCAGGCCTGGATCTGGGAGCATCAGGCGTTGACCCGGGCGCGCTACTGCGCCGGCGATGCGGAAATCGGCGCGAGTTTCGAACGCATCCGGCACCAGGTGCTGGCGCAGCAACGCGACCCGCTCGCACTGAAAAAAGAAGTCCTGGAAATGCGCCAGAAAATGCTCGACGCCCACCCCAACGCCAGTGGCCAGTTCGACCTCAAGCACGACCGCGGCGGCATCATCGACGTGGAATTCGCGGTGCAATACCTGGTGCTGGCCCATGCCCATGCGCACCCCGAACTCACGCGCAACGCCGGCAACCTGGCACTGCTAAAACTCGCCGCGGAACTGAGCCTGATACCCGCAGAGCTGGCGGAAGCATCGCGCGACGCCTACCGCCACTTCCGCCAGTGGCAGCACGCACTGCGCCTGCAAAGTGCCGCCTATGCCCGCATCGCGCCGGAGCAGGCGGCGCCCTTTGTCACATCGGTACGCCAGCTATGGCACATCGTTTTGGGAGAAAATTAGGTGTATATCGTCGCTATCGCCTGGGGCTACGTCGTACTGATGATGTCCATCACGGAAACCAGTTTCGTCGCCGGTCTGCTGACTTTCCTGTTCTACGGCGCAGCGCCGCTGGCGCTGTTTCTATGGCTGGTCGGTACGCCTCAGCGCCGACGCACGCGTTTACGCAAGGCCGCCGAGCAACGCCTCGGTCAGCCAGATGGAAGCGATTCCCAGGGCGATTAGGGATACCTGCTGCACCGTGGCCTTGATTTCCGGACGCTTGTGCAGCCCCGGAATCAGATCCGCCACCGCCACGTAGATCATGCTTGCCGCCGCCACGCCGAGAAAATACGGCACCAGGCCCTGCAGCGACTGCAGCCCGACGTAAGCCAGCACGCCGCCCACCATCGTGGCCAGGCTCGACAGCAGATTGAAGGTAAAGGCCTGGCGCCGGGTGTAGCCGGAGTGAAGCAGGATGAGGAAGTCGCCGACTTCCTGAGGAATTTCGTGCGCGATGATGGCGAGCGAAGTCACCACTCCCACCTGCACGTCCACCATGAACGCCGCGGCGATCAGGATGCCGTCGACAAAATTGTGGAAGGTGTCACCCACCATGATCATCATGCCGCTGCGCCCGTGATCGGTATGCCCCTCGTGGACGCCGTGCACCTCGCACTCATCGGTATGGTGGCAGTGGCGCCACAACACCAGTTTCTCCAGCGTGAAGAACAGCAGGATGCCGAACAATACCGTCCCGGCCATGGTGTGCACGTCATGGCTCAGCTCGAATGCGTGCGGCAGTATCTCGAGAAACACCGCGCCCAGCAAGGCACCGATGGCATAGCTCACCAGCAGCGGAACCATGGCTGCCCGGGCGGAAAAAGCGAACAGCGCGGCGGCGGCAACGCTCAGTGTGCCGCCGAGCAGGCTTGAAAGTATGATCCAGGCAAGTATGGACATGGGGCGAGTATGGTTTTTTTAAAATCGCTATTATACGGAGGCTGTCAAGTCCCGCCAGTTCGGCAGCCAGAGGGCTTGCAGCACCATTCAGCGCTTTTCCGGATCGATCCAGACAAGCGACGCTATGCGCCCGGTCACGCCATCGCGACGATAGGAGTAAAAACGCTCCGCATCGGAATAGGTGCAGCAGTCCCCGCCATACACCGCGCTCACGCCGATCCGCGCCAGGCGCTGGCGTGCCAGCAGGTAGATGTCCGCCAGCCACTTCCCCGCATTGACCGAAGGGACAAAAGCCGAATCTGCTGCCGGGTCGTGCTCCATGAAAATTTGCCGCACCTCTCCGCCGACTTCGAATGCTTGCGGGCCGATGGCGGGACCGAGCCAGGCGAGGACTTCCCCCGCTTCGACCGCCATAGCCGCCACCGCAGCTTCCACCACGCCATCCGCCAAGCCTCGCCAACCGGCGTGCGCCGCGGCCACCACCGTACCGGCGCGGTCACACAGCAGGACGGGCAGGCAATCGGCGGTCAGCACGGCACAGACAACCCCGGATTTTCGCGCCACGCTGCCGTCAGCTGTAATTTGAGACTCACGAAGCGAGCCTTCGTCCCCCTCTCCCGTCTCGCCGGATTGAGCAGCTTTGCTGCCAATCCCGGCGGGGACGCCCCTTGCGGGTGCAGGGGGAGGGCTGGGGTGGGGGAAACGGTCACGGCAAGTTTCATGGTCGGGAGTCACACTTTTGCCATGACCGTTGGGCACGCCCGCGGCATGATCGGCATCCGCGATGCCTCGGCCATGCACCTGTTTCAGCCACACCGGCTCAGTAGGCAGGCTGGTTTGCAGCATGCGCCGGTTGGCAGCGACTGCAATGGGGTCGTCCCCGACATGATCGCCCAGATTGAGGCAGGCATAGGGCGCCACGCTCACCCCGCCAGCGCGAGTCGTCACCAGGGCATGCACACTGGCCGGCGCGGGCCAATCCGGAACGATCCAGCCTTGCTTCATCGGTCTTCGTTCCGCAGCGCTTCGAGCAATGCGGCCATATCGTCCGGCATGTCGACGCGCCACTCCATCGCCTCCCCGCTGACCGGATGAATCAATCCGAGACGGGTGGCGTGCAAGGCCTGGCGCGTGAAGCCTTTGACCGCCTCGCGTAGCGCCACCGGGATATTCATGCCTTTGCCGGCATAGACCGGGTCGCCCAGCAGGGGAAAGCCCAGGTGCTGCATGTGCACGCGGATCTGGTGCGTACGTCCGGTTTCAAGCTGGCAGCGCACCAGGCTGTAGTGCGCGAAGCGTTCTACTAAGGCGAAATGGGTTAGCGCCGGTTTGCCATACTGCACCACCGCCATCTTGATGCGCTGCGTGGGATGGCGGCCGATGGGCGCCTCCACGCTGCCCGTTTCCTGCGGTGCACCCTGCACCACGGCGAGGTATTCGCGCTTCACCGAGCGCGCCTGCAACTGGCGCACCAGGTCGGTCTGCGCGGTAAATGTCTTCGCCACCACCAGCAAGCCGCTGGTGTCCTTGTCGAGACGATGCACGATGCCGGCACGTGGAATCCCTGCCAGCTGGGGAGCGTGATGCAGCAGCGCATTAAGCATGGTGCCCTGCCAGTTGCCGCTACCAGGATGGACCACCAGCCCGGCGGGCTTGTTGATGACCAGCAACGAGTCGTCCTCGTAGACGATGTCGAGCGCGATATCTTCCGGCCGGAAAGCGATTTCGTCCGCCGCGAGCTGCGTCTCCACCTCGGCCTGGTCGCCCTGCCATACGATATGACGCGGGATGACGACAGCGCCGTTGAGCTTGACGTGTCCATCCTTGATCCAGGCTTGCAGGCGACTGCGGGAATACTCCGGCAGCAGGGTCGAGAGCGCCTGATCCAGGCGCAGCCCGCTGCAATCGGACGGAATCTCCAGGAGCAGGGGTGAATGGGGCTGGAGTTGAGGGGCGTTTCGGTTATAATCGGTCAAATTTTTTTCGGATTCAGTCATGAAGCGTAGTTTAGCGTTAATTCTGCTGTTGCTGGTGACCGGTTGCGGTCTGCTTCCCGAAGTCCAGGACGAAACCAAGGGCTGGTCGGCGCAAAAGCTCTACAGCGAAGCCAAGAACGAGATGAATGATGGCAACTACAGCAAGGCCATCAAGTATTTCGAAACACTCGAGGCACGCTACCCCTACGGACGCTATGCACAGCAGTCGCAACTTGAAGAAGCCTATGCCTACTTCAAGGACAACGAGCCGGTTTCCGCCATCGCCGCCTGCGACCGTTTCATCAAGCTGCACCCCAATCATCCCAACGTCGACTACGCCTACTACCTGAAAGGGCTAGCCAACTTCAACGAGGACCTGGGCCTGCTCGGCGCAATCGCCGACCAGGATCTGTCCGAACGCGACCCCAAGGCCGCCAAGGATTCGTTCGAAGCGTTCAGGGAGCTGGTCACACGCTTCCCCAAGAGCAAATACGCTCCTGATGCCGCGGCGCGGATGAAATACCTGGTCAACACACTGGCCGCCAGCGACGTGCATATCGCACGTTACTACGCACGGCGCGGCGCCTATGTGGCTGCGGTCAACCGTGCACAAATCGTGCTGCAGGAATACCCGCAGACCCCCGCCACGGAAGAAGCGCTGGCGATCATGGTGCAGTCCTACGACGCCATGGGTTTGAATGACTTGCGCGACGATACGCGCCGGGTGCTGAGCAAGAACTACCCGAACAGCAAATTCCTGAACGGCTCCAGCCAGAGCAAGAAGCCTTGGTGGCGTCTCTGGTAAAGCGTTCCCCCCTGCCCTCCCCCGCTTGCGGGAGAGGGAGTGCGAGGTTTTCGTTATATAGCTGCTTCGTCCGTTTCGCCCGTCCTGATCCGGACAACCTTCTCCACCGACGTCACGAAAATCTTCCCGTCGCCGATCTTGCCGGTGCGCGCGGCATTGACGATCGCCTCGAGCGCCGCATCCACCTGGGCCGAGGTGATGACCAGTTCGATCTTCACCTTGGGCAGGAAATCCACCACGTATTCCGCGCCGCGGTAAAGCTCGGTGTGCCCCTTCTGGCGCCCGAAGCCTTTGACCTCGGTCACGGTCAGGCCGGTAACGCCGATTTCCGAGAGCGCTTCGCGAACTTCGTCGAGCTTGAACGGCTTGATGATGGCTTCGATTTTTTTCATTTATTTCTCCTGGTTATTCTGTCCATGGACGGTATTTGGAAGTAATGGGGTAGCGCCGGTCCCTGCCGAATCCGCGCGGCGTAATACGCACGCCGACCGGGGATTGGCGGCGCTTGTATTCGCTCAGGTCGATCAGTTTCACCACGCGCCTCACGTCGCGCTCCGAGAATCCCAGCGCGATGATGTCGTGCGGGCACATGTCATGTTCGACGTACGCCTCCATGATGGCGTCCAGTACTTCGTACGGTGGCAAGCTGTCCTGGTCGGTCTGGTCCTGGCGCAATTCGGCCGAGGGCGCCCGGGTGATGACGCGTTCCGGAATCGCGCGGCCAAGGCTGTTGCGATAACGTGCAAGGCGATAAACCAGGGTCTTCGGCACATCCTTGAGCACGGCGAAGCCGCCAGCCATGTCGCCGTACAGCGTGGCGTAGCCCACTGCCATCTCGCTCTTGTTGCCGGTCGTAATCACGATCGAGCCGTACTTGTTGGATAGCGCCATCAGCAGCGTGCCGCGGATGCGCGCCTGGATGTTTTCCTCGGTGGTGTCGAACGGCAGGGCGTCGAATTCGTCGGCCAGGGTGTTGAGGAAAATGTCGAATACCGGCTTGATCGACATCTCGCTGTAATTCACGCCCAGCGTCGAAGCCATGACTTCGGCGTCCTGCAGGCTGATATTGGCGGTGTACTGTGAAGGCATCATCACCGCCCGCACCTTGTCCGCTCCCAGCGCATCGACGGCAACAGCCAGCACCAGTGCGGAGTCGATTCCGCCGGACAAACCCAGCACCACACCGGGAAAGCCGTTCTTTTCCACGTAGTCCTTCACCCCGAGGCATAAAGCGCGATAGACGCTTTCTTCCAGCGAATACTCGGGAATAATTTCTCCTGCTTGCGGGCAACCGTTCTCCAGTTCCACCAGCCGTAACGATTCTTCGAATGCCGGCATCTGCTGCACCAGGGCGCCCTTGCCGTCCATGACGAACGATGCGCCATCGAACACCAGTTCATCCTGACCACCAACCAGGTTGGCGTAAAAGACGGGCACGCCGCATTCCCCGATGCGTTCGCGCACGGCCTCGTAACGCGATACCTGCTTGTTCATGTGGTAGGGCGAAGCGTTGAGCACCAGCAGCACTTCGGCCCCAGCGGCAAGCGCGCACGACGCGGCGCCCTCTTCCCAGATATCGGCGCAGATATTGATGCCCAACTTGATCCCGCCCACCTCGAAAACACAAGCTTCGGTTCCGGGCACAAAATAGCGCACTTCGTCGAACACGGAGTGATTCGGAAGTTTCTGCTTGTAGTAGGTGGCCACGACCTTGCCGCCCTGCAGCACCGAAGCGGCGTTGTAACGTCTGCCGTCATCCATGTGCGGGTGCCCCACCACCACAGTAACCCCCTCGATCTGGCGCGCCAGCGTATACAGGGCATGGTCGCATGCCACGTAGAACCCGTCGCGCAACAGCAGGTCTTCCGGGGGATAGCCGGTCAACGACAATTCGGGGGTGAGCAGAAGCTCTGCGCCCAGATCCCGCGCGCGTTGGGCATGATCAAGTATCCGCGCGGCATTGCCGTCGAGATCGCCGACCACGCAGTTGATTTGGGCTATGGCTATTTTCATATGATCACTTTATCCATTAGGGGTGGATTATACCGTCACCCCAAGCACACGAGGGAAGCCCTGATTTCAGCCGCTCACTCGGCGGAAATCTCTTCCAGCGCTCTGGAGCGCCAGTTCAACACGGCGGTGTGCATCAGCATCTTGTCCGCCAGCTGCGGGTATTCGGCACGGATCACCTCGGCCGCGAACTGGGACAGGAAGCGCGACTTCAGCTCGGCGCGGGCGCGATCCACACCGATCTCGGCATAAGGGACGGAGGCCAGCAGCAAAAACCCGTCATCCGGCGTGCGCCCGGCGCGCATGTTGGCCTCGATAATGCCTGCTGCTTTGCGTATGGGATCGGCCAGATCCGGGCTGTATGGGCCGATGATGAGGGCGATGTTGGGCGTATGCATGAAATCGAAGCCGCGCCCGAGGCAGATCATCCACTCGCGATGCTCGATATCCAGCGTGCGCGTGGCTCCCCTCACTTCTGCGACATGGGCCATGTTGCCGAGAATAAGCGGCAGCAGGTCCTGGCGCACCTGATTCGGCATGTCGGGGAACAGCGCTTCAAGCCGCAGACCCAGGGTGTCGGCATCCTCGGGTTTGAGGGTAGCCACATCCAGAACGTCGCCCTGCTCACCGTGCAGGATGAGCGAATCGTCGTCGGTTTCGAAACCGCACACGATGGGGTAGACGGTACCGTGACCACGGCCGAAGACATGCTCTACCTGACGCTTGATGGAATAGGTGTGAGCGATGGCCGCCTCGGTATCGAAACAGAAACCGGCGCAGCCACGGTGCTTGTCGCCTTTGGAAAAATGATAGGTGATCAGGGTCAGCACGCGGCGCCCTTGGGTCACCACGTCATGCACGTGATTGGACAACACCTCCCCGAGATGGGGCCAGCCCAGGTTGAACATCCCGCCCAGGTTGCGGATTGGCGTCAGAATGCCAGTCGGCGTGTTGGTCGCAATGGGGATATTGATGCGCCCGTCCATGCACTTGAGCACAACGATGTCGGTGGGGTGCTCGGCCAGATAGCGCTCGCGCGCGAGGTACGACTCCGGACTGCAGAAGGATGCCGAGTGCCGGCGCGCAAGATCGAGCAGCCAGCCGATGCGCTCGTCGATAGTCTTGGTATGGATGTCCATTACGTGCTTCCCGGTCGATAACGGGAAAAACTCCTCAAGTGGCCCGCCACGAGGCAATCGTCCGAAAAGCCGGACGAGTGCTTATGGGATTAGAGCAAGCGCCTGCCCCGCGGCATGACCGGTTACAGGACCCCGTTATGGAACTCCAGGCTCGGCAGGGCGGTCTTGCCTTCGCCCTCGATATGAATCCGCGTGATCCCCGAGTTGCTTACCTGAATGCGGAAAATGTGGTCCATCGGCATGCCCAGCACGTAAGCCATGATCATGCGGATCACGCCGGCGTGTGCGACCACCAGCACATGCTCGCCCTTGTATTCCTTGACCAGCACGTGCCACACCGCGCTTACACGGGCGGCGAATTCGGTCAGCGGCTCAGCACCGATGGGGTGGTGATGCAGCGGGTCGCGCCAGAATTTCAGCAGGGTGTCGGGGTCGTTCTCCATCAGTTCCTGCGGCGTTTTGCCTTCCCATTCACCGAAACCGATTTCCATCAGGCGCCGGTCTTCGCTGACCGGAATCTGCCATTTTTGCGCCAGCGCGTGCGCGAAATCCGCGCAGCGCGACAGCGGCGACGTCGCGATATGCTGCCACGGGTGATGCTCGCCCACGGCCGCCCACATTTCCTCCCAGCCTTTTTCGCTCAGGGGATCGTTGGTCTGGCCGCGATATTTCTTGCCGCCGACGGGCTCGCCATGGCGGATCAGGTCTATGGTTGTGATTTTCATGATTTTCTTTCTATATAAGTTGAGAACTAAGACCCTGTCCATCGAGCCAAAGTAAGTAGTAACAACAACACCAGCCACAACACCAGCGCACGCCACACCATGCTCACGGCGCTGTCGAGATAGTCCGCATCGGCCTCATCGCCCAGCCCAAGCTCCGGACGTGGCTCGATCCCATCGCGTCCGGGAATGGCATCTCCCAGCTTCACTCCCATGGCGCCGGCACCGCTGGCAAGCACGATCCCCACGCCACGCTGCGTCCACTGCCCCGCCTGCGAACGCCAGCAATACATGGCATCCTCGAAGTCACCCACAACGGCAAAACTGATGGCGCTAACATGCAGCGGCACCCAATCCATCCATGCGAATACCCGCGTCGCCACTTTGCCGAAATCGCCGAATTCCCGTTCGTCCAGTTCGCCCCATTTCAGGCTTAGAATCTGGCAGAGGCGATAAAACAGCGCACCGCCCGGTCCGAACACCGCAAACCAGATTATCACCCCAAACAGGTGTTGATAGGCGCCGCGCAAAATTTCTTCTATCCCCAGCTTGGCAACCTCGCTGGCAGAAAGGAGAGAAGCATCCCGCCCCAGCCATTTTCCCAGTTGCTCTCGAGCCTCGTCCAGTTTCTGCCCGCGCAAGGCTGAAGCGATGCTGGCTGCATTCACACCCAGGAACCGGAATCCCATCGCAAGGTACAGCACGGCTACGCTCCACAGCCATCCCAGCAGGGTATTGAGCTGATCCAGGAACAGATAACCCGCTGTCGCCAGCGAAGCCAGGGGAACGACCGCCAGCAGCCACGCCAGCAAGCCGTGCCGGTGGGCACCGGCATTGAATTGTTGCTCAAGGTAATGGGCGTAGCGGGAAAACCAGGTATAGGCGCGGACATGCGCGGGCAGCGGCTGAAAGTAGTCGAGTAAAAGCGCGGCGAGCAATGCAAGAAAGCTCATAGAAAATTCTTTAGAGGTTCATTTCCACAGTCAGCACCCCATTCTGGTAAAGCTCAACCGTGGGTTGCCGGAATTGCATGTGATGTTCGTCGAGATAATCCATCAACGCCGAATAAGCTTTTCCCGGCGCCAGCAAGAGCTGCGCCTTGACCTTGACGACCAGCGCAAGGCGCGCCGGCACATCACCGATCGCCAAAGGTTCGCTGACCCTGGCATGCGCGTCCACCAGATAGCCTGTCTGTGCAACCCAGTCGCGCTTCGGGGTGGTGCGTGCATCATTCAGCAGCAAGGTGATCGGCGTCCCGACGGCGACCCCCTGCTGCCGCAGACGTCCCAGCACTTCCTGCTGCTTGTCCGGCAATTTCGAGTAGTCGCCCTTTTGGGTCATGTAGGCGTAATGGTAGGGGCCACGTTGTGCAATCTCGAAGCTCGCTTTATTGAAGCCACCCCACCACCAGTAGGTCAGAATCAGGGGCAGTACAAATGCGAGCAGAAAGGGTAACCAGTGCTTCTTCATGCCATTCCGTTGGGTCAAATACAGTTGGGAAAGATATCACGAAAACGCCGACCGGCCCACAACGGCGCCGTGCGGCGTTTTGCGACAGCATGGGGGAACAGAATGAAACTGATATAAATCGCCAATTGACCTTGAGGGAAAGTCGGCCATCAGCGCATAATGATTACAGTTTGTTCATGAAGTTAAATCGTTCATTTCATGAGTCCAAGCGACCAACGCATTCACCGACGAATCTACAGATGGAAAATGCATTCCTGCCAAAAAAAGAGATAAACGCCATGAATACCTGGAAAATCGCACCGATTGCCACGCTTGTAATCACACTGCTGGCCCCTTTACCCGGCGCCGCCTTCAGCCTGGGTGAAATTACCGTGCAATCGTATCTGGGAGATCCTTTCCGGGCAACGATACCCGTGCAAACCGCACCCAATGAAGAAGTGGACATTAGCTGCCTGAACCTTTCGCCTCCGGCACCGGCGGACGGAATGGTATACCTGCGCCACGCCCAATTATCCCTGTCACGGCAGGGCGGAATGTGGCAACTGCTCATCTCCGGCAACAACGCACTGAATGAACCTTACCTCAGCGTATTCATCCAGAGCGGCTGCCAGGAACAAGGGCGCCTGGTGCGGGAATATACCGTCCTGATCGATCCGGCCACATACGTTGAAGTGCCGCAAGCCATGGAGAAGGCACCCTCCATATCCAAACAGACCGTCGCGGCAACACCGGCTGCGGGCGGCACTTCTTCCAGGGCCAGCAATCGCCGTGCCGCACGGAGCAAAGCAAAACAAGGCACGCCCCCGATTGCACGGAAAAAAATCATCAGTCACACAGTTCCGTCCAAGGACCGGCTGAAGGTAGTATCAGGCGTTGCGGAAACGCCTGCAGCGCCCGGCCAGACGGAAAAGGAGCGCATGCAGCAGCGTGAAAAGGAATTGACCAAGGAACTGGATGACAAGACAGCCCAGTTTCTGGCGATGCAAGCCCAACTGGCGAAGCTTGAGTCCAAACTCTCGGAGATGCAAAAAACGATCGAGCTGCAAAACAGGATGTTGGCTGCGATGCAGAAACCATCGACTCCAGCGCAGAAAACTGCCAATAGCTGGAAAGACTACTGGCCTGCCGGACCAGGCATCCTGATTGCGGGGATGATCTACTTCTTCGCCAGCCGCTCGCGCAAGCGCACGCTGGAAAACTGGGAACCGACTCAGCGCGGATCCAATTCCGGGAAAGCCAGAAACCCCTTCTAAGCGATTCCGGCATTCCGCTGGCGGCGAGCTTCAAACAGGCACATGCCTGCCGCCACCGAGACATTGAGGCTCTCTACCGTGCCGAACATGGGAATACGCGCCAACTGATCGCAGTTTTCACGCGTCAGGCGGCGCAATCCCTCCCCTTCCGCGCCCAGCACCAGTGCCAGGGGACCGTCGAGCTTGATACCGAACAAGTCACTTTCCGCCTCGCCCGCCGTCCCCACCACCCAGATCCCCAGTTCCTGCAACTCGCGCAAGGTGCGTGCCAGATTGGTCACCGTGATGAACGGCACGGTTTCTGCCGCACCGGAGGCCACCTTGCGCACCGTGGGATTGAGTCCTGCAGCGCGATCCTTGGGCGCGATTACGGCGTGCGCGCCCATTGCATCCGCCACGCGCAGGCACGCCCCGAGGTTGTGCGGGTCCTGCACGCCATCCAGCACCAGCAGTAACGCCGGTTCGCTCAAGCCTTCCAGCACGCCGTCCAGGGTATGGGGCAAGGCAAGAGCCGCCGCAACCTTCGCCACCACGCCCTGATGGCGGCCTTCCGGCGCCATGCCGTCGAGACGCTGGCGCGGCGTCTGGATCACGCGCACGCCGAGTGATTCGGCAAGCTGCTGCAGATCGCGCGAGCGCTGGTCGTGCCGCCCCTCGTCAAGATGGATTTCCTGCACGCTGGACGGATTCTGGCGCAGACGGCTGGTGATGGCATGAAAACCGTAGATCAGAACGGACTGCACAAATCACTCCTGGCCGGCTTTGGGCTTCGCCTTACGGCGTGGCGCCGCTGCGGCCTTGGGCGTCGGGGTGCTGGCCGCGCCGCGGGTTTTCGGCGCTTCGGTTCTGGCTGACCTGGACGAGCGAGGCTTGGTCGGCGCGGCCCCAGGGCGCTTCTCTTCCTTCACCAGTGAAAAATCGACGCGACTGGTTTCCAGATCCACCCGCGCGACTTTTACCTGCATCCTGTCGCCCAGACGGAAGCGCGTAGCGCTGCGTTCGCCCAGCATCTGGTGTTTCGCGGCGTCGAAGTGGAAATACTCGTCGCCCAGGTCGGTCACATGCACCAGACCTTCGACATAAATATCGTCCAGCGCGACGAAGACGCCGAAACCGGTGACGCCGCTGATGCTGCCGCTGAAGACTTCGCCCACCTTGTCCTGCATGAAGAAGCATTTGAGCCAGGACTCCACATCACGGGTGGCTTCGTCGGCGCGGCGCTCGGTCATGGAACAGTGCATGCCGAGTTCGTCCCACTTGCCGGGTTTGTATTTTTCCTTGTGCAGCGCCGCCTTGATGGAGCGATGTACCAGAAGGTCGGGGTAACGGCGGATCGGCGAGGTGAAATGGGTGTAGTTTTCATAAGCCAGGCCGAAATGGCCCACATTGTCCGGGCTATACACCGCCTGACGCAGTGAGCGCAGCATCACCGTCTGCAGCAATTGCGCGTCCGGGCGATCCTTGATCCTCGTCAGCAGCTTGGCGTAATCCTTGGCATGGGGGTCGTCGCCGCCACCCAGTTCCAGGCCAAATTCGCGCAGAAACTCGCGCAGATTGAGCAGCTTCTCCGGCGTCGGCCCCTCGTGGATGCGGTACAAGGCGGGGTGCTTGTGCTCCTTGAGGAACTCGGAGGCGCAGACGTTGGCCGCCAGCATGCACTCCTCGATCAGGCGGTGGGCGTCATTGCGGTGTACCGGCACGATGCGGTCGATCTTGCCCTGGGCGTTGAACATCATCTGGGTTTCAATGGTCTCGAAATCGATCGCACCGCGCTTGGCGCGCGCCTTGACCAGCACCTTGTAGAGTTTTTCCAGTTCCTGGACGTGCGGCAGCAAGGCTTCATGTTCCTGTGCTGCCTTGCCTTTCGGATCGGCCAGCATTTCGGCCACGATGGTGTAGGTAAAGCGCTTGTGGGAGTTCATCACCGCCGGGTAAAAGCGGTATTTCTTGACCTCGCCGCTGCTGTTGATGTCCATTTCGCACACCATGCACAGGCGTTCCACGTGCGGATTGAGCGAGCACAAACCGTTGGACAGTTCTTCCGGCAGCATCGGGATGACGCGGCGCGGGAAATACACCGAATTGCCGCGTTCTATCGCCTCCTTGTCGAGGGGCTCGCCCGGCTTCACGTAATGACTCACATCGGCGATCGCCACGTACAGCTTCCAGCCGCCCTTGCCGAGCAGCTTCCAGCCCTTGCCCAGCGGCTTGCAGAACACTGCGTCGTCGAAATCGCGCGCAGTTTCGCTGTCGATGGTAACGAGCGGCAGATCGCGCACGTCCTCACGCCCTTCGTAATCCTTTTTCTGCACCTTGGGCTTGAGCTTCCTGGCTGCTTCCGCCACGGCTTCAGGAAATTCGTTGGGCAGATTGTGCTTGCGCAGGGCGATTTCGATCTCCATGCCGGGGTCGGCATAGTTGCCCAGCACTTCTGCGACCCGTCCGATCGGACGGTTGTGCTTGGAAGGCTGTTCAACCAGTTCCACCATCACCACCTGGCCAGGCTGTGCTCCCATGTCGGACCCCGGCTCTATGAGGATTTCCTGGCTGATGCGTTTGTTTTCCGCCGTCACGAACAGGATGCCATGCTCGACGTGCAACCGACCCACCAGGCGCGTGTTGACGTGCTCGAGCACCTCCACGATGCTGCCTTCGGGACGTCCGCGCCGGTCCACCCCGATCTGCCGCGCCATGACATGATCGCCGTGCAGCACCTTGTCCATCTGTTTGCCGGAAAGGAACAGATCGGGGCCGCCATCGTCAGGCACCAGGAAACCGAATCCGTCGGGATGCCCCTGCACCTTGCCCTTGATGAGGTCCAGCTTTTCCACCAGGCAGATCGCATTCTTGCGGTTGCGCATGATCTGCCCGTCGCGTTCCATGGCCCGGAGACGGCGGGTGAATATCTCAGCGTCTTCGTCGCTTAATCCGAGAAGATTGATCAGCTTTTCGTCGCTGATCGGCACGCCCTGCTCTGCAAGGATGTCGAGCACGAACTCGCGGCTCGGCAGCGGCTTTTCATAATTTTTGCTTTCCCGCTCGTAATGCGGGTCTTGATGTTTTCCGCCTTTCTTGGCGGTTTTGCTATTTTGATTTGACAAAATTTTCGTTTCCTATAGAATTCGCGTTTCTTGAAGCCCAGATGGCGGAATTGGTAGACGCGCACGGTTCAGGTCCGTGTGCCGCAAGGTGTGGAGGTTCGAGTCCTCTTCTGGGCACCAAAATATAAAGGGCGGGTTCTTCGGAACCCGCCCTTTTGTTTTTCTCTCGACTACATTCAAGGAAAAACGTGAAGGCGGGTGGCTGGTGCGGCAGTCTCCGCCCCACCAGCCCTGAATCCGCCGCTGCATTACTCAAACGGGTGCCTTAACACGATCGTTTCTTCCCGATCCGGGCCGGTTGAGATGATATCGATCGGCACGCCGCAGATTGCTTCCATGCGCGCAAGGTAGGCGCGCGCCTTGGCGGGCAACTCGTCGTAGCTCTTTACGCCCACGGTGTTTTCGTTCCAGCCGGGCATGTCTTCGTAGATCGGCTCGCAACGGGAGAGCAGTTCTGCCCCTACCGGCAAGATATCGGTGGTCGTACCGTCGATCTTGTAGCCGACGCACAGGCGCACTGTTTCCATGCCATCCATCACGTCCAGCTTGGTGACGCACAGCCCCGTCACGCCATTGATCTGGATCGAGCGTTTCAGTGCTGCGGCGTCGAACCAGCCGCAACGGCGCGCACGGCCCGTGGTGGCACCGAATTCGTGACCGCGGTCGGCCATGTGTTTGCCGTCGGCATCGAGCTTGTCCACCGCATCATACAATTCGGTGGGGAACGGGCCGGAGCCGACACGGGTGGTGTAGGCCTTGGTGATGCCCAGCACGTAGTGCAGCATCTGCGGGCCCACGCCGCAACCGGTCGCCGCGTTGGAGGCGATGCAGTTGCTGGAGGTCACGAAGGGGTAAGTACCGTGGTCGATGTCGAGCAAAGCACCCTGCGCGCCTTCGAACAGGATGTTCTTGCCCGCTTTGTTGGCCTCGAACAGCAGGCGCGGCACGTCGGCCACCATGGGTTTGATGCGTTCCGCAATCACCAGCACGTCGTCCAGGGATTTCTGGAAATCCACCGTTTCGGCCTTGAAGTAATTCTTCAGCACGAAGTTGTGATAATCGAGAATTTCGCCCAGCTTGGCCGCCAGGCGTTCGCGGTGGAACAGGTCCTGGATGCGGATACCGCGGCGCGACACCTTGTCCTCGTAGGCGGGACCGATGCCGCGCCCGGTGGTACCGATCTTGCCCGCGCCTTTGGCGGCTTCGCGCGCCTGATCCAGAGCCACGTGATGCGGCATGATGACCGGGCAGGCCTCGGAAATCTTGAGACGGTTGCGCACCGGCACACCGGCCTTCTCCAGCATGTCCACTTCTTCCATCAGCGCCCACGGGGAGACCACCACACCGTTACCGATGTAGCACTCCACCTTGTCGCGCAGGATGCCCGAAGGAATCAGGTGCAATACCGTTTTGGCGCCGTTGATCACCAGGGTATGACCGGCGTTGTGTCCACCCTGAAAGCGCGCCACGCCCTGGGCATGATCGGTGAGCCAGTCAACGATTTTTCCCTTTCCTTCATCTCCCCACTGCGTGCCGATTACTACTACATTCTTTGTCATGTTATCCAACCCCTAAGACTTGATTTTTTCTATTTGCCACTGGTTATCGCGTAAAACCAGAACCCGATCGCAATTCAGCTCATCGCGTTGCGCTTCATGACCAGGCAAGTCCATTACAACCACCTCTCCCTGGCTGCGCAGCGTCTCGATTTTATCCTGCAATGCCGCGTCCCCGGCATGCGGTGCGAGGATCGCTGGAGCTGCAGCCGCAGGCCCCAGGGCGCCGCACAACACGCGCAAATCCATGCTAAAACCCGTTGCCGGTCGCGCGCGACCGAAGACCTTCCCCACTTCGTCGTAACGCCCGCCCTTGGCGACTGCGTGCGCCTGACCCGGAAGATAGACAGCGAACACCACTCCGCTGTGGTAGTGGTAGCCGCGCAATTCCGCCAGATCGAAGGCGATGCTATCCGCCATCTCACCAACACCCGCGGCGATGCTGCGTAAATCGTCCAGCGCGCGCCGTATCTCGGGATAATCTGGCAGGCTTTTCTGTGCCCGCTCCAGAACTTCGATGCCGCCATAAAGCTGCGGCAACAGCAATATCGCATCACGGGTAACGGCATCCAACCCCTGCGCCAATTCGCCGATGCTGGACACATCCTTGCCTTGCAATGCCTGGAATAGCGCAGCTTCGAGGTCCGCGGAAACGCCGCCCCGCTCCATCAATGCCTGGAAAATGCCGACATGGCCGATATCCAGGTGGATGCCTTGCAAGCCGATCAGCTGCAGCGCCTTTAACATCAGTTGCTGTATCTCTACATCGCTTTCTATGCCTGGGTGACCAAACAACTCGGCACCGATCTGCAATGGCTCACGCGTTTGCATCATGCCTTCCGGCATGGCTTGCAGCACGCTGCCTGCGTAACACAGACGCACCACACCACCGCGATTGAGCAGGTGCGCATCGACCCGCGCTGCCTGGGGCGTGATGTCGGCGCGCAACCCCATCATGCGTCCGGAGAGCTGATCGACGACTTTGAACGTTTTGAGATCCATGTCGTGCCCGGTACCGGTCAGCAGCGAGGGCAGGTATTCCAGCATGGGGGGGATGACCTGCAGGTAACCATGAACGTGAAACAGGTCGAGCAAGCGACGGCGCAGGCTTTCGATCCGCCGCGCTTCAGGCGGCAGGATGTCTTCGATATATTCGGGAAGTAACCAGATTTGCATCATTTAACCAAGAAAAACATCAACAGGCCGCCCAGCATCGATCCCAGGCCGACAAAACGGAGCTGACCATCGGAAAGCTCAATCATTTTGCGAAAGGTCTCGCGCCATACGGCGGGAGCCAAAAACGGCAAAACACCTTCGATCACCAACATGAGCGCAAAAGCGGCCAGCAAATTCACTTGCCGGACCTTACTTACCCGCTTTACCACCCGAATTCTTCATATACCTGAAGAATTCGGAATTCGGTTCCAGCACCATCACGTCGGATTTGTTCTTGAAGCTTTGGCGGTAGGCTTCCATGCTGCGGTAGAAAGAATAAAACTCGGGATTTTGTCCATAAGCTGCGGAATAGGTAGCCGCCGCCTTGGCATCGCCTTCACCCTTGGTTTGCTGGGCGGTACGATAAGCCTCGGCAAGGATCACTTCGCGCTGACGGTCGGCGTCGGCACGAATTTTCTCCGCCTCGGCCGAACCCTGCGAACGAAGTTCATTGGCGACGCGCTTGCGCTCGGCTTCCATGCGCTGGTACACCGATTCGCTCACTTCCTGCGGCAATTCCACGCGTTTCAGACGCACGTCCATGACCTGTATGCCGATCTTGCGCGCATCGATGTCAGCCTTCTGGCGCAGGATTTCCATGATCTGGTCACGCTCGCCCGACACCACGTCGTGCACGGTGCGCTTACCGAATTCCGCGCGCAAACCGTCGTTCACCGTTTGTGTGAGACGCGTCTGGGCTTGCAGTTCATCGCCGGCCACGCTGACGAAATACTGTTTCGCGTCGACGATGCGCCACTTGACGAAATAATCTACCAGCACGTTTTTCTTTTCCGAGGTGATGAAACGCTCGGATTCTGATGGATCGAGCGTGCGCAGACGGGTGTCGAAGAAGCGGACATCCTGCAGCAGCGGCACCTTGAAATAGAGTCCGGGCTGCTGTTTGATGGACACGATCTCACCCAACTGACGCACGATCACATACTGCCACTGGTTGACGGTGAACATCGACAGGCTGGAGAAGGCTAGCAACGCCAGCAGCGCCATCAATACACTACTAATATGCTTTTTCATGGACGCGCCTCCCGATCCCGGCTGCGGAATGTGTCGCGGCTCCTTATTGTGTTGTCCGGAAGAATGGCTTCCGGAACCGGTGCCGGCTTCGCGTCGCCGGAAATCTGTGTGCCTGAAGCCGATTGCTGAATCAACTTGTCGAGCGGCAGGTAAAGCATGCTGTTGCTGCCCTTCTGGTCAACCAGCACCTTGCTGGTGGTGGAATATATCTGTTGCATCGCATCCAGGTACAGGCGTTCACGGGTGACGCCCGGCGCCTTGTTGTATTCGGCCATGATCTGTTTGAAGCGAGCCGCATCACCTTCGGCATTCGCGATCACACGCTGCTTGTAACCGTCGGCTTCC
Organism: Sulfurimicrobium lacus; assembly: GCF_011764585.1. Lineage (GTDB taxonomy): Bacteria > Pseudomonadota > Gammaproteobacteria > Burkholderiales > Sulfuricellaceae > Sulfurimicrobium > Sulfurimicrobium lacus. The sequence goes on from NZ_AP022853.1 coordinate 2,785,723, forward strand.
TGCAGCAGGCGCGAAGCACCGCCGCGCGCCTTGGGAACGACATCGTTGGCATAGGCTTGCCCTTCGTTTTTCTGGCGCTCCCGGTCCTGACCTGCCTTGACCGCGTCGTCGAAAGCGGATTGCACCTGCTCGGGAGGCTGTGCATTCTGCATCGTCACCTTGCTGATGGCGATACCAGTCTGGTAGCGATCGAGTATTTCCTGCATCAGTTTGGAAGCTTTGGCCGCGACTTCGGCGCGCCCTTCATATAGAACGAAGTCCATCTTGCTCTTGCCCACGATTTCACGAATTGCCGTTTCCGCCGTCTGCAGCACGGCATCATCGGGATGACGGTTATTGAACAGGTAGGCCTTGGGATCTTTCAGGGTGTATTGCACGGCAAACTGGATATCGATGATGTTCTCGTCATCGGTAAGCATGAGCGATTCTTTCAGCACCTTGCTCTTGATGGTGTTGCGGTAGCCAACCTCGACAGTGCGTACCTGTTCCATGTTGACCACTTCGGCACTCTCGATGGGATACGGTATATGCCAGCGCGGTCCCGGCTCGGTGGTTTCGACCCACTTGCCGAAGCGCAGCACCACGCCACGTTCACCTGCGTTGACGATATAGAAGCCGCTGCCCAGCCACACCACAAGAGCAAGCGCAGCCACGATGCCTAAGCCACCGAAAGCCTGACCGCTTGTAGGCATGCCGCCACCCGAAGAAGGCTCCTTGCCCTTGCCTCCGAACATGGCGCCCAGCTTCTGGTTAAATTTGCGCCACAACTCATCGAGGTCGGGCGGACCACTGTTGTTTTTCTTGCCCCAGTCGGGATCGTTCCAAGCCATATTTAATCTTCAGGTTTCATGAACAAAGGTCCAAATTCAAATTCACGGCGCGCTTGTGTGTTGCGGCACGGCATCTTCTTCTGAACTTGGAGCTTGGCTCTTGGCACCATACTCAAGCAACGCCTCCCGGATCAATTCCATTCCGGCACCGGTCAGCGCGCTGACATGAATGCGCACGATTCTACCATACTCGTCCCGCTCCAAGCCCGGGGCCTGGCCTTTCATGTCAATTTTGTTGTACACCATGATCTGCGGGGCATTGGCGCCGATCTCGTCTAGCACCGCATTGACTTCATCGATCTGTTGCTCGCGGTTTCCACTGGCGGCGTCCACGATGTGCAACAGCAAATCCGCTTCCACCGCCTCGGTCAGGGTGGAGCGAAACGCGGCGACCAGGGTATGCGGCAAATGCTTGATAAACCCGACGGTATCCGAAAGCACCACCTCGCCGGCCTCGCCCAGATAAAGGCGTCGCGACGTGGTATCGAGCGTGGCGAACAACTGGTCCGCAATATAGGCGGTGGCGTGAGTAAGGCGGTTGAACAGCGTGGACTTGCCGGCATTGGTATAGCCGACCAGCGACACCGACAGCACCTTGCCGCGTACCCGCGAGCGGCGCTGCACCTGGTGCTGGCGCCTGAGCCGCTGGAGTTTGTCCTTGAGTAGCTTGACGCGCTTACCCAGCAGACGACGATCGGTTTCCAGCTGGGTTTCGCCCGGCCCGCGCAGGCCGATACCGCCCTTCTGTCTTTCCAGGTGGGTCCAGCCGCGGATCAGGCGTGTCGCCAGATGCTCCAGCTGCGCCAGCTCCACCTGCAGCTTGCCCTCGGAACTGCGAGCGCGCTGGGCAAAAATATCGAGGATCAGCGTGGTGCGATCGACCACGCGCGTTTCCAGGCGCTGTTCCAGGTTGCGCTGCTGCGCCGCAGAAATTTCGTGGTTGAAAATCACCAGTCCGGCGCCGCTTTGCCGTAGTGCATCGGCGACCTCCTGCACTTTTCCACTACCGGCATAGAGGGCCGCATCCGGACGCGAGCGTTTGCCCTCGACTACCGCGACGGCCTGCACGCCGGCACTTTCAGCCAGCCGGTGCAATTCTTCCAGGCTATCGGCATAGTCCGCATCGCCGAAATCAAGACTGACCAATACCGCGGTATCTGCGCCCCCGGGACGGTCAAACATCGAGGAGACTACTTAAACCGAATCAGAGGGATGTTCGAAAGGAATGCTCACCGGACGTGCTGGCACGACGGTGGAAATAGCATGTTTATATACCATCTGCGTAACCGTGTTCTTGAGCAACACAACGTACTGGTCAAAGGATTCCACCTGACCCTGCAGCTTGATACCGTTGACGAGATAAATAGAAACCGGAATATGCTCTTTACGCAGAATATTCAGGAACGGGTCTTGTAACATTTGCCCTTTAGCGCTCATTTTTTGCTCCAAACGCAATACTTCGTTGTTATGAATGGCCACTCTAATGGATTTTGCTATCGATTGCCAGCAGCATTGCCGATGAACATGGAGCGTTCCAATCGATATTTCAAGATGGGGCGCGAATTAGTTATATGTGACATTTATTCTTTAGGCCAGTAGTCCGTGGCAATGCCGTCGCCCAGGTCTGCTTCGATCAGGCGGCGGCGCACTTCGAGCAAGCGTGCGATCAACTGCGGCTCCTGCTGACCATATGCATCGGCATCCGCCACCCGGTTGACCACCACGCCGAGCAATTCGGTAATCGCGTTGCCGATGGAATTCTGGCTGATCGTGACAATCAGCTTGCCTTCGTCGTTGCGGTATATGAGCTGCTTGAACGCCGGTTGCCAGCGGATGGCGTTGGCATACTTGGCATCGGTAATGCAGCGGTCCCGGACCTTCTTCGCCGTCTTGAGAAAGTCGTTGTTGAACAGCAGCACGTTTTCGACCTGGTCCGGAAAATAAAGATCGGGCAGCATCGGCGCGTTGCGCGAGGAAACCTGCGAGAAGAAACTGCGATAGAAATCGATAAAACCCTTCAGCACCAAGTCATATTCATGCCAGAAACGCACGTCTTCCAGCGCCGCCGCGCCGCCGGGAATCTCCCAGCTCGGCAGGCCCTGCGGGTAGCCGGTCAGCCCCAGGCGCGCGGCGTCGTCGCTCACCGGCCGCAAGACCTCCAGGTGCAGCGCCTGGCAAATGAATTCTCGATAGGCATCGTGCATGTACATCTCGAATAGCGAGTGCTGGCCGCCATCGGTGAGATTGGGGTTTTTCGGGTCGGCCAGCTTGGCATCGCGCAGCTGGTCCATGGAAAACACGATGAAATGGTTGTGCAGCATGCGGATGCTGGGCACGCCGGGAGAGGTCAGGGGCCAGGTCGCATCGAGGCTCGCCTCCCCCGCCAGCACCAGGTGCTGCGCGGGATCGGGGAATTCTTCCAGCATATAGTCGATGATGATCTGGTTCATCCGGTTCCACACGTGTTTGACGTTGTCCGGCACCTGGGTACGGCGCACTGGACGCCCCAGAGGATTGAGGACGATCTGCGACGTGTTGTAGATGATCGATGCATCGAAGACGTTGCTATGCCCCAGCGCCTTGCGGTAAAGCAGCAAATTTTCCGGATTCAGCAGCAGCCCGTTGTTGTTCACCAGATCGTTGAGATTTTCCGTGCTGTTGAAAAATTCGTTGGGCTTCATCCCCTCAGGCACGTCCAGGGGAATGGGGCGAAAAGGGGTAACGATCTCGCGTGGGCCGGATTGGGTCATGGTGGATATGCCTGAGTGATATGTGGGGCTAGTGTAGTGTTGCACGCTAAACGGCACTTTCAGCGAGCGCCTGGGCGGCCAGATGCAAGACGCGGGTGCGCCGGAATAGTCACTCTATTCCAAGCGCCCGCAACGCCGCAGATGGCCACCCAGGCGCTCGCCCGGAGGGAGCCTTCCCAAGAGCGCCCTAACCGCGTTGCGGCGCTTGGCAAGGGAATAGCCATTGCCTGCGCGCCGCGCCTTGTTATGCCACTTTTGGGAAGGCTCTGAAAGTGCCGTTTAGCGTGCAACACTACACAAGCGATGCAGCTTTTTACCACAGCCGACAAACGCCGGGCAGCAAAAAATTCGAATATGAGGATAAGGCTATTGCATCGTTGACAAAACGCAGGATATTTTGGCGACGAGGCGCAGCCGAGCGACCATTTTGTCTCGCGCTACTGCCCCTGGAGCCAATTCATCTTCGATGGAGAGGTTGCTTCAACGATGCGCCACACATTTCGCGCCCATTCCTTGCACGCACTCAGTACTTCTTGCCGTAGGCCTTCCTGCTGCGCCGCCTCTTGCTGCGCGCTGCATTTTCATCGGCTTCGGTTTTAGGTGCGGGCTTGCGGTCGGCAAAGGGATTGCTGCCTTGTTTGAACTGTACGCGCAGCGGCGTGCCCTGCAGTTCGAACGCCGTGCGGAAAACGCCTTCCAGATAACGCTTGTAGCTGTCCGCCACGTTCGCAGTTGCCGTGCCGTGCACGATCACCAGCGGGGGGTTGGAGCCGCCCTGATGCGCATAACGCAATTTGGGCCGGATCGGACCGACCTTGGGCGGTTGATGCTTTTCCGTCGCGGCGATCAGCACGCGCGTCAGCATGGGCGTCGACATCTTCTTCATCGCCGCCGCGAAGGCGCCGTCGATGGACTTGAACAAACCGCCCACGCCCGTGCCCTGCAGGGCGGAAATGTAATGATATTTGGCGAATTCGAGAAACTGCAGCTTGCGCGCCAGATCGCTCTTGATCACCTCGCGCCGCGCCTCGTCCAGGCCGTCCCACTTGTTGATCGCCACCACCAGCGCCCTGCCCGCTTCGAGAATAAAGCCGGCGATATGCGCGTCCTGTTCGGAAACATCCTGGCGCGCGTCCAGCACCAGCACCACCACGTTGGCGTCCTCGATCGCCTGCAGCGTCTTGACGACCGAGAATTTCTCAATCGCTTCGAATACCTTGCCGCGTTTCCGTACACCCGCGGTATCGATCAGGGTGTAGCGCCGGTCGTCGCGCTCCAGGTCGATATAGATGCTGTCGCGCGTCGTGCCGGGCTGGTCGAAGGCGATCACGCGCTCTTCGCCGAGCAGACGGTTGACCAGCGTGGATTTGCCCACGTTGGGGCGACCGACGATGGCCACCTTGGGATGGTCGTCCTTCTCCTCGCTCTCCTCCTCATCGGGGAAGTCGGCCAGCGCCAGTTCCACCAGCTCGCGCACGCCTTCGCCGTGCGCGCTGGAAATCACCAGCGGGACGCCGAGGGCTAGTTCGTGGAACTCCGCCGCCACTACTTCGCGGCGCATACCTTCGGCTTTGTTGACGGCGAGAAACACCGGCCGGCCGGACTTGCGCAGCCCCTCGGCGATGGTCTTGTCCTGCGGCGTCAAGCCTTGGCGCGCGTCCACCAGGAAGATGATGCAATCCGCCTCGTCGACGGCCTGCAGCGTCTGCTTCGCCATTTCATGCAGGATGCCGTCTTTGGCAACCGGCTCGAAACCGCCGGTATCCACCACCAGGTAAGGCTTGCTGCCCACCAGGCCGTGACCGTAATGGCGGTCGCGGGTCAGCCCGGGCAGGTCGGCCACCAGCGCATCGCGCGTCTTGGTCAGACGGTTGAAAAGCGTGGATTTTCCGACGTTGGGGCGACCAACCAGGACTAGGGTAGGCTTCATTGTATCGCCAGGGAGAATAGACCACCGTTGCGGGTCTGCACCAGGATGTTCTGGCCCAACATCTGCGGCTCCGCGCCAACTGCGCTGCCGTCGGTGGCGGCACGTCCGGCAAAGCTGCCATCTTCGCGCGACAGCACATGCACGTAACCCTCCAGGTCGGCGACGGCGATATGGCTGCCTGCAACGACCGGGGTACTCACGCGACGAAACAACAGTTTGTCCTGCTTCCAGATGCTGGCGCCGCTATTCTTGTCGAGCGCGTGCACTGCGCCACGGGCATCGCTGACATAGATATTGGACTTGTCCAACGCCAGACCGGTCAGGCTCGACATGTCGCGCGCCCATACCGGATTGCCGCTCAGGATATCGAAACAGGCCACCCTCCCCTGATAAGCCACGGCACAGACATGGTTGCCATCCACCACCGGCAAGCTGGTGATGTCGGCGATGCGTTCCAGTTCAGTTGCGCCGCGCGGCTGTGCCACGTTCGCTTCCCAGCCGAGAATACCGTTGGAAAGCGAAATTGCCACCAGCTTACCGCCGGCATAGCCGGCAAACACGCCGCCGCGCGACACCACCACGCCTGCGTGGCTGCGAATGGCCAGGGTCGGCAGCGCACGTTGATAGACCCATTTGCGTTTACCGTCATGGGCATCCAGGCCGAAAATCTGGCCGTCGGCAGCACGCACTACCACCACGCCATCGGATGCCTGAGGCGCGCTAAGGACCTCGCTGGAAACCTGCGCCTGCCATAGCGATTTGCCATCGAGATCGTAAGCCAGCACTTCGCCTTTGCGGGTAGCGACCATCACCAGGCCTTCGCCCACACCGACACCGCCAGAAAGCTTTTTACCGGTTTCGACCCGCCATTGCAGCTTGCCGCTGTCGCCTTCGAAACGCGCAAGGCTGCCGCCATATCCCGCCGCAAACACGCTGCCGGCGGCAATAGCGGGGGTGAACACGTAATCACCTGCAGCACCCGCACTCGCCTGCCACTGGGTTTTCACCGCCACGGCAGGTTTTATTTCGGCCAAAGGCGCGGGTTTATCCGTTTTTTCGTTACCGCCCCACAGACCGAAGCCCGTGGAAAGGGACTCGCCCAGCCCGGCGCAGCCAACCAGCGACAAGGCCAGCAGGCCCACCATAGGAAATTTCATTGCACTAATTTTCATTATCCGCCCAATCCATCCAGTTTCATCTGTACCAGACCACGATAAGCGCTGGTCGGGTCGATTTTTTCCAAAGCCAGCTTGTAGGATGCCTGTGCTTCGCTTTCCTTGCCGGAGGCCAGTAATACGTCACCCTTGAGGTCGGCATAGAGTCCGTCGAATGCCGCGCCATGCTTGGTCTCCAGCTGTTTCAACGCCTCGCCATAATTTTTCTCGTCCAGCAATATTCCGGCCAGACGCAGACGTGCCACATCTCTGACCTCATCGCTTTCGTTATGCCCCAGCACCCATTGCAATTGGGCCTTGGCGCTCTTGGCGTCGCCGCTCTCGTAATTGGCGTTGGCAGCCACCAGTGCGGCATGCGTGGCGTAGGACGTGCGCGGAAAATTCTCGATCAGCTGGCCCGCAGCTTCTCGCACCTTGTTGACATCATGGCTATCGGCTGCGCCCTGCAGCACTTCATACAAACCGGCAGCCTGCCCGGCCTGTTTATGCTGATATGCGCGCCAGCCCTGGATACCCGCTACGATGGCCACGAACACCGCGACACTGAGCAAAACGGTATTGCCGTTTTGCTTCCACCACGCCTTGATCGCGTCTATCTGTTCCTGCTCTTCCAAATCGTAAGCCATGTCTACCTCTTGAATAACTTAATTAACCACGGAGAGCACGGAGAACACGGAGCTAAAGGCCCTGTTTTTCTCCGTGTTCTCCGTGTACTCCGTGGTTAAACTGCCTTTCCTCCCAGCACATCGCCGGCTTCCGCCACCGTCATCCGCGCCTGATCGCCCATTTCGCGCAACGGCTTGAGCGTGACCTGCTCCGCCCCCGCCTCGTCGTCGCCAATGATGACGGCGAAGCGCGCGCCGCTGGAATCGGCTTTCTTCATCTGCGACTTGAAGCTGCCGCCGCCGCAATGCAGGATCGCGTGCAGACCCTGTTCGCGCAGGGTTTCCGCGACGTTAAAAGCGAAACGGCTGGCCGCCTCGCCCTGATGCACCACGTAGGCATCGGCGGAAATTTCCGGCGCGACGAATTGCTGCTCTTCCAGCAAAGCCAGCAAACGCTCCACCCCCATGGCGAAACCGCAGGCCGGAGCCGGTTTGCCGCCGATCTGCGCGATCAGGCCGTCGTAGCGCCCCCCGGCGCACACCGTGCCCTGCGCACCGAGGCGCGTGGTCACCCATTCGAACACGGTGAAGTTGTAGTAGTCCAGCCCCCGCACCAGGCGCGGGTTGATGCGGTATTCGATGCCCGCGTCGCGCAGCATCTCCTGCAGCTTCTCGAAATGCAGCAGCGAATCCTCGTCCAGGTCATCCAGCAGCTTGGGCGCAGCTTCGATCAGGGCCTGCAGCGCCGGGTTCTTGCTGTCCAGCACGCGCAGCGGATTGGTGTGCAAACGGCGTTTGGAATCTTCGTCCAGCAGGTCGAGATGCTGCTCCAAATAATGCACCAGCCGCGCGCGGTGGCGGGCGCGATCCTCGGAACTGCCGAGAGTATTGATCTCGAGCGCCACGTCCTGGATGCCGAGCCGCTTCCACAAGCGGGAAGTCATGATGATCTGCTCGGCGTCGATGTCCGGCCCGGCGAAACCGAGCGACTCCACGCCGACCTGGTGGAACTGGCGGTAGCGCCCTTTCTGCGGACGCTCGTGGCGGAACATCGGCCCCATGTACCACAGGCGCTGCGGCGCGTTGTAGAGCAGGTTGTGCTGCAGCACCGCGCGCACGCAGGAGGCGGTGCCCTCGGGGCGCAGCGTCAGGCTTTCGCCGTTGAGGGCATCGGTGAAGGTGTACATTTCCTTCTCCACGATGTCCGTCACCTCGCCGATGGCCCGCTTGAACAGCCCGGTCTGCTCCACGATGGGCATGCGGATGCACTTGTAGCCGTAGCTCTTGAGCCAGTCGCGCACCGTGTCCTCGAAAAACTCCCACAGCGCAGCGTGCTCGGGGAGAATGTCGTTCATACCGCGAATGGCCTGGATTGCCGTACTCATCGATTCGTTCGCCCTTTTTCTTAGCGACCGGCCAGGATCGCTTCGTGCACCCCGCTCCAGAATTTGATGCGCGCTTCCACCGCCTGCGCTGCCGCGGTTTCGGCTTCACGGATACGCACAGGGTCGCCGCCGCACAACACCTCCAGCATCTTCAGGGAAAGCGGCGCATGGGAAGTCTCGTCGAGGTGGATGTGGCGTTCCAGGTAGTAGTGGAAAGCCGGTGCCTGGTCCTTGCCGATGCTCATTTTCGCCAGGAAAGCGCGAAACATGTTGGGAATCACGTGCTCCCGACCCAGCGCGAAAGCCGCGGCCACCACGTGCGGCTTGCCGCTGGCGATGAAGCCGAAGGTGGTGCGCATGAATTCGCGCGCCGGCTCGGGCACGTCGCCCTGCTCCAGCGCAGCATCGATGCCGTCTTTCTTCACCAGTTCGATGAAAGCCAGCGGCTTGACCGCCGAAGCGCCCACTTCGTCCATCGCCTGGCAATAAAGCTCGAAATGGCTGGCATAAGTTTCGCGCCCTGCGCTGTCGGGCAAGCCGATGTCCGACTCCTCTTCGAGAATGATCTCGTTAATGAAACGGCGCACCGACGGGTCGCCGAAGGGAATCCATGGCACCGCGGCTGGCGCGATCGCACCCTGGAGATATTTGGCCAGCGACATGAAATCCCATACCGAATGCACGTGGTGGGACATGAAGCAGTTCAGGTCGTCTATACCCTGCAGCGCGCCGTACACGGCATGATTGTTGAGCCGCTCCCGCAGGGGCGAAAGAAATGAAACGTCCATCATGTATTAGTCCACAGCCTTGATTGAAATGATTTTGCCGCCGCTCTCTTTCATGGCGGCGATTTTGGCGCGTACCTGGCGCTCGATCTGGTCGACTATTTCCGCTTCAGTCACCTTGTAGCTCGGCTTGCCTTCGACGTAGAGCAGGTTGGGCGACCCGCCGGCGAGGCCGATATCCGCTTCGCGCGCTTCGCCGGGGCCGTTCACCACGCAGCCCAGCACCGCTACGTCGAGGTGTTCCATCACGTCTTCCAGGCGCTGCTCCAGGGCGTTGACGGTTTTGATGACGTCGAATTCCTGGCGCGAGCATGACGGGCAGGCGATGATGTTGATGCCCTTGTTGCGCAGGTGCAGGCTTTTCAGGATATCGAAGCCGACCTTGACCTCTTCCACCGGGTCTGCGGCCAGCGAAACACGGATGGTATCGCCGATGCCGGAGGCCAGGATCATACCCAGACCAATGGCCGATTTCACGCTACCGGAGCGCAATCCACCGGCCTCGGTGATCCCCAGGTGAAGCGGTTGTTCGATCTGGCTGGCGAGCAGTTTATAAGCCTCCACCGTCATGAAGATTTCCGACGCCTTGAGACTGACCTTGAAATCGGGAAAATTGAGGCGCTCGAGGATTTCGATGTGACGCAGCGCGGATTCCACCAGCGCTTCCGGCGTAGGCTCGCCGTATTTTTTCTGCAAGTCCTTTTCCAGTGAACCGGCATTGACGCCGATGCGGATCGGAATGCCGTGGTCCTTGGCCGACTGCACGACCGCCTGCACCCGGTCCTCGCGGCCGATGTTGCCGGGATTGATGCGCAGGCAGTCCGCGCCGAGTTCCGCCACGCGCAATGCGATCTTGTAGTCGAAATGGATGTCGGTAATGAGCGGCACCGGGGAGCGCTTCCTGATCAGCCCGAAGGCTTCGGCTGCATCCATGCTGGGCACTGACACCCGCACGATGTCTGCACCGGCCCTGGCCGCACGCTCGATCTGCGCAACGGTGGCATCGACGTCGGTGGTCTCGGTATTGGTCATGGTCTGCACCGAAATCGGCGCATCGCCGCCGACCGCCACGTTGCCGACCATGATTTGCCGGCTCTTGCGGCGGGGGATTTCAACTTTGAACATGAGAACGCTACTCCAGAGTTAAGCGCGCAACATCCGCTCTGGTGTAAGCGGTGAGGTCGACCGACTGACCCTTGTAGGCCAGTTTGACATTGGGCGCGCTGCCGATCACCAGCGACAATGGCGGCTCGCCTTCCAAAGTTAGCTGAGTCCCGGCCGGGTTATTCTGAGAATGGATTTTCTTGCCGTTCTTGTCGCGCACTTCCACCCAGGCCGGGCCCGAAAAGCTCAACTGCACCCGAGCCTGTGCCACGCTGGCTTCAGGCACCGGCACCGGCACCGGTGCCTGCGTCGGCGCTACGTTTTCTACCGGCGGTAGCGCGGGCTGCAGGCTTTGTTCGGAAATCGCATCAGCCTCAGGCGTTTTTGCGTCGGTCGGAGCCGACGCATCGGTATTCACCGCAGGAGCCATGGGTACTTGCGATTTGACAGTCGTAACCGACTTGGCCGATTCCGGCCCCAGCCAAACCAGAACACCCCAAGAAACCAATGCGACGACCACGAAGCTGGTTAGCAGCCATTTCAGCCAGGGCTTCCGGTGATGTTCGGAAAAACTGATCTGCTGGGATGGCGCCTGAATATCCTGCGTTTGCGGTTCTTGCTGGACGGGGAAATACTCCGCCACCATGCGATCGGGATCCAGGTTTACCAGACGTGCGTAATTACGTACGAAACCGCGCACAAAAGTCCGGCCCGGCAAGTTGTCGTAATCGCTGGCTTCGAGCGCTTCGACCTGTTTTACACTAAGCCGGAGCGCACGCGCTACGTCCGCCACGCTCAGGTCCTGGGCTTCACGTGCACGCGCCAGTTTCGTGCCCGCGCTTTCCTGCTCCATGGCAGTAAAGTGTTCTTCAGAAACTAATTCGGTCACTTCCGCCCCTCACCTGTTGCGGTTTCGTCGTATTGCCCACTGCGAAATGCCCGCGCCTCCCGCGAATCGGGAAAACGCGTTCTGAGTTGCGCGCCATAGGTCTCTTCCGCGTCGCGGTTACCCTGGCGATGCGCGATGCGCACGCCCAGCCACAGCCCCTCCCGCGTCTGCCCCCCCAGTTTCATGAAAGAGTCGAGGTAGCGTTGCGCTTCGTCATAGTTACCGTTTCTGAAATTGATTTCGGCCATGTGCCACTGCGCCTGTCCCAGTTCTGGCTGAATTTTGAGCGCGCGCAGGAAGAACTCTTCGGCACCTTTGTCGTCACCCTTCTTCAGCGAACATTCGCCGGCGTTGAGGTAGGCTTTTTCCGGCGTTGCGTAAAGCGGATTTTTCAACGCGCTCATGAAATGGCCGATGGCCTCATCCGTATGGTTGCGCTGACACAGGAACCAGCCGTAATTATTGTGCGCCTCAGAATTGTTCGGATCGAGGCTGAGAGAGCGTTTGAAATAGTCCCCCGCCTTGTCGTATTCCCTCAGTTCGGTGTACAGCAAGCCGAGCATGTTGTATGCCGGCGCATAATTGGAATCCGCCTTGATGGCCGTGTTCAGTTCCTCCAGCGCGATGCCGAGCTTGCCCATGCCGTAATAGCCGGCACCGAGCTCAGTATGAATTTGCGCGCGTTTGGTCTCGTCCGACATCTGATCCGCCCACACCGGCCGGACCACGCTCAATAACACCACCAATATCACCAGCAGATTTTTCATACAGCAGACTCCACAATGTTGAACTGCGTCCGTTTGGTTTTATCCTGCACTTGACCGGCAAGCTGGCCGCACGCGGCATCGATGTCGTCGCCCCGCGTCTTGCGGGTGGTCGCGATCAACCCCGCCTGCATCAGTTCATCGCGGAAACGCCGCACTGTCTCGGGTCGGGAGCGGTTGTAACCCGACATGGGGAACGGGTTGAAGGGAATCAGGTTGAACTTGCACGGCACGTCCTTCACCAGTGCGATCAATTCCCGAGCGTGCGCCACGCTGTCGTTGACGCCATCCAGCATGACATACTCAAAAGTGATGAAATCGCGCGGCGCCTTTTCGATGTAGCGGCGGCAGGCCGCCATCAGTTCAGCGAGGGGGTATTTCTGGTTGATCGGCACCAGCACATCGCGCAGCGCATCGTTGGGTGCATGCAGCGAAACCGCCAGGGCGACAGGACAGGTATCGCGCAAGCGATCCATGGCCGGCACCAGGCCTGAAGTACTGACCGTAACACGGCGGCGCGACAGGCCATAAGCGTGGTCGTCCAGCATCAGGTTCAGGGCGGTCACGACATTGTCGAAATTAGCCAGGGGCTCGCCCATGCCCATCATCACCACGTTGCTGATGATGCGTTCGCCCTTGGGATCGCGCCCCAGCGCCTTGTTGGCCCACCACAGCTGGCCGATGATCTCGGCCACCGTCAGGTTGCGGTTGAACCCCTGCTTGCCCGTGGAGCAGAAGCTGCATTCCAGCGCACAGCCCACCTGGCTCGAGATGCACAGCGTGCCGCGCTCATCCTCGGGGATGAACACGGTCTCGATGCCGTTATTGGCGCCGACGTCCAGCAGCCATTTGCGCGTGCCGTCGTCGGACAATTGTTCCTTGATGAGTCGCGGCGGCTCGACCACCGCCACGACACTCAACTTCTCCCGCAGGGACTTGGCGAGATCGCTCATGCGAGCGAAATCGCTCTCGCCGAAGTGGTGTATCCAGCGCAGCACTTGCTTGGCGCGAAACGGCTTCTCGCCGATTTCCGCAAAAAAAGCGGTGAGCTGAGGGAGGTCGAAGTCGAGCAGGTTAGTGGGCATGAAACACCTGTGTCATGCCCACTTCCCTCACCCCTGCCCTCTCCCGGAAGGAGAGGGAGACTGAGTGTCGCTCCGCGACTTTCGTAATACGCGGCATTAGCGGTTGTAGACTTCCATGCCGGGGAAGAAATAGCCGATTTCAACTTTCGCGGTTTCGGGAGCGTCGGAGCCGTGCACTGCGTTGGCATCGATGCTTTCCGCGAAATCGGCACGGATGGTACCTTTTTCGGCTTTCTTCGGATCGGTGGCGCCCATAAGTTCACGGTTCTTGGTAATGGCGTTTTCGCCTTCCAGCACCTGGATCATCACCGGGCCGGAGATCATGAAGTCCACCAGGTCCTTGAAGAAGGGGCGCTCGCGGTGAACGGCGTAAAAGCCCTCTGCATCGGCGCGCGACAGGTGCTTCATCTTGGCAGCGGCAATCTTGAGGCCGTTGCTTTCGAAACGGGAATAGATTTTGCCGATCACGTTTTTCGCCACGGCGTCGGGTTTGATGATGGACAGGGTGCGTTCAACAGCCATTTAGTATCTCCAGATGTAACAAGTTAAGGTTCTTCAAGAACCGGCTAAAATATCACGGAATCCTTATAAAATAAACCTCGCGGCGGCAAAAACGAAGTGATAACATGCCGTCATCTTTTTGTGACCATTCCGTAATCAGGGAGTTCCGATGCCGGAGCAGCCAGCCAATGACGATCAGGCAGAAATCAAGAAACGCGCCATGCAGCGCCTGGTGGTTGCCGCTTCACTGGTCGCCGCTGCGGTAATCACACTTACGGTACTGAATTACAAAAAGCCCGAACAGGCACAACCGGTTACCACTTCTACTGCACCTGTCGCGGAGCAAGCGGTGCCGCTCCAGCCTGAAGCCGCTGCAGAAAAACCGCAGGAAGAAGAAAAACCTGCTGAAGCGCCAGCCGAACCAACCCCGCCCGTTCCTGAATCTGCAGCAACCCCTGCCACACCACCGGCACCGCCGCCACCCCAGGTGATCAACAAGGCAGAGGCGCCTGCCGCTCCAACCCATGCGAAGCCTCGCGCCGAAGCGCCAGCCGCGCTCCGTATCGCCCAGGAACCAAGTGCCCCAGCGCCCAAACAGGCCAAGCCGATAACGACCGCGCCGCAGCAACAGCCCGCGCCGGTCGCAAGCCCAGCGCCGGAAACAAAGCCGGTGGCCGCGCCTAACAAACCCGCCAAACCGGCAGCCGAGCCCAGCCCCGCCAAGGGTTTCGCGGTACAGCTCGGACTGTTCTCCAACCCGGAGAACGCACTGCAATTGCAGAAACGCCTGGCGGACCACGGCATCAAGTCCTATACCGAGACCCGGCTCCAAGTCGGTCCTTTCCAGACCAAAGCGGAAGCGGACCAGGCTTTGGCCAAGATTCGCAGCCTCGGCATCAACGCCGTGCTCACCCCGGCACGCTGATATACCACGCTGCAAAAACCATACACACGGGTTTTCCGAGCCGCCACGCAAGGGCAGTGCAAGCTGTTATAATTGCGCACTTTTTTCCGCGCTCAATCGATCATGTCCAGCCTCCACGAAGAAATCCTCCGCCGCCGCACTTTCGCCATCATTTCGCACCCCGATGCCGGTAAAACCACCCTGACCGAAAAAATGCTGTGGTTCGGCGGCGCGATTCAGATGGCGGGCGCAGTGCGCGCACGCAAGTCCGACCGCCATGCGGTTTCCGACTGGATGGAACTGGAAAAGCAGCGCGGCATCTCGGTCACTTCTTCGGTGATGCAGTTCCCCTACCGCGACTGCATCGTCAACCTGCTCGATACGCCCGGCCACGAGGACTTTTCCGAGGACACCTACCGCACCCTGACGGCGGTGGATTCGGCGGTGATGGTGATCGACTCGGTCAACGGCGTGGAGGCACAGACCATCAAGCTGCTGAACGTCTGCCGCCTGCGCGACACCCCCATCCTCACCTTCATCAACAAGCTCGACCGCGAAGGCAAGGAGCCCATCGATCTGCTGGACGAAATCGAGTCGGTGCTGCAGATCCAGTGCGCGCCGATGACCTGGCCGATCGGCATGGGCAAGCGCTTTCGCGGCACTTATCACCTCTATAACGACGTCGTTTCGGTGTTCGACCCGAATGCCGAAAAGGGCACTTCCGAAATCGTGCAGGGGCTAGACAACCCGCGCCTCGACGAACTGATCGGCGACCAGGCGGACGAGCTGCGCATCGACATCGAGCTGGTGCGCGGCGCGTCGCACACTTTCGACCGCGAGGCCTATCTCGCCGGCAAGCAGTCGCCCGTATTCTTCGGTTCGGCGATGAACAACTTCGGCGTGCAATCCCTGCTCGACGCCATCGTGGAGCTCTCGCCCGCGCCCTTGCATCGCCCCGCCCAGACCCGCCTAGTGGAGCCGGACGAACCCAAGTTCTCCGGCTTCGTATTCAAGATCCAGGCCAACATGGACCCCAAGCACCGCGACCGCATCGCCTTCATCCGCATTTGCTCGGGACGCTTCGACCGTGGCATGAAGCTCAAGCAGGTATCGAGCGGCAAACAGATCACCGTGGGCAACGCCATCACCTTCATGGCGCAGGACCGCAACACCACCGACGAAGCTTATGCCGGCGACATCATCGGCATCCCCAACCACGGCACGATCCGCCTGGGCGACACGTTCAGCGAGGGCGAAGACCTCAAATTCACCGGCATCCCATCGTTCGCGCCGGAAATCTTCCGCCGCGCCCAGATCAAGAACCCGCTCAAGATGAAGCAGTTGCAGAAAGGCTTGCAGCAGCTTGCCGAGGAAGGCGCCACCCAGCTGTTCCGCCCCATCTCGTCCAACGATCTGATTTTGGGCGCGGTCGGCATGCTGCAGTTCGACGTGGTGGCGCATCGCCTGCAATACGAATATGGCGTGGACGTACGCTTCGAACTGCATGACGTGGCCACGGCGCGCTGGCTGCGCGGCAGCGATGCGGAATTGAAAAAGCTGGTGGACAAGCACGGCTTCAACATCGCGCTGGACGGCGCGAATGAATACGTCTACCTGGCGCCCAACCGCGTCAACCTGAACCTGGCCAAGGAACGCTTCCCGGAAATCCAGTTCCTGGAAACGCGCGAGATCGTCTAGCCGGGCCTGCCGTCGACGCGCGGGCGCAAGTAAATGGGAATGTGTTTGACGCCCCAGAGGATAAAGCAGACCAGCCAAACCAGGGCTGCCGCCAGGTAGAAATGCGCGGCGCCAGGCAAGGGAAGGTCACCCAGAATGCGGAACAGCGCGGTGAACTGGAAGCCCAGGAACAGCAGCCAGGTGGTTGCATCCGCCTCGAGCGGACGCCCGGAATGGCCGAGCGTGACGCGCGTCACCATCGCCAGCACCATGGAAGAGAAATAGCCGATGGTGAGCGCGTGGAGCGGCGCGAAGCCCAGCACGTATCGCCCGAGCGAAAACTGCATGAAGCTCTGCAGCCCATAAAGCGCCAGCGACAAAGCCAGCCAGGCGAAGCCGACATGCAGCACCGCCAGCAGGCGCACCTGGAAGCTGCGGCGGAACCCCCACAGCACGGAAAGATAAAGCGCCACGCCGGCCATCGGCAGGTCCGCCAGCCACAGCAGGCGCGTGACGCCGCCCAGGTCCAGCGCGGCGTGCAAGGCCATACCCCCGAGCAGGACGAAAAGCGCCCAATAAGGCCTGCGCATCTGGTAATCGCTCAGCACCGTACTGGAGAAAAACGGCACCATGCGGTGGCTGACGGAAACGAAAGTCGGCAGCAGGAACAGCCAGATGCCGCCGGTAATGGCCAGATGCAGCCAGAAGAACGTGTCGCTGAGCAGCCACAGCAGATAGGCCGCCGCGCCGAGCCAGCCGACCAGCATCACTCCCACGATGGTGTAGGCATGACGCTTGTCGTCGTACGGGCTTTTCACCACGATGTTGAGCAGCGCGAGCCACCCCACCATCCAGCCCGCCAGGTAGAGCAGCAACGCCAGCACGGCCAGCCAGCGCCCGACCAGCAGCGCGGGATAGAAGAGCGCCACGCCCGCCGCCATCAGCACGAAGGCCGGCACGTAATGCGCGCGCTTCACCTTGTCCCCATTTACCCAGTTGGGCGCCGCGGTCATCAGGAAGCCGAAAACGAAAAAAGGAAAGAAACCGTACAGCATGAGGAACGCATGCCCCCAGATCGACGGCACGACCCAGGCGGCGGGCGCGAAGAGGCCCAGGTAACGAGCCGCCAGGTCGAACGTCCACCACAGCAACGCGAGAATGCCCTGCATCGCCCCGGCGAAGAAAAAGACGCGATGCGGTGCAGCGGTAAAGGTTTGCCAGCGAGAGTTCATTTTATCTTTGCGAGTGGGCAACGTTAAAGCACATGGAGTGATGTTTGCAGAAATCAAGTCGCATCATAGTTTGGCGAGGAGGATTCAAGCCTTAACCCAAATCAAGGATAGTTCGTTTGCGCGACCTGAAACGCCCCGGCCCCTTCGTGAAGGGGCCGGGATGATCATCATGGAACGCTGCGCGACAGCCTCCCTATTTCTTTTTCACGAACATGTCGGTGATCGTCCCCTCAGCCATTTCCGCAGCGAAGCACAGCGTTTCCGACAAGGTGGGATGCGGATGAATGGTCAGGCCGAGGTCCTGCGCATCGGCCCCCATTTCCAGGGCCAGCACGGCTTCCGCGATCAACTCTCCGGCGTTGGGGCCGACGATCCCGGCCCCCAGCACGCGGCGCGTGTCTTTTTCGAGCAGCAGCTTGGTCACACCGTAATCGGCATTGATCGACAGCGCACGGCCGCTGGCCGCCCACGGGAAGGAGGCCTTCTCGTAGTCGATCCCCTGCGCCTTGGCCTCGGTTTCGGTCAGCCCCATCCATGCCACTTCGGGATCGGTGTAAGCCACGGAGGGGATGGTGCGCGCATCGAAGGCCGCCTTGTGGCCGGCGATGACTTCCGCCGCCACCTTGGCCTCGTGCACCGCCTTGTGCGCCAGCATGGGCTGGCCGACGATGTCGCCGATGGCGAAGATGTGGGGCACGTTGGTGCGCTGCTGCTTGTCGACCGGGATAAAGCCCTGCTCGTTGACCAGGATACCGGCATTCTCCGCACCGATCAGCTTGCCGTTGGGACGACGCCCGACCGCCACCAGCACGCGGTCGAAGGATTGCGGCGCGGGGGCATTTTCGCCCTCGAAGCTCGCCACGATGCCGTCTTTCCTGGCCTCTAGGCCGGCGACCTTGGTGTTCAGGAAAATCTCGTAGTGCTTCTCGATTTTCTTGTGCAGCGGCTTGACGATATCCTTGTCGCAGCCGGGAATGAGCTGTTCACCCAGTTCCACCACGGTGATTTTCGATCCCAGGGCGTGGTACACAGTAGCCATTTCCAGGCCGATGATGCCGCCGCCGATGACCAGCATTTTTTTCGGCACGTCCGCCAGTGCAAGGGCACCGGTGGAATCCATGACGCGCGGATCAACCGGAAAACTGGGTATCTTTACCGCCTGGGAGCCGGCGGCGACGATGGCGTTGTCGAATGAAACACTTACTTCGCCCTGTTCCGTCTCCACCTTGATGTGGTGAGGCGCGACGAACTGGCCGCGCCCCTGGATCACCTGCACATTGCGCTGTTTCGCCAGCTGCATCAGGCCGCCGGTGAGACGGTTCACCACGCTCTCTTTCCAGCCACGAACCTCGTCGATATCGACCTTCGGCTTGGCGAACTTGACGCCGTGAGCGCCCATCTCCTCGGCCTCGGAAATCACCTTCGCCACATGCAGCAGCGCCTTGGAGGGTATGCAGCCGACATTGAGGCACACCCCGCCCAGGGCGGCGTAGCGTTCGATCAGCACGACCTTCTTGCCCAGGTCGGCAGCGCGAAAAGCGGCCGTGTAGCCGCCCGGACCACCGCCGAGCACCACCACGTCAGCACGGATTTCATTGCCGGATGCCGCCTCAGGAGCGACGGAAGGCGCGGGTGCCGGGGTTGGGGCGGGTTCCACCTCATCCACTTCCAGCGTCAGAATTTCTGCACCCCGGGACACCTTGTCACCCAGCTTGAGGCGAACCGATTTCACCACGCCGGCATGGCTGGAGGGAATCTCCATGGTCGACTTCTCGCTTTCCAGCGTGACCAGGGCTGTTTCCTTTTCGATACGGTCTCCCGGCTTGACCAGCACCTCGATCACCGGAACGTCGTTGAAATCGCCAATGTCCGGCACGCTTACTTCGATGATTTTGCTCATGAGTTATCCTTACAGCAGGAGACGGCGCACGTCGGACAGCACCGCCGAGAGGAACGAGGTCATGCGTGCGCCCAGCGCCCCGTCGATCACGCGGTGGTCATAGGAAAGAGAAAGCGGCAACATCAGGCGCGGCACGAATTCCTTGCCATCCCACACCGGCTTCATCGAAGCGCGCGACACGCCGAGAATGGCGACTTCAGGGGAGTTCAGGATGGGGGTGAAATAGGTGCCACCGATGCCGCCCAGGCTGGAAATGGTGAAGCAGCCGCCCTGCATTTCGGTCGGACCGATCTTTTTCTCGCGCGCCTTGCCGGACAGCGTCATCAGCTCCTGCGAAATCGCCATCACACCTTTCTGGTCCACGTCACGCACCACGGGCACGACCAGTCCGTCCGGCGTGTCGGCCGCGAAGCCGATATGAAAATACTTCTTCAGCACCAGGCTGTCGCCGTCCTCGCTCAGCGAGGAGTTGAATTGCGGGAATTCCTTGAGGCCTGCCAGCACTGCCTTCATCAGGAAGGGCAGCAGGGTCAGCTTGACGCCCTGCTTGGCAGCCTCGTCCAGCATGCCCTTGCGGAATGCTTCCAGCTCGGTGATATCCACCTCTTCGAACTGGGTGACATGCGGCGAGGCAACCCAGTTGCGGTGCAGATTGGCGCCGGATATCTTCTGAATCCGCGACAGGGGCTTGATCTCGATTTCGCCGAACTTGGAGAAATCCACCGCGGGCAGGCCGGGCAAACCGAAATTCAGGCCGCCTGCCGCAGCACCGCGCGGCTTGGCCAGCTCGGCCTTGACGAACGCCTGCACGTCTTCCTTGAGAATGCGGCGCTTGGGGCCTGAGCCGTTGACCAGGGAAAGATCGACGCCCAACTCGCGGGCAAAGGCGCGTACGGAGGGACTCGCGTGGACTTTTCCGCCGCTTTCGACCACCGCGGTCGATTGTCTGGTAGCCAGAGGAGGCTGGGGCGCCGATGCAGCCGCCGGTTTCGCCTCTGCCACAGGCTGGGGAACCGCAGCAACAGGTGCGGGTGCAGCAGCAGGCTGGCTCGCCACGACTTCAGCTGCTTCCATGGTCAGAATCAGGCTGCCTTCGGCAATTTTGTCGCCCACCTTGACGCGCAACGATTTCACCGTTCCCGCAAAAGGCGCGGGAATGTCCATGGTGGACTTGTCGCTCTCCAGTGTAATGAGCGAATCCTCCGCCTTCACCACGTCGCCTTCCTTGACCAGCACCTCGATCACGTCCACTTCGGGAAAATTTCCGATGTCCGGAACGCGCACTTCCTTGATATTTGACACTATTATTTCTCCTAAACCTTCAGCTATCCGTCATTGGAACGTAGCGCAGCGATCTGCTCGTCGAGGGAAAAGCTGCGCCAGCTCGCAATGACAAATTACACCGTCACCGGATTGGGTTTATTGGGATCGATACCGTATTTCTTGATCGCTTCGCTCACCTTGGCTGCCGGCACCTGGCCTTCGTCGGCCAATGCCTTGAGCGCAGCCACCGCGACGTAATAACGGTCCACTTCGAAGAAGCGGCGCAGTTTTTCGCGGCTGTCGCTGCGGCCGAAGCCGTCGGTACCGAGCGTCACGTAGTTTGCCGGCACGAATTCGCGGATCAGGTCGGCATAGGCTTTCATGTAGTCGGTGGAGGCGATGACCGGCTCCTTCCCGCCCTTGAGGCATTTCCCGACATAGCTCTCGCGCTGCGGCTTTTCCGGATGCAGCATGTTCCAGCGCTCTGCATCGAGGCCGTCGCGGCGCAACTCGTTGAAGCTGGTCACGCTCCACACTTCGGCGGACACGCCGAAATCGTTTTCCAGCAATTCGGCAGCCGCTTCCACTTCGCGCAGTATGGTGCCCGAGCCCATGAGACGCACCTTGAGCTTCTTCTTGCCGGCCTTCTTCAGCAGGTACATGCCCTTGATGATGCCCTCTTCCACACCCTTGGGCATGGGCGGGTGAACGTAGTTTTCGTTCATCACCGTGAGGTAGTAGTACACGTCCTCCTGCTCCTTGTACATGCGGCGCAGGCCGTCCTGGATGATTACCGCCAGTTCGTAAGCGTAGGTCGGGTCGTAGCTGACGCAGTTGGGGATCATGGCCGCCTGCAGATGGCTGTGGCCGTCCTCGTGCTGCAAACCCTCGCCGTTGAGTGTGGTGCGCCCCGCCGTGCCGCCCAGCAGGAAGCCGCGCGCCCGTGCGTCGCCCGCCAGCCAGGCGAGGTCGCCGATGCGCTGGAAGCCGAACATCGAGTAATAGATGTAAAACGGGATCATCGCCACGCCGTGGTTGCTGTAGCTGGTCGCCGCGGCAACCCAGGAGGCGAATGCGCCGGCCTCGTTGATGCCTTCTTCGAGGATCTGGCCGGTCTTGGCTTCGCGGTAGTACATCACCTGGTCGGCATCCTGCGGCTCGTATAACTGGCCTTGCGAGGAATAGATGCCGAGCTGGCGGAACATGCCCTCCATGCCGAAAGTACGCGCCTCGTCAGGGACGATCGGCACCACGTTCTTGCCGATCACCTTGTCCTTGACCAGCGTGCCGAGCACGCGCACGAAGGCCATGGTGGTGGAGATTTCACGCTCACCGGTTCCGGCAAGAATGGCATCGAAGTCCTTGAGCGAAGGCACATCGAGCGCGGCTGCTTTCTGACGGCGCGCCGGCAGGTAACCGCCCAGGTCCTTGCGGCGCTGCTTGAGATACTGCATTTCCGCGCTGTCTTCGGCGGGACGGTAAAGCGGCACGCTGGATAGCTGGTCGTCGGAAATGGGGATATTGAAACGGTCGCGGAACTGCTTGAGCGAAACGTCGGACATTTTCTTCGCCTGGTGAGTGACGTTCTGGCCTTCGCCGGACTCGCCCATGCCGTAGCCCTTGACCGTCTTGGCAAGGATCACGGTCGGCTGGCCGGTGTGCCGGGTTGCCGCCGCGTAAGCCGCGTACACCTTGAACGGATCGTGACCGCCGCGATTCAGACGCCACACGTCTTCGTCCGACATGTTGGCGACCATTTCCAGCAGCTCCGGATACTTGCCGAAGAAATGCTGGCGCACGTAGGCGCCGTCCTTGGCCTTGTAGTTCTGGTAATCACCGTCCACGCACTCTTCCATGCGCTTGAGCAGCAGACCCTTGGTGTCCTTCGCCAGCAGTGCGTCCCAGTGACGCCCCCACACCACCTTGATGACGTTCCAGCCGGCGCCGCGGAATACGCCTTCGAGTTCCTGGATGATTTTGCCGTTGCCGCGCACCGGGCCGTCCAGGCGCTGCAGGTTGCAGTTCACCACGAAGATCAGGTTGTCGAG
Source organism: Sulfurimicrobium lacus (assembly GCF_011764585.1). GTDB lineage: Bacteria > Pseudomonadota > Gammaproteobacteria > Burkholderiales > Sulfuricellaceae > Sulfurimicrobium > Sulfurimicrobium lacus. The sequence continues at coordinate 2,808,550 of NZ_AP022853.1, forward strand.
TTTCTCGCGCCCGGCCAGCGAAATCGCGCCCAGAGATTCCGGCTCGTCGGTCTCGCCGTCGCCGAGGAAGGCCCAGACCTTGCGGTTCTCGGTATTCACCATGCCGCGATCGTTGAGGTACTTCATGAAGCGTGCCTGGTAAATCGCGGTCAACGGGCCCAGGCCCATGGACACGGTGGGGAATTGCCAGAAATCGGGCATCAGCCAGGGGTGCGGATAGGAAGGCAGGCCGCCACCGTCCACTTCCTGGCGGAAATTTTTCATCTGCTCGTCGCTCAGGCGGCCTTCCAGGTAGGCGCGCGCATAGATTCCTGGCGAGGAATGGCCCTGGATGTACAGCAGGTCGCCGCCGTGCTTGTCGTCCGGCGCATGGAAGAAATGGTTGAATCCCACGTCATACAAAGTCGCGGCGGAAGCGAAACTGGCGATATGCCCGCCGACACCGGGGCTTTTCTTGTTTGCCTGCATCACGGTAGCGATGGCATTCCAGCGGATCAGCGCGCGGATGCGCCGTTCCAGCGCGAGATCGCCGGGGAAGGTGTCTTCCTGATGCACCGGAATGGTGTTGAGATAAGCCGTGCTGGCGGAATAAGGCAGGTTGGCGCCGCTGCGTCGCGCCTTGTCGATCATCTGCTCCAGCAGAAAATGGGCGCGCTCCGCACCTTCCAGCTCTAGAACCGCATCCATGGCGTCAAGCCACTCTTGCGTTTCCTGCGGATCCATGTCGGGGGTTGATGCCATGTTGCGCCTCCTGAAGTAGACTTTTGCCCAAACCTGTTATGATTCCTTAACTTGGCTACTTTGGTCAAGGTTTGAATACTGCCCACCATCCCGGACACCGCACCATGACCGACACGAAGATAGTTGAAAAACAATCGGATATAACCGAACAGTCGGTCACAAAGAGCACCCATATATTAATCGTGCTCCCTCCGGCAAAAAGCTTTTCCCAGCTCGATGAAGCGATCCTGACGGATGTGCTGCGCGCGGATGTGCTGCGCGCCCGCATGCAGCGGCGCGGGGCAAAGCTCGATTCACTGAAAAAAACCCCGATGAGCGGCGACCTGGAACAAGGTGCGCTGGCGGCATGGGTCATGATCGACCCGGAGCAGAGCACTTTCGAACAGCACACGGCGATGCGCAAGGCGCTCGAACTGCTGTTGGCGGAGCAGCCCAGGGAAATCGTCATCGCGGTCAGCGGCACGCCGGAACAGCGCCGACTGGCAGCGGAAAACGCCATCTATTGCACCCTGGTAAACAGCGCCTTGTTGCCGGAACGCAAGAAAAAAGACGCGCGCAAGGCGCTGCAAAAAATCACCCTTTTCGGTCACCGATCCGAGGATGCGTATCGCACCCTGCGCGCGCAGGCGGCAGGCAACACCCTGGCACGCGAACTCACCATGCTGCCCGCCAACGACCTTACTCCCGGACTTTGACCGCGAGCGTATCCGCAAGCTGGCCAAGGAATCAGGCTGGAAATGCGAGGAATTCGACCTGAAGAAATTGCGCAAGATGGGAGCCGGTGCCTTTGTCGCGGTTGCGCAGGGCAGCGAGGAAGAAGACGCTGCCATCGTCCATCTCACCCACCGTCACCCGCGGGCAAAACAGACCGTCGCGCTGGTAGGCAAAGGCATCTGTTTCGATACCGGCGGGCACAACCTCAAGCCGGCACGCTACATGCACGGCATGCACGAAGACATGAACGGCTCGGCGGTGGCACTAGGCCTGCTGCTGGCGGCCAGCCAGGCGGATCTGCCGGTCAACCTGGACGTCTGGCTCGCCATCGCCCAGAACCACATCAGCCCCAAAGCCTACAAGCAGAACGACGTGGTAACGGCGCTCAACGGCACCACCATCGAAATCATCCACACCGATGCCGAAGGCCGCATGGTGCTGGCCGACACGCTCACCCTGGCCTCGCGCGCAAAACCCGACTTCATGCTGGATTTCGCCACCCTCACCGGCAGCATGGCCACCGCCCTCGGTGCGCGCTATTCCGGCATTTTCTGCAACCGCGAGAAGCTGCTGGCCGCCGCCCTCGCTGCCGGGAAGTCTTCGGGCGAGCGGGTCAACGCCTTCCCGCTCGATGCCGACTACGAAGAGGGCCTGGACAGCCAGATCGCCGACATCAAGCAATGCACCATGGAAGGCGAAGCCGACCACATCCTGGCGGCGCGTTTCCTCATGCGCTTCATCGAAAACTACACGCCCTGGCTGCACATGGACCTCTCCGCCAGCAACTGCAAGGGTGGGCTCGGCGCTGTGGCATCCGACGTAACGGGCTTCGGCGTGGCGTGGGGGGTTGAATTGTTGGGTAACCCCTTGGAGAAATTGTAAAGCACGGCCCGCTGCGCTATAGTCAAAACCACTCCAGTCCTTCCCGGCGCCAGCCATGAACGGTAACACCCCTCTTTCCGACCGCTTCCAGCGCAACATCGAATACCTGCGCCTGTCGGTCACCGACCGCTGCGACCTGCGCTGCAGCTATTGCATGCCGGAGGATTTCAAGGGCTACGAGGAGCCGGAACACTGGCTCAATTTCGACGAAGTCGAGCGCCTGATCGGGGCTTTCGCGCGCCTGGGCGTGAAGCGCCTGCGCCTGACCGGCGGCGAACCGCTGTTGCGGCGCAATCTGCCGGAACTGGCCAGACGCCTGTCCGCCCTGCCCGGCATCGAGGATTTATCCCTCAGCACCAACGCTACACAACTCTCCAAGTACGCGCATTCCCTGCACAATGCGGGCGTGTCCCGCATCAACGTCAGTCTCGACTCGCTGCAGCGCGAGCGGATCGCGCAGATCACCGGGCGCGACTGCCTGGACAAGATCCTGGCCGGCCTGATGGCGGGCAAGGAAGCGGGATTCGCGCCGATCAAGATCAACATGGTGGCGCAGCAAGGCGTCAACGACGACGAAATCGACGCCATGGTGGCGTTCTGCCTCGAACACGGCTTCATCCTGCGCTTCATCGAAACCATGCCGGTCGGCAGCACCGGCCGCAACGCGCAATACCTTGACCTGCAGCCGGTCAAACTGCGCCTGCAGGAACGTTTCGGCCTGGTTGAGGGCGTGATGCCCGGTGGCGGGCCGGCACGCTATCTGAAATCGCGGGACGGAAAATTCAGCGTAGGCTTCATCACCCCGATTTCCCAGCATTTTTGCGAGACCTGCAACCGAGTACGCCTGGCGGTGGACGGGACGCTTTACACGTGCCTGGGACAGGATGAAAAATTCGAGTTCCGGCCGTTGCTGCGCGGCGGCATTTCAGATGCGGAACTTGAAGACGCCATACGCAACGCCATTTCACTAAAGCCTGAGCGCCACGAATTCAAGGAAGAGCCCGGCAAGATCGTGCGTTTTATGTCGACCACGGGCGGCTGACGCCGCAAGGAAAAAAGCCTAGCTACCCTTTTCTGCGTCGCTTTCGGGGTGCGTTTTTGTCGGCTTGAAAGGTTCAGGGAAAAGCGGGTCGAACCCCAGACTATCGTCTTCTTTCAACGCTTCTGGTTGTGCTTCCTTCACCTCGGACGGCTTGTCGTCAAGGACGAATTCCAGCGGCGTATCCAGGGCCGGAAGTTCCGGCACGGGGGGCGCCGCCTCGGCAGGCGCCTCGTTCTCCGCCTCGGAGCTGGCATAAAGCGGATTCGCGCCATCCAGCTGGCGTCCCAGTTTGTGCACCAGCACCCGCAAACCGCTATCGTCCATCGTCGCCTGGCAACGCAGGGCAAGCTGTTCGAACTCCTGTTTCATACCCAGCGTGCTGTAGGTTTCAAACAGCTTTTTCCATAACTGGACGTCATCCGGATGTTTCTCCAGATATTCCTGCAATAGCTCGATGGCCCGGTTAGACCAGCCATAAGCGAGGTAAAGATCCGCTTCATCCAGCACGGACTCCGCCTCGGTGAATGTAACGGACTCGTTCGAGGTATCGAAAATGCTGGTAACGCTGTGATAGAGCTCGTCTTCCTGGTTGTTCGCGGGCGCTGTTGCGGCGCGCTTCTCGCCGTGCAGTGCTGACGGCATGGAATACGTCACATCGGGGGAAAACTCCTGGCGCAACTCCTCTTCCAGCCATGCCGCGGCCTGCCGCCTGCGCCACCGCCACCACACCGAAATCAGCAGCGCCAGAATCAGGGAAACGCCTGCCAATCCTCGCAGGGAGAGGCTTTCCAGTCCGCCCAACCATTTATCCAGCACACCGGGCGAGGTCTGCAAGGGTATGTGCGCGGGAGCCGTGGCCAGGCGCTCGCTCATGGCCAGGTGTTTGTCGGTCTTGGCAAGCGCCACCTGCAACTCACCGATTTGAGATTCAAGCTGCATGATGCGGTTTTTCATGCTGAGAGTATTGGCGACCTGGTCGTCAGCATCCAGCAAGCGCTGCTTTTCGCGCAGTTGTCGACGCTGATCCTCGCTCATTTTTCCCAGCAAGGATAAATCGAGCCCCTCGCTGGAGAGCTTGAGGCGAAATTCTCCTTCGCCGCCGGCCGGCGCGTGCTCGGGCGGCATTTTTTCCGGCGAACTCGCGGCGGCGGGGGAAGAGACAGGCTTTGGTGCGATTCGCGCCTTGCGCGGTTTGCGGGGTGCGACTTCGGATTTCGCGACCGGTGGCACACTCGGCTCCGTCACGGGAAGCGAAGGTGCGGGTGAGGCCGGCACTTCGGGATCGAGCAACACGGTGAACACCCGGTTAATTCGCCCCTGGCCGCAATCGGCCTGTATCAACAGACGCGCAAAGGGTTCACCGATGGCGTGCTGCGAACTGATTTCAAGCTGCATGCGCCCGTCCACCTGTTCCAGCGCCAGACGAGCGCGGGTCAGGTAGGTGAAATCATCCTGGCGCTCGGGACGCACCAGAGAAAAGCAACTGTCATCGAGTTGCTCACCCTTGTCTGCCTTAACCGGGATCGAAGCGCGCAGGGGTTGGCCAAGACTGGAATGCAAGGCGAGGTCGCCCAATATCATGGCGGAGGAAGTCGAAGAGGACAGGCCGACACAGGACACAACCCCCGCGGCCAACAATCTCGCTGCCAATATCCTGATCCGCATCCCCATCAGTTACCGATCTTGTCCTAAATATATATTCAAGAAAATCGAGGCGTTACGCCGCATCCGGCGTGGATTATAGCACGCTGTCGTTAAAGTCCTTGTGGCGAGGACCAACGGAGGATAGCAAAACCCTGTGCAGCGCATCCGGCGTGAAGCTCACGCCGGATGATTTACTCAGGCATTTCTGGCGCGCTTGCGTTCGTTCTCGGTGAGGTAACGCTTGCGCAGGCGGATGGATTTCGGCGTCAGCTCCACCAGTTCGTCGTCGGCGATGAATTCCACCGCGGACTCGAGTGTCAGCTGAACCGGCGGGGTCAGGCGCACGGCTTCGTCAGTACCGGAGGAACGCACGTTGGTCAGTTGTTTGCCCTTGATCGGGTTCACCACCAGGTCGTTATCGCGGCTGTGAATACCGATGATCATGCCTTCGTACAGCTTGTCGCCGGGGGAAACAAACATGCGGCCACGATCTTCCAGCTTCCACAGCGCATAGGCGACTGCCTCGCCGTTGTCCTGCGAGATCAGCACGCCGTTATGACGCGAAGGAATGTCCGGCTTCATCGGTGCGTATTCATCGAATACGTGGCTCATCACGCCGGTACCGCGCGTCAAGGTCATGAATTCCGACTGGAAGCCGATCAGGCCACGTGCCGGAATGCGGTAATCCAGGCGCACACGCCCCTGGCCGTCGGGCAACATGTCCTGCAAATCGCCACGGCGACGACCGAGCTCTTCCATCACCGCACCCTGATTGGAATCTTCCACATCGGCGGTAAGCATTTCGAACGGCTCGCATTTCTCGCCATCGATTTCCTTGAGCAGCACGCGTGGGCGCGAAACCGACAACTCATAACCTTCACGACGCATGGTTTCGAGCAGAATCGTGAGGTGCAACTCACCACGCCCGGCGACCACAAACACGTCCGCGTCACCGGTTTCATCGACACGCAGCGCGACGTTGGTGAGCAACTCCTTGTTCAGACGCTCGCGAATCTGGCGGCTGGTAACGAATTTGCCTTCCTGCCCGGCCAGAGGCGAGTTGTTGACCTGGAAATTCATGGTCAAGGTGGGCTCGTCCACGGTCAGCATCGGCAACGCTTCCGGTGCGTCGACCGCGGTCAGCGTGACGCCGATACCGATCTCATCGACCCCGTTGATCACCACGATGTCGCCCGCCTGCGCTTCATCCAGCTGCACCCGGTTCAAGCCGCTGAAGCCCAGCACCTGGTTGACTTTCGCACGCACGCCCTTGTCTCCCGGACCACGCATCACCAGCACTTCCTGCCCCGGCTTCAAACGGCCGCGAGCAACACGGCCGATACCGATGCGGCCGACGTAACTGGAATAATCGAGGGCCGAAATCTGCAGTTGCAGCGGCAGGTCGGGATTGCCTTCCGGCGAGGGCACATGCTTGAGGACAGCTTCGAACAGCACGCGCATGTTGTCGCTCGGCGTGTTGTAATCCAGCGAGGCAAAGCCGTTGAGGGCCGAAGCATAGACCACGGGAAAATCCAGTTGCTCTTCGGTCGCGCCCAGCTTGTCGAACAGGTCGAAGGTCTGGTTCACCACCCAGTCCGGACGCGAGCCGGGACGGTCGATCTTGTTCACCACCACGATCGGCTTGAGGCCAAGCGCCAGGGCTTTCTTGGTCACGAAGCGGGTCTGCGGCATCGGGCCTTCGACCGCGTCCACCAGCAGCAGCACGCCGTCGACCATCGACAGCACGCGTTCCACCTCGCCGCCGAAGTCGGCGTGTCCCGGAGTGTCAACGATATTGATGTGGTGGCCCTCAAACTCGATCGAGGTATTCTTGGCAAGAATGGTGATGCCACGCTCTTTTTCCAGATCGTTGCTGTCCATCACTCGTTCAACCACATGTTGGTGTGCGGCGAAGGTACCTGCCTGCTGCAGGAGCTTGTCCACCAGGGTGGTCTTGCCGTGGTCGACGTGGGCGATAATGGCGATATTACGGAGGGCGCGTGACATGAAAACTTTCCGGTGCTGTAAAAAGCCGACAATTCTAGCATAACTATCTGGTAATTTTCTGAATTACACGTATAATGCGCCACCTTGTCTGGTAGAAATCTTCCAGGCACTTGGTTCATCGTTCCCTGGCCCCCTAGAATTCAGCCTTTCTGAATTTCAGCTTTACCCCCGGTTAGCGACGATGTTTTAGTTGCGCCGCGCGGTGTTTTGCTGACGTTTATCTCCGGTATTTCCGGTTGTCTCGCCGTTCCCTGCCTGCGCATTTGTATTTTTGGAGTTGCCCTCACCCCTAGCCCTCTCCCGCATTGCGTGAGAGGGGGACGTAGTGCGCTGTGCGATTCCTTAATTTGAGGAATTTCCGTGTCTTTTGAATCTTTAAATCTTAATCCTTCCATTCTCAAAGCTATCATCGAGAGCGGCTACACCGAACCTACCCCAATCCAGTCTGCGGCGATTCCTGAAGTCATCGCCGGCCATGACCTGATGGCCTCGGCACAAACCGGCACCGGCAAAACCGCCGCTTTCATGCTGCCTGCCCTGCACAAGCTGGCAACGCCTTCGGCAGTCAAAAGCCGCGGCCCGCGCGTACTGGTACTGACACCCACCCGCGAACTGGCAAACCAGGTCAACGAAGCCGCACGCAAATACGGCAAGAACCTGCGCGTCAATACCGTGTGCATCCTGGGCGGCATGCCTTATCCGCTGCAAAACAAGCTGCTGTCGCAGCCTGTTGACATCCTGGTTGCCACGCCCGGCCGCCTGATCGACCACCTGGAACGCGGCCGCATCGATTTCTCGCGCCTCGAAATGCTGATCCTGGACGAAGCCGACCGCATGCTGGACATGGGCTTCATCGACGACGTAGAGAAAATCGCCGCCGCCACCCCTGCCAGCCGTCAGACCCTGCTCTTCTCCGCCACGCTGGAAGGCGTGATCGGCAAGCTGGCCGCGCGCCTGCTGAAGGATCCCAAACGCATTCAGATCGCCGCGCAACAAGCACGCCACGAAAACATCGAGCAGCGTCTGCATTTCGTTGACGACATGGCGCACAAGAGCCGCCTGCTGCAGCATCTGCTCACCGATGTCGATCTCAAGCAGGCCATCGTCTTCACCTCCACCAAGCGCGACGCCGACATGCTGGCGGAAGACCTGTTCGCACAGGGCCACTCCTCGGCAGCCCTGCACGGCGACATGAACCAGGGCGCACGTACGCGCACCCTGACCAAAATGCGCCGCGGCGGCATTCGCGTCCTGGTCGCCACCGATGTGGCAGCGCGCGGCCTGGACGTTCCCGGCATCAGCCACGTGATCAACTTCGACCTGCCCAAGTTCGCCGAAGACTACGTGCACCGCATCGGCCGTACCGGTCGTGCCGGCGCCTCCGGTATCGCTGTTTCTTTCGCGTCCCACAAGGACATGCAGCACCTGCAGCGCATCGAACGCTTTACCGGCCAAACCATTGCGCCGCACACCATAGCCGGCTTCGAGCCGAAGCGTGTACCGCGTGCCGGCGGCGCTCCGCGCTCAGGCGCAGGGCAGGACCGCAAATTCGCCGGCAAGCCTGCTGGTGCTGGCGGCCGCAGCTTTACCGGCCAACCGCGGCGCGAAGGCGGCTTCGGTAGCGGCGAAAAGCGTCCCAACGCAGGCGGCTTCGGCCACCACAACGGACGCCGCCACGGTTAAGCCGTTGTAGCAAGCAATAAAAAAGGCGCTGAAAAGCGCCTTTTTTATTTTCGGCCCCGACCGAATCAATCGTCGTAACGATCGCCCTCGCGCCCGTGACGATGCTTGTAATGCCCGCGATGCCGTCCATTGTCGTGATGGTCATGATCGTCGACATAAACGACTTCTCTGCGCACCGACGGTTCGCGCCGGTTCGAAGTCAGCACTGCCGTTCCGGTAGCACCGCCGATCGCACCGCCGATGATCGCACCATCGCGTCCACCCACGGCAGAGCCGATAGCGGCACCCGTTGCGCCACCCAAGGCACCGCCCAGGACAGCATTGCCGTCCACACCTGCGTGCGCGGGGACCGCAAGAGCGCCGAGCAAGGCGAGACCAGTCAAACCAGCAAACAATTTCATGAATATTCCCTCAGTTACCAAAAATGCGATTGAAAATGGTAGCAGCTTTCCCGCACCCGGAAAAATTACGGTTTGTTCACCAAACCGTCTTCCGTGTTGAGCAGCCGAGCCGTCGTGATGAAAGACAAGGTTCGGTGCCCCTGGATATCGGCGTGCAGGGCCTCCACGATAGGCGGGTTGGCGGGCACATCGGCCTGCCATGAAATCACGAAGTTGGCGCCGGAGCCGCCGGCCGACTCCTTGCGTTCCACGTACATTTCGTAAGTCGCCATGGGCGCGATGGTTTTGGACGCGGACACATACTCGTTCAACAGCTTGCCACGGGTGTCGTAATAGCGCGCTGACACGACCCGGATGGAGCGCGTGAGATCCGTATTGCGGATGCTCACCAAGGCCGATACCAGACTTTTGAGCGGCACGCCCGCCTTGTCCAGGTCACCGTGCCACACGTGCGAATAAATCGGCAGATACAGCGTTTGACCCCGGGAAAGCGCGGGAACCTCTTCGGCTATAGCCAGGCCAGTCATGCACATGGCACCGATCAACCACAGCAGGCGGATAATTTTCATGGGGCTCCTCAGCCTTCCTTGTTGCGCATGAAATCCGCGGTCTTGTGAAACGCCGCCGTCAGTTCGTTGCGCAGTTTGTCGTCCACGCCCACGTCGTCCATGGCGCGCATCATGCACCCCATCCACTGATCGCGCTCCGCCTCGCCGATGGCGAACGGCAAGTGGCGCTGGCGCAGGCGCGGATGGCCGAACTGTTCCACGTACAGCTGCGGCCCGCCAGTCCAGCCGGAGAGGAACATGAACAGTTTGCTGCGCGCCCCGGAAAGGTCCTGGGGATGCAGCTTGCGAATGCCGTAATAGTCCGGGTCCTCGTCCATGATTTCGTAAAAGCGGTCCACCAGGCGACGTATGGTCTCTTCGCCGCCGATCTTTTGGTAATGCGTTTCCATGATCAGCCTCTCACTGGTTTGACAAGGCTGGCAGCCAGCTTGGCGCGGCTGCGTGCTTCCTCGACGTTGGCGCCATTGGCCAGCGCCACGCCCATGCGGCGACGAACGAAGCTTTCCGGCTTGCCGAACAGGCGGATGTCGCTGTGCGGCACCATCAATGCCTGCGCCACACCCTCGAAGGCGATGCCTTTTTCGTCCATGCCACCGTAGATCACCGCCGACGCCCCCGGCTCGCGCAGGCTCACATCCACCGGCAAGCCGAGAATCGCGCGCGCGTGCAGTTCGAACTCGGACAGGCGCTGGCTGCACATGGTCACCATACCGGTGTCGTGGGGGCGCGGGCTGACCTCGGAGAACCATACACGATCGCCCCTGACGAACAATTCCACGCCAAAAATACCGCGTCCGCCAAGATTGTCGGTGACGGCTTTGGCTACCTGCTGGGCCTTCTTCAACGCTTCCGGGCTCATCGCTTGGGGCTGCCAGCTTTCGACGTAATCGCCTTTGACCTGTATGTGGCCGATGGGGTCGCAGAAATGGGTTTCGATCTCGCCATTCGCGCCGAGCGCGCGCACGGTCAACAGCGTGATCTCGAAATCGAACTCGATCATTTCCTCGACAATCACCCGCCCGCGGTTCACCCGCCCGCCGCTCATGGCGTAATTCCATGCCTTTTCCACGTCCTCGGGGCCATTCACGGTGGACTGTCCTTTGCCGGAAGAGGACATCACCGGTTTGACGATGCAGGGGTAGCCGATGGCCTTGTCGACCCACATCTGCAGTTCATTCTGAGTATCGGCAAAGGCATAGCGCGAGGTTGGCAGCTCCAGCTCTTCCGCAGCAAGGCAGCGGATGCCCTCGCGGTTCATGGTGAGCCGGGCTGCGCGGGCGGTTGGAATCACTTCCGCCAGCCCGGCCTGTTCGATTTCAGCCAGCATGTCGGTGGCGATAGCCTCGATCTCGGGCACGACGAGATGCGGTTTTTCTTGCTCCACCAGCGCGCGCAAGGCCTGTCCGTCGGCCATGTTGATGACGTGGGCGCGGTGCGCCACCTGGTGGCCCGGCGCATCCGGGTAGCGATCCACCGCAATGACCTCGGCGCCCAGGCGTTGCAGGGCGATGATGACTTCCTTGCCCAGTTCGCCGCTGCCGAGCAGCATGACGCGGGTGGCGGAGGGACTTAAAGGGGTGCCGATTTTCATGTGGATTGCCTCAGATGGTTTTCTCTGGCGGCATGATAAATTGATCCCATGCCTGGTGGCTAGGACTGGCACAGAGTTTTTGTAGCAGCGCCTGGGCAGATTCGAGATTGGACGCGGCCGCAGCGCTCAGCGGCTCGCCCAGTTCGAAGGCATGCCCACGCACGCCCAGCAGGTAAGAGGGCGGCGGCTCGCCGTACAGTTCCCGGTAGGCTTGGAGCACGGCTGCCGGGCTCATGGCATGAGAAGTGTAGCTGGTGTCTTTGGCCGCAGTTAAACGCGTGAAGGCGTAAGGCGGCGCACAGGAAACGCTGGCGTCGACAAACAGCACCCGTTCGCGGCCCAACATATCCGCCGCATGTTCGACCTGCAGCTGGAAATCGGTAAGCAGTTCGACGTTGGGCGGATTCAGTGCCTCCAGCCGCTCGATCAGCAACGGGCCGAGGGCATCGTCGCCGCGGCTCGGGTTGCCGTAGGCGAAGATCAGCAGCGGTGCCGTCAAACGCCGCAACTACCCGCGCTGCCGCGCTCCATGCGGTCGACCACCTTGCCTTCGGCATCCCATAACTCCACTTCCAGCGGCATCTTGCCCAGGGCATGCGTGGCGCAGGACAGGCAGGGATCGAAGGCGCGGATCGCCACTTCGATATGGTTGAGCAGGCCCTCGGTAAGCTCATTGCCGTCCAGGTATTTGAGCGCCACCTGGCGCACCGCCTCGTTCATCGCCTGGTTGTTGTGGGTAGTGGAAACGATCAGGTTGGCGCGCACGATCAGCTCGTCCTCGTTGATGCGGTAGTGGTGGATCAGTGTGCCGCGCGGCGCCTCGATCACGCCCACGCCGCGCAGGGAGCGCTCGCCCTTGGTGACCAGTTCGTCGCCCAGCAGGTCGCCGTCGTGCAACAGTTCCTTGATGCCTTCGGCGCAGTGCAGCATCTCGATCATGCGCGCCCAGTGGTAGGCCAGCGTGGACTGGATGGCCATGCCACCGCCGAACTCCTTGAAAGTCTTTCTCTCGGCCTCGGCCAGCGGGGTCGGAATGAAATCGCAGTTGTTGACGCGCGCCAACGGCCCCACGCGATACCAGCCATTTTCCCGCCCCATGGAGCGGATGAAGGGGAATTTCATGTAGGACCAGGGCCGCACTTCCTCGTGGACCTGATCCCAGTAATGGCTGTAATCGAGGTGATCGAAGATGATTTGGTCGTTCTGGTCCTTGGCGCGCAAGCCGCCGTGGTAGAGATCGAGGGCACCGTCTTCGCGCACCAGGCTCATGAAACTGGATTTGAAAAAGCCGAAGCCGTTGTGGAAATCCGGGGTTTCGCAATAGACCTTGCGGATCAGGTCCACCGCATCGCGGCTCCAGGCGATCATCTGGTCGATGTCTTTCAACAGCGCATAACGTTCGGCCAGCGTCAGATTCTTGTTCACCCCGCCAGGTACCGCACCGGTACCGTGCACCCGCTTGCCGGAGGTGAGCTTGATGATCTCCTGCCCGTATTTGCGCAGCGCCACGCCCTGCCGGGCGATTTCGGGATAAGCGGCGGCGACACCGACGATGTTGCGCTTGGCCACGTCGCTGTCGAAACCGAACAGCAGATCGGGCGAGGCCAGGTAATAGAAATGCAGCGCATGGGATTGCAGCACCTGCCCCAGGTGCATCAGGCGCCGCAGTTTCTCGGCGGTGGGCGTGAGCTTCGCGCCGACGATCATGTCCATGGCCTTGGCCGCGCCCAGGTTGTGGCTCACCGGGCAGATGCCGCACAGGCGCTGGACGATCACCGGCACTTCCCAGAACGGCCGCCCCTGGATGAATTTCTCGAAGCCGCGGAATTCGACGATATGGAACCGCGCCTGGTGCACGTGGTTGTCCGCGTCGAGCAGGAGCGTCACCTTGCCGTGGCCTTCCACGCGCGAGACCGGCTCGATCACCACGCGCTTGAGGTTCTCGGGATGGGCGGCTGTTTCAAGTTCAAAAGTCATGGTGTGCATTCTCTCTAGTCAAAATGCAGCATCTCGTAATCCAGCTTCGGCTCGCGCCCCGCCAGCAGGTCGGTGAGGAACTGCCAGATCGCCTCGCCCGAGGGCGGGCAGCCGGGGAGGAAATAATCCACATTCACCACTTCGTAGATCGGGTGCACCTTGTCGAACGGCAGCGGCAATTCGGGATCATTCGGCACTTGGCCGCCCTCCAGCCCGCCTTCGTACTGGTACACCTCCTGGAAGCAATCCCACAGGTCGATGTTGTTGCGCATGGCCGGCAGGCCGCCGTTGATGGCGCAGGCGCCGATGGCGACCAGCACCTTGCAGTTCTTGCGGAATTCCCGCAGCACGTGGACGTTCTCGGCGTTGCATACGCCGCCTTCGACGATGCCGACATCGCACGGCCCGCAGTGCTTGATATCGGTGAGCGGCGTGCGGTTGAATTCCACCAGTTCCACCAGATCGAACAGGCGCTCGTCGATGTCGAGCAGAGACATGTGGCAGCCGAAGCAGCCGGCCAGCGAGCAGGTGGCGAGGCGGATTTTCTGTTCACTCATGGTCGCCTCCGGTCTGCACTTCCTTGATGCTGAGATGGTCCTTGATACTAAGATGGTCATAGATGCGATCGCCGATCGGCACGGCGAAACCGCGCCGCTTGACCAGCAGCGCCCCGGTCGGGCACACCTGCATCGCCTTGTCCGTCGCCGCGATACTGGTGTCGCCCAGCCGGCCGCTGGTCGAGTTGACCACCAGCGTGGTGCCGATGCCGCGCCCCGAGAGCCCGAACACGCTCTTGCCGTCCACGTCGCGGCTGGCACGCACGCACAGCTCGCAATAGATGCAGCGGTTGCGGTCGAGCAGCACGTCGGGATGGGAGGCGTCCACCTCGCGTTGCGGGTAGAAATGATTGAAGTGCGGACTCATCATGCCGAGATAGTAGGCCACGGCCTGCAGCTGACAGTTGCCGCTCTTCTCGCAACCGGGGCAAAGATGGTTGCCTTCGACGAACAGCATCTGCGTCAACACCAGGCGCTCCGCGTTCAGTTCCCCGGTGTCACTCAACACCTCCTGCCCCTCCACCGCGGGCATGGTGCAGGACGCGACATTGCGCCCGTTCACTTTCACCGTGCACAGCTTGCAGCTGCCGTGGGGCTTGAATTCCGGGTTGTGGCACAAGTGCGGAATATAGATCCCCGCCGCCAAGGCCGCGTCCATGATCGTCTGGCCGTCAGAAAAGGCCACGGCTTGACCGTCGATGCTGATGGTTTTGCTCATAGGTGCGCCCACTCGTCGTCACGTCCGGTAATTTTCCGCGCCGTTTCCAAAGCACCGTCGAGGTCGAAGGCGGGTTCGAAGGCGAGGGCCTTGAGCTTGCGCTCGAAAGTGCCGGGGAATTTCTTCAACGTATCCAGCACCGGGTTGGCCGCACTATGTCCCAGGCCGCAATGGCTCATGGAACCGAGGATGCCGCCGAGGTGCTTGAGTTCCTCCAGGTCGGCGGGCGTGCCGTGGCCGCCGGCGATCTTGTCCATGATCTTTTTCTGCAACTCCGTCCCCACCCGGCACGGAGTGCAGAAGCCGCAGCTTTCATGGGCGAAGAAATGGGTGAAATTATGCGCCGCGGCGAACATCTCGCGCTTGCGGTGGAACACCATGAAAGCACCCGCCGTGGGGAGATCCTCGAAGGCGATGCGGCGACCGAACTCCTGCCACGACACCAGCGTGCCGGAAGGCCCGCTGATCTGCACCGCGTGCGCGTCGTCGCCGCCGCAATCGCGCAGGATCTGCTCCACCGTGACGCCGAAGGGATATTCGTAGATGCCGGGGCGGGAAACGTCGCCGGAAATGGACAGCAGCTTGGTGCCGGTGGACTGCGGCGTACCCTGGGCGGCGAACCACTCGCCGCCATGCAGGCCGATCTTCGCCGCAGCGGCGAAGGTTTCGACATTGTCCACCACGGTCGGTCGGCCCTTGTAGCCATGCGTCACGGGGAACGGCGGCCGGTTGCGCGGGCGTCCGCGCTTGCCTTCGAGGGACTCGATCAGCGCGGATTCTTCGCCGCAGATGTAGGCACCGGCGCCGAGGTGAATTTCGATATCGAAACTGAAGCCAGCCTCGCCGAGGATGTTGTCGCCCAGCAAGCCGGCCTCGCGCCGGCGCTTCAGCACCGCTTCGAGCGGCTCCAGCAGGTAGCGGTATTCGCCGCGCAAATAAAGGAAACCCTTGCTGGCCCCGACCACACGTGCCCCTATCGTCATGCCCTCGAACACCAGGTCGGCGTAGCTGGTGAGCAGCACCCGGTCCTTGAAAGTGCCCGGCTCGCCCTCGTCGGCGTTGCACACGATGAAACGCTCGGGATTGCCGCCGATGTCGCAGATGACGCTGCCTTCCTCCTCGGCCACGGCGGCGTGGCAGAAAGTCCATTTCGAAGCGGTCTTGAAGCCCGCGCCACCGCGCCCGCGCAAGTTGGCTTTATCCACTTCGGCCAGGGTTTCCCGCGTACCGCGCGTCAGGGTGGCGCGGATGGCGCTGCCGGATTCGAACGCGTCGCCGAGCAGGGTATCCTTGCGCCGGATGTTGTCCACCACCTCGAACAGCATGGGCGGCCAATCCGCCACCGGTTTGCGGCTGCGGATCAGTTCAGCGATCAGGTCCAGCCGGTTCTGATCCAGATTGGTCAGCGCCCAGCCGTTCACCAGCGCTGCCGGCCCCTGGTCGCACATGCCGGTGCAGGAAGTGGTGTCCACGCTCACCAGGTTGTCTTCCGACACCCTGCCCTGCTCAACCCACAGCTTGTTGCAGAAATACTGCATCAACTCGCGGTTACCCAGCATGTTGTCGGTGATGTTGTCGGAGAACAGGACGCGGTACTCTCCCGCCGGTTGGAGCGAAAGAAAGGAATAAAAACCGGCCACGCCTTCCACTGAATCCCGGGGAATGCCCAGATGACTTGAAATGCAGGTCACCGCCTCGGGAGGAATGAAGTGGAGCGTATCCTGCACATCGCGCAAGATTTGCAGCAGTCGCGATGCATCGGCCCCGTGCCGCTGAAGCACAGGCGACAGACGCTGTTCAATATCGGGAAACTCGCATGGTTCCATGGGACCACCCTTTGCCAAGGTATGAGGTACTGAACTTCTGATTCACTATACTATAAAGTTATGACAATTCCTCTACCTAAAAATACTCCATCGAACCTCCGCAGATATACGCCCTCTCGCCCTCTCCAGCTTTCCTGCTAGAATTTCCACCCACGCCGCAATAAGGGAACAGCATGCCGCGCATTCTCTTCAACCGCACCCCGATGCTCGCCGGCAGCGATATACAGGCGCTGCGCGGCCAGATTCGCAACTATTTCCACGCCACCAGCGACCGCTACGAGCAGCTGTTCGAAATCCTGGCCAGCGACGACGCCTATTACCGGAAGCCCATCGCGCTGCGCCATCCGCTGATTTTCTATTACGGCCACACCGCCACCTTCTTCGTCAACAAGCTGGTGCTGGCCGGACTGCTGGAACAGCGCATCGACCCGAAATTCGAATCCATGTTCGCCGTGGGCGTGGACGAGATGAGCTGGGACGACCTTGACGATGCCCACTACGACTGGCCGCGAGTCGAAGAAGTGCGGGCCTACCGGGCCAGGATGCGGGAGGCGGTGGACGAAGTAATCCGCGACGCGCCGCTGGACCTGCCGGTGAACTGGGACAGCCCGTGGTGGGCGGTCATGATGGGCATCGAGCACGAGCGCATTCACCTCGAGACTTCCTCGGTGCTGATCCGCCAGCACGCGCTGGCCTTCGTCCGACCGAACTCCGCTTTCATCCCCTGCCGCAACAGCGGCGCGTCGCCGGACAACGACCTGGTCGACATCCCGGCCGGCACAGTACGCCTCGGCAAGGACAAGGCCGACCCGTACTACGGCTGGGACAACGAATACGGCAAGCATCAGGCGGACATCCCCGCCTTCCGCGCCGCGCGCCACCTGGTCAGCAACGGCGAATTTCTCGGGTTCGTCGCGGCCGGCGGCTATGCGGACGAGCGCTGGTGGCAGGAGGAAGGCCGCCCCTGGAAAAGCTTCGCCCAGGCTGCCCATCCCACCTTCTGGATCAGGGATGGCGAGAACTGGCAGCTGCGCCTGATGACCGAGGTCGTGGCCATGCCCTGGGACTGGCCGGCGGAAGTCAATTACCACGAGGCCAAGGCGTTCTGCAACTGGAAGGCCGCGCAATCCGGACAGCCGGTGCGCCTGCCCACGGAAGATGAATGGCAGCGCCTGTATGACACCTCCGGCCTGGCCGAGATCGCGCCTGAGCAGGCCGCGCCCGCCAACATCCACCTCGACCGCTACGCCTCCGCCTGCCCGGTAACCGAGTTCCGTCACGGCGAACTGTACGACGTGATCGGCAACGTGTGGCAATGGACCGAAACGCCGATCTACCCTTTCGAGGGCTTTCAAGTCCACCCACTCTACGACGATTTCACCACCCCGACCTACGACGGGCGCCACAACCTGTTCAAGGGCGGCTCGTGGATCTCCTGCGGCAACGAGGCACAGTCCAGCGCGCGCTACGCCTTCCGGCGCCACTTCTTCCAGCATGCCGGCTTCCGCTACGTGGTGTCCGACGCCCCGCCCGCCGCGCCCGCCTCGCACTACGAAAGCGACAAGCTGCTGTCCGAATACGCCGAGTTCCATTACGGCGACGAATATTTCGGCGTGCCCAACTTCCCGCGCGCCCTGGCGCAGCTGGCCATCCGCGCCATGGGCGACAAGCCGGCGCGCACGGCGCTCGATCTGGGCTGCGCCGCGGGGCGCGCCAGCTTCGAACTGGCGCGGCATTTCGACCATGTCACCGGGATCGACTTTTCCGCCCGCTTCATCGGCCTCGGTGTGCAACTCGCCGAAACCGGCGTGCTGCGCTACACCCTCGCCGACGAAGGAGAACTGGTGCGCTACCAGGAACGCAAGCTGGCCGCCCTTGGGCTGGACAGCGTGGCCGGCAAGGTCGAGTTTCTGCAGGGCGACGCCTGCAACCTCAAGCCCCTGTTCTCCGGCTACGACCTGATCCTCGCCGCCAACCTCGTCGACCGCCTCTACAGCCCGGCCAAATTCCTCGCCACGGTGCACGAACGCCTCAATCCAGACGGCTTGCTTCTCATCGCCTCGCCTTACACCTGGCTGCCCGAGCACACAAAACGCGAGGAATGGATCGGCGGCTACAAGAAGGACGGCGAAAGCTTCACCACCCTGGACGGGCTGAAGCAAATGCTCGGCCCGCATTTCCGCCTGCGCGAAGGCCCGCTCGAAGTACCCTTCGTCATCCGCGAAACGCGGCGCAAGTTTCAACATACCCTGTCTGAAGTCACGATTTGGGAACGCAAGGATTGAGCTTCGACTTCGACCGCGCGATCGACCGCAACGGCACGGCCAGCGTCAAGCACGATGGCTGCGCAGGCTATTTCGGCACGCCGGACGTGCTGCCGATGTGGGTCGCGGACATGGATTTCGCCGCCCCCGAAGCCGTCACCCGGGCACTCGCGGCGCGCGCCGCCCATCCGGTCTACGGCTACACCTTCTACCCCGACGACCTCTACGAGGCCCTGAGCGCGTGGCTGCAAAAGCGCCACGGCTGGCAGGTCGAACGCGACTGGGTCATCATGGCGCCGGGGGTGGTGCCCTCGCTGCACGCCGCCGTGCTGGCCTTCGCCGCCCCCGGCGAGGCGGTGGTGGTGCAGCCGCCGGTGTATTTCCCCTTCTTCAGCGCCGTCACCGACACCGGCCGCAAACTCGTGCTCAATCCCTTGCGCCTGGAAAACGGCCGCTACGCTATCGACTTCGAGCAGCTCGAGCGCTGCGCCGCCGACGGCGCGCGCCTGCTACTGCTGTGCTCACCGCATAACCCGGTGGGGCGGGTATGGACCCCGGACGAACTGCGCGAAACCCTGCACATCGCGCGGCGGCACGGCATGACGGTACTGTCGGACGAAATCCACGCCGACCTGGTGTACCCCGGCGAGCGCCACACCGCCCTCGCCACCCTGGCACAAGCCGGCGACACACTGGTCACCGCCGTCGCCCCGAGCAAGACCTTCAACATCCCCGGGCTGGGCCTGTCCTGCCTGATCGTCCCCGACCCGGCGCAACGCACCGCGCTGCGCAAAGTCTTCGCCACCCTCGCCCTCGGCCACTCCAACCCCTTCAGCATCGCCGCCTTCGAAGCCGCCTACCGCGACGGGGAAGCCTGGCTGGACGCGCTGCTGGTCTACCTGCGCGACAGCCGCGATTTCGTCGCCGCCTACCTGGCGGAACATCTGCCCGGCATCCGGCTCATCCAGCCGGAGGGGACTTATCTGCTGTGGCTGGACTGCAGGGAACTAGGCATGAACGACGCGGAGTTGAAGGAATTCTTCGTGAGCACAGCACGCGTGGGAATGAATCCCGGCACGGTGTTCGGCGCTGGGGGCAGCGGCTTCATGCGGCTGAATATCGGGGCGCCGCGGCGTGTGGTGGCGGAAGCCCTGGTGCGGATCAGGGCAGCGATTGCCGAGCACTAAAAGTCAATAGCCATCTTTTTCTAAGTCATCAGCTTGCGCAGCAGCGGTTCCAGCTTCTCCGCCGCCATGGGGTGGGAAATGAAGTACCCCTGGCCCATGGTGCATCCGATATCCTTGAGCAAGTCATATTGCGCCTGCTCCTCGATACCCTCCGCCACGGTGTACATCTGGAGGTTGCGCCCCAGCGCCTCGATCGTTTTCACGATCGCCAGATTCTTTCCGTTGGTCTGAATTTCGCGCACGAAGGAAGCATCGATCTTGAGGCAAGATATGGGCAATTCCTTGAGATATTGCAGCGACGAGTAACCGGTTCCAAAGTCATCGATGGCGATCGAAATCCCCATGTCGCGCAGGGCTTTGAGCTTGCCCAGGGCTTTTTCCGCACTGCCCATCAGCACGCCTTCGGTGATCTCGATTTCAAGATAGCTCGGCGGCATGCGCATTTCCCCCAGCAATCTTGCGAGCTGGCCGATGAAGGCATCGTCACGGAACTGCAGTGGTGATACGTTGACCGCCATCTTCAACAGGAAGCCTTGGTCCGACCACGCCCGCCACTGCGCACAGGCCTTGCGGAATACCTGTTCGCCGATGGCACCGATCAGGCCGGCTTCCTCGGCAACGGGAATAAACTGCAGCGGTGGCACCATGCCGTTTTCCGGGCAATTCCAGCGCACCAGCGCTTCCACGGCACTCACCCTGCCGCTCGCCATATCGATCTGGGGCTGAAAGTGCAGCACGAACTCGTCCCGCTCCAGCGCCAGCTTGAGACGCTGCTCCATGCGATAGAACCCGGACATTTCCTCCGCCAGATCCGCCGAGTAGAACTGGATGTTGTTCTTGCCCTCGCGCTTGGCCTTGTACATCGCGGCATCGGCGTTCTTGATCAGGTCTTCGGATGTTTCGCCGTCAGCGGGAAAAACCGCGATTCCGATACTGCCGGTCACACGGAATTTGTGCTCGTTCACCGTAAAAGTCTGGTCCAGCAACGCCAGGATTTTCTCGGCGCTGCGGAATTGTTCGTCCTTTTTTTCCATTTTTTCGACAATGACGAATTCGTCACCGCCAAAGCGCGAAATGAATATCTGGGCGTTCTTGCCGCCTCCCTCGGATACGCCGCCCTCGAACTGCTTGGCGATCTGGCGCAGCAAGGCATCCCCCACGGTATGGCCGAAGGTATCGTTGATGTATTTGAAGCGATCCAGGTCGAGAAACATCACTGCAAAATGGCGCCCCCCGGCTGCGGCTTCATAAATCCAGTCATGCAGCTTCTCCATGAGCCAGCGCCGGTTGGGCAGCATGGTCAAGGGATCGTACTTGGCCGAAATCTCGATCTGCTGCTCGTAAACCCTGCGCTGGGTGATGTCCACATTGGAGGAACGCACGCCGATGGTATTGCCATTTTCGTCCTGTACCGTACCGCACAGGTGCTCGACCCAGCGAATATCGCCATCCCTGGTAACAATGCGAAACTCGACGGTTTCGGCCAAGCCCTCGCCGTTGATGTTGTGGATATGCGCGTTCCACACCTCCATGTCGTCGGGGTGGATAAGCCGGTTCATGAAATTGGGTTCACGATAAAAATCATCCTGAACGTAGCCAGTCAGCGACTTGCAGGCGGGGGAAACGTATTCGTACTCGCCGCTGATTTTGCGGAAGTAGTTGAACTCGGGTGCGAAATCCGCGAGGGCGGAGAACAGCCGCGCATTGCCGGCCAGCCTGGCGCGCAACACCCCGACCTTGCCCACCAGAAGACCGAGCACGATCCCGAGCGACATGGGAACGACCACCATGCGCGGGTAAAAGGTTTTCATGACGAAAATGCTCTGGATGGCAAAGAAAGACAGCACAATGGCCAACGCCAGAAAAATCGAGATCAGGTAAGTTCGCGCGGATTTATTCATCTTTATCTTTTTTTTCCTTCGAACTTTTCCTTCTCGGGTGCGTCAACTACTATGAATAGCGGCGAGAAAATAGCCGTATCCTCCCGTCTTCCCGCCACCGCTTTTATCACGCCGGGCGTATCGGCGCTGCAGCAGACCGCAGGTCGTGTCCAGGCAAACAGGAACGCACCGTTGGGCATCTTCACCCTCTCCTCCGAGGCTGTATTTTATGTATTTTTCATAACAGCCTATCATCCAAACTTGTCCAACGACAAGCGGCGCATGTAAAACCAACCGTTCGTTGATCGAACTCAAGCGGAACGCTTTTATGCGTTGCCATATTGGGGTAACAGGTTTAATGTAATTTTTATTTTTTGGTTCAGTTTTTCGGGGGTCATCATGCAACGCGTTAGCACTGTCACCATCGACGGCAACGAAGCAGCCGCCTACATCGCTCACCTCACCAACGAAATCATCGCCATCTACCCCATCACCCCCTCCTCGCCGATGGGCGAATACTCCGATGCCTGGAGCGCCGAAGGGCAGAAGAACCTGTGGGGCACCGTGCCCCTGGTCGTCGAACTGCAAAGCGAAGCAGGCGCGGCCGGCACCATCCACGGCGCGCTGCAGACCGGGGCGCTGGCCACCACTTTCACCGCATCGCAGGGCCTGCTGCTGATGATCCCCAACATGTACAAGATCGCCGGGGAACTGACGCCCTTCGTGATGCACGTCGCGGCGCGCTCGCTGGCAGCACAGGGGCTGTCCATTTTCGGCGACCACAGCGATGTGATGTCGGCGCGCTCCACCGGATTTGCCTTCCTCGCTTCCAATTCCGTGCAGGAAGCCATGGACATGGCGCTGATCTCGCAGGCCGCCACCCTCGAATCGCGCATCCCGATCCTGCACTTTTTCGACGGCTTCCGCACTTCCCACGAAGTGGCGAAAGTCGACCAGGTGCCGTTCGAAGTGGTGCGCGAAATGATCGACGACAAGCTGGTGTTCGCCCACCGCGCGCGCGGCCTGTCGCCCGACCACCCGGTACTGCGCGGCACCGCGCAGAACCCGGACGTCTATTTCCAGGGCCGGGAAACCGTCAACCTCTTTTACGATGCCATGCCGGGGATCGTGCAAAAAGCCATGGATAAATTCGCCAACCTCACCGGACGCCAGTATCACCTGTATGAATACGTCGGCGCGCCCGACGCCGAACGCGTGATCATGCTGATGGGCTCCGGCGCTGAAGCCGCCGAGGAAACGGTGGAACACCTCAACGCCCGCGGCGAAAAGGTCGGCATGGTGAAAGTCCGCCTGTACCGCCCGTTTGCCGCCGATGAGCTGCTCAAGGTCATCCCCGCCACGGCCAAGCGTATCGCTGTGCTCGACCGCACCAAGGAGCCGGGTGCCGACGGCGAGCCGCTTTACAAGGACGTGGTGACGGCATTTGCCGAGACGCTGGGCAATGGCGAAAGCCGCTTCGCCGCCATGCCGCACATCGTGGGCGGACGCTACGGCCTGTCCTCGAAAGAATTCACGCCGGGCATGATCAAGGGCGTGTTCGACGAACTATCCAAGGCCAAGCCGAAGAACCATTTCACCATCGGCATCATCGACGACGTCACCCACACCAGCCTGGAGTGGGACGAGGGCTTCCGCACCGATGCCGGCCAGGGCGTCATGCGCTGCATGTTCTACGGTCTCGGTTCCGACGGCACGGTGGGCGCAAACAAGAACACCATCAAGATCATGGGCGAGGAAACCGAGCTCTACGGCCAGGGCTATTTCGTCTACGACTCGAAGAAAGCGGGCGCGGCAACCATTTCCCACCTGCGCTTTTCGCCCAAGCCGATCCATTCCACCTACCTGATCGGCAACAACGAAGCCAATTTCATCGGCTGCCACCAACCGGTATTCCTGGAACGCTACGAAATGCTGGACTCCGCTGCCGAGGGCGCGGTGTTCCTGGTCAACACCCCGCTGCCCGCCGACGGCGTATGGAACACCCTGACACGCAAGATGCAGCAGCAGATCATCGACAAGAAAATCGAGTTTTACGTCATCGACGCCTACGCCATCGCCAAGGCGACCGGCATGGGCAGCCGCATCAACACCATCATGCAGACCTGCTTCTTTGCCATTTCCGGCGTACTGCCGCGCGACGTAGCGATCGAAAAGATCAAGCATGCCGCCGAGAAGTCGTACAGCAAGAAGGGTCGCGCCGTGGTGGAAGCCAACTGGAAGGCGATCGACGAAACCATCGCCAACCTGCATAAGGTGACAGTACCGACGGGCGCGAGCAGCACCCATGAAATGCCTCAGCCGGTACCTGCCAACGCCCCTGATTTCATACGCCGGGTCACGGCCGAAATTATGGCCGGACGCGGCGACATGATCCCGGTTTCGCTGATGCCTGCCGATGGGACCTGGCCGACCGGTACCGCACTCTACGACAAACGCAACCTGGCGCAGGAAATCCCGGTGTGGGATGCCGAACTGTGCATTTACTGCGGCAAGTGCCCCTTCGTCTGCCCCCACACCGCCATCCGCTCCAAGGTGTTCCTGGCCGACCTGGCCAAGGACGCGCCGCCCACCTTCAAGCATATCCAGATCAAGGGCAAGGAGTTCGAGGAAGGCATGCACGTCAGCTACCAGGTCGCGCCAGAGGACTGCACCGGCTGCGGCCTGTGCGTCGACATCTGCCCGGCGGTGAGCAAAGTCGACGGCCACAAGGCGCTGGAAATGCACGCCCAGGCACCGCTGCGCGAACCGGAGCGGGAGAATTTCGAGTTCTTCCTCAAACTGCCCGAATTCGACCGCACCAAGCTGCGTACCGCCACCATCAAGGGCGCCATGGTAATGCAGCCGCTGTTCGAGTTCCCCACCGCCTGCGTCGGCTGCGGCGAAACGCCCTACATCCGCCTCGCCAGCCAGCTGTTCGGCGACCGCATGGTGGTGGCCAACGCCACCGGCTGTTCCTCCATCTACGGCGGCAACCTGCCCACCACGCCCTACTCGAAGAACGCAGAGGGACGCGGACCGGCATGGAACAACTCGCTGTTCGAGGACAACGCCGAATTCGGCCTGGGATTCCGCGTCACCATCGACAAGCACGCGGAGCATGCCGCCGAACTAGCGGCAAAAATGAAAGACAAGCTCGGCGCGGAACTGGTGGACGCCATCCTGGCCGCCGACCAGTCCAGCGAGGCCGGCATCCAGCAGCAGCGCGAGCGCGTGGCGCAGCTCATGACACAGCTCAAGGCGATCGATTCCGCCGACGCCCGCAACCTGGAAACGCTGGCGGACAACCTGGTGAAGAAGAGCGTGTGGATCATCGGCGGCGACGGCTGGGCGTACGACATCGGCTTCGGCGGCGTGGATCACGTGCTCGCCTCGGGGCGCAACGTCAATATCCTGGTGCTGGACACCGAGGTCTATTCCAACACCGGCGGCCAGGCCAGCAAGGCCACGCCGCACGGCGCCACCGCCAAATTCGCCGCCAAGGGCAAGCCCACCGGCAAGAAGGACCTGGCGCAGATTGCCATGAGCTACGGCCACGTCTATGTGGCACACGTCGCCTACGGCGCGAAGGACATTCACACCCTGAAAACCTTCCTCGAAGCCGAGTCCTTCGACGGCCCCTCGCTCATCATCGCCTACAGCCCCTGCGGCGAACACGGCTACAACATGAGCCTGCAGCACCACCAGCAGGAACTGGCGGTCAACACCGGCCACTGGCCGCTGTTCCGCTATGACCCGCGGCGCGAGGCGGAGGGCAAGAACCCGATGGTGCTGGATTCGAACAAACCGTCGGTGCCCTTCCTCGATCTCATCAAGAACGAACCGCGCTTCCGCGGCCTGATGAAGCAGGTCAAGGATGAAGGCGAAGGCGTGATGGCGGAATATCAGGCCGAGATCGAGAAACGCTACAGGCTTTACCAGCACATGGCGGAGGAAGGCTTCAGCCCGAACGATCCAAATGCGGTAAAATAGCCAACTTTCATCATTGAAATGGCAACGGGGATGGCAAATGCCATCCCCGTTGCACTTTAAATCCTCATATGACTACATCACTGCCCTACGACGAAGATACCCGCACCAGGGTCAACCTTGAAACCTCACGCATCCCGTGGAAAGAACTGCTGCGTTTTTTCGCGGGCGGAACGGTGATTGCCGTCAGCAACGAACTGGACCTGGTGGAAGTCGCCGTGCAGATTTCACACGACAACAAAGCCCAGGTCGAGCAATGGATGCTGGCGGGGAAAGTTGCGCGGGTGTCGGACGAACTGGCCAAAGAGTGGCTGGAAACGGATGCCGTCCTGTGGGCAGTGATCGTCAAACCGTGGATTCTGGTTCAACCCTGAAGGGTAAAGCGCTTCGATCGGCTCGCAAGGCAAAGCCAGCCGCAGGTTTAACGCCAGACGTCCGTGTGTTCCTTCAACTTGACGCCGTAAAGCATCATGATCTCGGAAGCGATTTCCCGGTTGAATCCTTCGCGGTCGCCGCGCTCGTCGAAGCTCAAACCCTGCAGATAACTCTCTGACTCCGGGTCGGGCCACAACATCACCAGCTTTTCCACAATGCGGGGATAGTTTTTTTCCAGTTCGGACATATAGGCATCCGACGCGGAGGGCTCCGTTTTCCTGGCCGCGGCCTTCTCCGAAGCCTGGGAGGAAAGGGATTTGGGTTGCACCGTCCTCGCAAACGGCGAGTCGCCGCCAGGTGTTTCGAGCCGGGTAATCTGGTCCAGCGTCATGAACAAAGCGGGGTCCGAATTTTTCGCCCGCCGACTGGCGCGCGAGCGCCACACCAGCACCAGGACCACGATCAGGACGATGCCGCCAACGGCCAGCAGCATGAAGTTCCCGTCATCCGCAGCGGCGGGTGAATTCGAGGCGCTGGCCGTGGCTGCCCAAGTCGGGCCGGCCAACAAGAGTGCTTGTTGCAGCAGTTTTCTAGTCAACATAACATTGTTCAGTGTAGGGAAAATTCAAAAGCGCAAATGGTACCTCATCCCCGCCGGCAAACCAACCACGGCAGCGCTTGCCGCCAATTCCAGCAGTGTTTCAGTATAAGTAAGCACTTCAAGCATTTGACTGCCATGCCGGCGCCATGGACAAGAAATTTGATTTGCATTTTTCAGGGCTGCGTTTAACACATCGTCATTGGTGTAAAATTTCCCGGCAAATCCAACAACAAGACAGAGGACAAAACATGACTCAACACCTTTTCGTGCGTCACCATTTCTGCATTTCAACGCTGATGACAACCCTGCTGGCTCTGCCTGTTGCTGCACAGGCAACCAGTACGCCGGATCGAACCGGCAAGGAAGTCGTCGAGGCCACCTGCATCGTATGCCATGGCCCCGGCAAGGATGGTGCGCCCAGATTCGGCCACAGCGACGAATGGTCGAAGCGCGCGTCACAGGGCATAAACACCCTGACGAGTCATGCGATTACCGGGATTCGCAAAATGCCGGCACACGGCGGTGAAGGATCGCTGTCCGATCTGGAAATCAGCCGGGCGATTTCCTACATGGTGAGCGGCGGCAAGGCTCCAGACCCCAAGACGGCCTACAGTTCGCCGCAACAATGGAGCGGCGAGCAGATCGTCAAGGCGCGCTGCGGAGAATGCCATTCCATCGGCAAGGGCGGCGCGCCGCACATCGGCAACATGGAAGAATGGTCGCCACGGCTCAAGTCCGGAGTGGAAAATCTCGTCAAATCCTCCATCAGGGGACACAACGCCATGCCCTCCCGGGGCGGACTGGCCAACCTGAGCGATGCCGACATGCGTGCTGCCATCACCTACATGGTGACCCCCGCAAACGCAACCAAGTAGCAATATCCGCGCAAGCACGTCACCGCCGCCCCTTCAGGCGACGGTGACGCTTGGTTTCAGCAGCGCTGACCCGCAGTATCCACAACAGCCATTCCTCGGAAACTCATTTCCACCAGGTTTAACTCAGCCGGAAGAATTGATATCACCCCAGTTGCCGCAAGGTCAGCAATGGCGGCTGACGCAACACGCCGCGCGTACCCAGCCACCCTGCCAGCGTCACGCCCACGCCTCCCGCCACCAGCGCCACCAGCCATAGCCACGGGTTGAACTGGTAGGGCAGATGGAATACCCGCGTAGCAAGGAAGAATCCCAGGCCGCTCGCCGCCATGGCAGCCACACCGCCCGCCAGCAGACCGATCAGCGCGAACTCGGTAAGCTGGCTCAACGCCAGTTGCCTGCGGCTCGCGCCCAGGGTACGCATAACGGCCGCTTCGTACATCCTTTCCTCACGCGTGGCAGCGATTGCCGCGTAGAGCGCCATCAAGCCCGCCGCCAGGGTAAACAGGAAGACGAATTCGACCGCAGCCGCGACGCGGTCCATCATCGCCCTTACATGCCCCATCAGCGCCGCCACGTCGATCACGGTCAGGTTGGGGAAAGCCTTGACCATGTCGTTGAGCAGCATCTCCTGGCCGGGCGGCAGGTAAAACGCGGTGATGTAGCTGGCCGGGTAGCGCTCCAGCAATGCCGGCGGCGCGATGACGAAAAAGTTGACGCGAAAGGAATCCCAGTCCACTTTGCGCAGGCTGGTGATACGCGCGGTGAAATTCTGCCCCGCCACCTGGTAGCTCAACTTGTCTCCCAGCTTGAGGCCGAGTGTCTTGGCGATGCCCTCCTCCACCGATAGCTGCGCTGCATCGGGATCGCCGGCACGCCACCAGTTGCCGGCAAACAGCTGGTTGTCGCCTTGCATGCGTTCCGCCGAGGAAAGGTTGAACTCCCGTTCCATCAGGCGCTTCGCACGATCGTCCGGATAGTCCGCGGCAGTCGTCTGCCTGCCGTTGATGGCGACCAGTCGCCCGCGCACCATGGGGAACAGTTCGGGGCTGGCCATGCCGCGTCCGGCAAAAAACTCCCGCAGTGCAGGCAGTTGCTGCGGCTGGATATTGATGATGAAACGGTTGGGCGCGTCATGGGGCAAAGTAGTCTGCCAGCTGTGCAACAGGTCGCCGCGCACCAAGGTAAGCAGCAGCAGTGCCGTCAGGCCGAAGCCGAGGGCGACCACTTGCCCTGCACTGGTGTGGCGCCGCCGCACCACGTTGGCCAGACCATAGCGCCATGCGCTCCTCATTCCGCTGCGCCACGGCGCCAGCAGCCGAATCAGGCCATACGCCAACAGCAGAGACAGCGCCGCGACGGCGACCAGTCCCACCAGCACGTACAGCCCCAGCTTGACCTCGCCGGCCTGCCACAGCAGCAAACCGGCGAGCGTCACTACGCCGAGCGCGAAGCTGAGCAGATTGAAGCGCTGCGGCATGCCCAGTTCGCGCCGCAGCACCCAGATCGCCGGCACCCGCTGCAGGCGCTGCAAGAATGGCAAGGCGAAGCCGAGCAGGGTTGCCATCCCGGTCAGTACCCCCTGTGCCACGGGCAGCAGGGACGGTGCCGGCAAGCCGTTCGCCACCAGGTGTTCCAGCTGATGCGCCAGCACCCATTGCGCGCCATAACCCAGCAGGCACCCGGCCAGGCTGGCCATGAGGCCGAGCCACAGGAACTGGTAAAGGTAGAGGCGGAATACTTGCGCTTGCATCGCCCCGATGCAGCGCATCACGGCACAGCCGTCGAGGTGGCGTTCGAGAAAGCGCCGCACCGAAAGCACGATCGCCACCGCCGCCAGGATGACACTGGTGAGCGCGGCTAGACCGAGAAACTTGCCGCCCCGCTCCAGCGCGGAACGGATTTCCGGCCGCGCATCGCTCACCCCTTCCAGCTTTTCGCCCCTCCCCAGGCGGGAAGCGGCCCAGGTACGATAGGCTGCAATGGCTCTCGCTTCTCCCGCCAGCATCAGACGATACGTGATGCGGCTGCCGGGCTGAACGAGCTGGGTGGCAGGCAGGTCGGACAGGTTCATCATCAAGCGGGGGGCGATGCTGAACATGCCGCCACCGCTGTCAGGCTCGAAGCTCAACTCGGCCGCCACTGCCAGTTGCGACGCGCCTACCTCGACCCGGTTGCCAGGCGCCAGGCGCAACTGCTCGCGCAAACGCTTGTCCAGCCACACCGTGCCGGGCGCGGGGATGCCGGACGCGGCAGACTCGCCTTGCGCCGTCTGGAGGCGCAGCGCGCCCCTAAGTGGATAACCGCCTTCCACCGCTTTGACTTCAGCCAGCTGGTTGCCGCTGGCGCTGATGATCATGCTCGGGAAAGTGCGCGTACGCACCAGCTTCAAACCGCGCCGTCGGGCTTCCTGAGAAAAAAGCGGCGCGATTTCGTGGTCCGCCACCAGCACCAGATCAGCCCCCAGCAACTGGCTCGCTTCGCCACCCAGCGCCTGGCTCACCCGATCGGTAAAGAAGCTCACCGCCGTGACGCCACCCACCGCGACCACCAGCGCCAGCGCCAGGGCATACAACTCCCCGGCCCGCCATTCGCGCAGCAGCATGCGCCAGGAGAGTCGCACCAGGTTCATGGTCTCATTCCACTTCCAGACGGCCATCCGCGAGGCGCAATCTGCGCCCGCAGCGCTGCGCCAGTTCGGCATCGTGGGTCACCAGCACCAGCGTGGTACCTTGCTCGCGGTTCAACCCGAACAGCAGGTCGATGATGCGGGCGCCGGTCGCGCTGTCGAGGTTGCCGGTCGGTTCGTCGGCCAGCAGCAGCTTCGGCTGCGGCGCAAAGGCACGGGCGATAGCGACGCGCTGCTGTTCGCCGCCGGAAAGATGTTTCGGGTAGGTGTGCAGGCGGTCGCTCAGGCCCACCCGCTCCAGCACGGCAAGGGCCTGTTGCTTCGCTGAGCCGGAACCGGCCAGTTCCAGCGGCAACATGACGTTCTCCAGCGCTGTCAGGGCCGGCAGCAACTGGAATGACTGGAACACAAAGCCGATCAGGCGTCCGCGCAAGGCGGCGCGGCCATCCTCGTCGAGCGCAAAAAGGTCCTCGCCGGCAATGTGCACCGCGCCTCCGCTGGGCAAATCCAGCCCGGCCAGCAGGCCCAGCAGGGTGGATTTGCCCGAGCCCGACGCGCCCAAGATCGCCACCGATTCGCCGCCGGCGATTTCCAGGTCGAGCTGGTGCAAGATGGTAAGATAACCGCTCCCGACCGGCACTTGCTTGGACAGGCGCGACGCCTGCACGATTAATGAAGAAGGAGAGTTCATGCTGATCCGCTGGTTGCTCATCTACGTACTGCTGTTTGTGCCCACGGCCTGGGCCGGGCCGACGATCCTGGTGTTCGGCGACAGCCTGTCGGCCAATTATGGCGTGGCCGTCGAATCCGGCTGGGTGAGTTTACTGCAACAGCGCCTGATGCAGAATCAATATAAATACCAGGTCGTCAATGCCAGCATCAGCGGTGAAACCACGGCCGGCGGGCTGACTCGCATCGACACCGCCCTGGCAACGCATAAGCCGGCCATCGTCATCGTCGAACTGGGCGCCAACGACGGGCTGCGCGGCCTGCCGCTGCAAGCCATGCGCGACAACCTCGACGGCACGATCCGCGCCTGCATCGCCAGACGGGCCAAAGTGCTGCTAGTCGGCATGCGCTTGCCGCCTAATTACGGCACGGCTTACAACGAACGCTTCAGCATGATCTACCCGGCCCTGGCGAACAAATATCATACCGCTCTGCTCCCCTTCCTGCTCGAAGGCATGGCCGACAAACGCGACATGTTCCAGGCAGACAATCTACACCCCACCGCTGCAGCGCAGCCAATCGTTCTGGAAAACGTCTGGAAACGGCTCCGCCCTTTGTTGTAACCCCCTCCCCTGCGGGAAAAGCAACAGCGCCCTCTCTTTAAGCACATATACCTAAGCAATTAGGTAATGGCGCAAATGGATAGTTCGCAGCGGAAAAACTAGACTGCAATCAGCTTGTAACTGTCGCGGCCCGCAGATGTCGCGGCGCCTTTCTCACCTTGTTGCGCCCGCCAGAGGTGGCACTATGAAACTGGATGAAGTGTGCAATAACGCGCAATGCCCCTTTGCACCAGAAATGCCGCGGATTTGTCCTGGGCTGAAACCGGTGTTAGATGAGACCAGGCAGGCGAAAGCACAGCTCATTGCGCACATCGGACATGAGTTGCGCACCCCGCTCAATACCATCCTCGGCTTCGCCCAGATGCTGGACTGCTGCAGCGACGACACGAAGCTTGGGGAAGAGAGGGAAAGCATCGATTCGATTCTCGCTGCCAGCAGGCAGCTGCTGCACAGCATCGGCACCCTGCTCGCGCTGGAGACAGTCGAGATCGGAGATCCGGAAAGCGAATTAAGGAGCCCATCATGATCGACAACATTCATCCCCAGGCTACGCAGAGCATGTATCACGGCGCATTGCAGAGCGAAGCGATAACCCGGAACGGTCGGCGCATTTTCGTCGTTCCGGACAGTCGCGACCAGGAATGGCGCTGGACGGTCGGATTAATGCGCGTGAAAACGGCATACAATTACTGGCGCAACGGTTACAGGTGGCGCGCCTCCTGGATATTGGCGCAACGGTAAATCCGCCAGTTAGCGCTCGTGCGATTTCAATTTGGCGGCGAATTTGCTCCGCAGCTTGGCCACTTTGGGCGCCACCACGACCTGGCAATAAGGCTGCTGGGCGTGCAGTTTGTAATAATCGCGGTGATAGTCTTCGGCCGGATAGAACACGGGCGCCGCGACGATTTCGGTCACGATGGGTCGCGCCCATACACCCTCGGCCGTGAGTTCGGCGATCATTTTTTCCGCCTCGGCCTTCTGTTCCGGCGAATGGTAGAAAATGACCGAACGGTACTGGCTGCCGACATCGTTGCCCTGGCGGTTCAGGGTAGTGGGGTCGTGGATGGCAAAGAAGGCGGTCAGAATTTCGCGGTATGAAATTTGGCCGGAGTCGAAGCTGACGCGCACCACTTCGGCATGACCGGTGGTACCGCTGCACACCGCATCGTAATCGGGATTTTCCAGGCTCCCGCCGCTATAGCCGGGAAGCACTTGTTCAACACCTGCCAGCTCACCCAGAGCGGCCTCGATACACCAGAAGCAACCGCCTCCAAGCGTAGCGGTCTCAAGCTTTGTATTCATATGCACCAGCGCTTTTTGGCGAGGGAAGAGCAAAGAGTATAGCCACCGGAGCATAAATCCGGATGTCGTAAGGACATAAAATCTTTTATCTTGATGATCCGGCGCATAAGAATAGACTCTTTTATGATGATGAATTATCAGACCTAAAGATCAGGTTTCAGTTCGTTAGTTCAAAGCTTCGCTAACTGTCTGCCGTTTTTGCGATCCTGATTTGCTGGGGGTGCCCAATGAATTTTGATTTCGACAAAATGATGGTCCTGGCGCGGGAGAACCCCCAGGAATTCGAGCGCCAGCGCCACGATCTCCTAGAAGAGGTCATCGAGAGCCGGGCGGACATCAAATGGGCCAAAGCGTTTCAGTCCCGTATCGACATGGAACGGAGAAAAGCGAGAACCCCCCTCGGCTGCTGCATTCATCTATATTCCAGGATGTGGGACAGCTTCTATAATCTGGATGAGCAATTCCAAAGATTACTGACGGCACTCGATCCCCGGAACGG
The DNA here is from genome assembly GCF_011764585.1 of Sulfurimicrobium lacus. Lineage (GTDB taxonomy): Bacteria > Pseudomonadota > Gammaproteobacteria > Burkholderiales > Sulfuricellaceae > Sulfurimicrobium > Sulfurimicrobium lacus. The sequence continues at coordinate 2,841,790 of NZ_AP022853.1, forward strand.
CAATAAAACGCCTCAAGCTGAAGAAACAAAATCGCTTCCCTCAGCAAAGATACTCATGTTCAGAAAACGCTGATCACTTTCCCTTCAGAGTCTTTCTCCGCAAACACAACTTTCACCACATCCTTGAACTGACGGGCGAAGTGCACCTTCACCCCTTCCCGGATGTGCTCGGGCAGTTCGTCGAAATCGCGCCGGTTGGCTTCGGGCATGATCAGTTCCATGATCTTGATGCGCCGCGCTGCGATGACTTTCTCGCGCACCCCGCCGATGGCCAGCACCTCGCCGGTCAGGGTCAGTTCGCCGGTCATGGCCAGGGGGCGGGCGACTTTCTGGTTGCGCGCCAGCGACAGCAGCGCCGTCGCCATGGTGACGCCGGCGCTCGGGCCGTCCTTGGGCGTCGCGCCTTCGGGCAGGTGCAGGTGCACGAAAGCCTCGTCGAAGAACTTCAGGTCGCCCTTGAATTCCTTGAGATGCGAGGTGACGTAGCTATAGGCGATCTCGGCCGACTCCTTCATCACGTCGCCCAGCTGGCCGGTGAGCTTGAAGCCGCGATTGCGGGTGTGGACGCGCGTCGCCTCGATGGAGAGCGTCACACCGCCCATCGCGGTCCAGGCCAGCCCGGTGACCACGCCCAGCCCGCTCAATGGTTTTTCATTGGTGAACAATGGCTTGCCGAGATAAGTTTCCACCTGTTCCACGCCGAGACGCGCCGGGCCTTGCTCGCCGTTCATCAGCTTGACGACCGATTTACGTACCAGCCGGCCGAGCTGTTTCTCTAGGTTGCGCACCCCGGCCTCGCGGGCATAGCCTTCGACGACATGTTTCAGACCGGCATCGCTGATCGCCAGCTCGCCGCGTTTCATGCCCGCCTTTTCCAGTTGCTTGGGCCACAGGTGATGCTTGGCAATGGTGACCTTCTCGGAGGTGATGTAGCCTGCCAGGCGGATCACTTCCATGCGGTCGAGCAGCGGCCCCGGAATGGTGTCGAGCTGGTTGGCGGTACACACGAACAGCACCTTGGACAAATCGAAGCGCACGTCGAGGTAATGATCGAGGAAATCGCTGTTCTGTTCCGGGTCCAGCACTTCCAGCAGGGATGAAGCCGGGTCGCCCTGATAGGAGGCGCCGATCTTGTCCACTTCGTCGAGCATGATCACCGGGTTGGCCACGCCACATTCCTTGATGGCCTGCACGAACTTGCCCGGCATGGCGCCAATGTAGGTGCGGCGGTGCCCCTTGATTTCCGCCTCGTCGCGCATGCCGCCGAGGGAAAAGCGGTAGAACTCGCGTCCCAGGGCATCGGCAATGGAGCGCCCGATGGAAGTCTTGCCCACCCCCGGCGGGCCGACCAGCAGGACGATGGAACCGGCGATCTCGCCCTTGTGCGCGCCCACCGCGAGGAATTCGATGATGCGTTCCTTCACGTCTTCCAGACCGTCGTGGTCGCGGTCGAGAATCTTGCGCGCGCGCTTGAGGTCGAGCTTGTCTTTCGAATACTTGCCCCACGGCAACTGGGTCAGCCAGTCGAGGTAATTGCGCGTCACCGCATATTCCGGCGAGCCGGTTTCGAGCATGGACAGCTTCTGCATTTCTTCATCCACGCGTTGCTGCGCCGCCTCGGTCAATTCGAGCTTGGCGAGGCGTTCGTGGAAGCGGTCGATCTCGGCGGTCTTGTCGTCCTTGGCCAGGCCGAGTTCCTTCTGGATGGCCTTGAGCTGTTCGCGCAGGAAGAACTCGCGCTGGTTCTTGGTCATCTTCTCGTCGACCTGCTCGCGAATCTGCGACTGCAGGCGTGCGACATCGAGTTCCTTCTTGATCAGCACCAGCACTTTTTCCATGCGGCGGCGCAGGTTGAGTGCCTCCAGCACGTCCTGCAGCTTCTCCTTGGGCGCGGTGGTGAGCGAAGCGGCGAAATCGGTGAGCAACGAGGGCTCGTTGGGGCTGAAGCGGTTGAGGAAGAACTTCAGCTCTTCGCTGTAAAGCGGGTTGAGCGGCAGCAGCTCCTTGATCGAGTTGATGATCGCCATGGCGTAGGCTTTCACCTCGTCGGTATTGGCGCCGCGGTTGTCGTTGGGGTATTCCACCTGCGCCAGGTAAGGCGCCTTGTCCGAGAGCCATTTGACGATACGGAAACGCTTCTGCCCCTCCGCTATGAACTGTATCTTGCCGTCGGCGCGCACCGGGTGATGCATGTGCACCGCGGTACCCGTAGCGTAAAAATCCTGCGGCTTGACGTCGTCGGTACTGCTCGGACGCACCATCACCAGGCCGACCATTTTCTGCGCGGTTTCGCCGATTTTCTCCACGGTATCCAGCCATGGTGCCATGTTCATCAGCAGCGGCAGGGTCTGCGCCGGGAAGAAGGGGCGTTCGCTGAGCGGCAGGAGATAAAGGGTATCGGGCAGCGTCTGTACCGTCAATGCAAGCTCGGAAGACCCAATCGGTTCGATCACTACGCCTTCAATCGCTTCGTTTACGTCAGACATGTTCATCCTGGGAGGCAGTTATTTTTACCCTACGGACTTTGTGGCGAATGTTTCACAATTCAAGCCCGCGCTGCAAATGCGCCCCGTCAGGGGCTGGATACTACGTAGTTTCCATACACGATATACAGGCTGTAATTTATACCCTGGGAAATTCGAATGTGTAACCATCAATTGAAAATGCCAATCCTATCGGCATACAGGAGATGCGCATCATGGCACACGAAGGCCTGCACGAAAACGAAGAAAAGCTTGCCCCGGCGACCCTGGATTCCCACCGTGCCATCCTCTCCCTGATGGAGGAATTCGAGGCGGTCGACTGGTACCACCAGCGCGCCGATGCCTGTAACAACGCGGAATTGCGCGCCATTCTGCTGCACAACATGCACGAGGAAATGGAGCACGCTGCCATGATCCTGGAATGGCTGCGCCGCAGTACCCCCAGGCTGGACGAAATCCTGCGTACTTACCTGTTCAGCCAGGGCGACATCACCCTGGCCGAGGAAGTGGCGACCGGCAAGATCGCCGGCGCGGAGCCGCTCCAGGGCGGGGCGGCGACACCGCATCTGACGGTCGGCAGCATGAAAGGAGCCTGACATGAACAACACCAATCTTCCGTTTGACGCCTCCATTCTCACGCGCATGGAGGAACTGGCGGTGACCGAGGCGCGCAAGGTCCTCACGGCGCGCCGCTTCCTCCCGGTGGACGGGCCTTTCGGCCTGGGCTATGTGGCTGCCCCGGCAGGCAACGACGACCAGCGCCAGCACGCTTCCCACGGCGCCACCACCATCATTTCCCGCACCATCCCGGTGCCCATGATCTTCCGCCACTTCACCCTGAGCCGGCGCCGTGTTTCCGCCCATACCGAGATGGGCCAGCCGCTCGATCTCAGCGCCCTCGGCCAGTCCACCCTGGAGCTGGCATCGCGCGAGGAGGAGCTGATCTACCGCGGCGATGCGGAATTCGGCCTGGACGGGCTGTGCACCGTGGAGAGCCGCAACCATCTGCCGGGCGGCGACTGGAACGACGTGGAACAGGTGCTGCGCGACGTGCTGTCCGCCGTCACCTTGCTGGACAAGTCGCATTTTCACGGCCCCTATGCGCTGGCGCTCGAACCGCGCCTCTACAACAACCTGTTCCGGCGCTACCCGGAAGGCTCCGACCTGCTGCAGATCAACCATCTGCAAGGCCTGTGCACCAACGGCATTTTCAAGACCGATATCGAGGGCGCAGTGCTGGTCGCCCCCGAGGCCGGCACCCTGCTCATCGGCGAGGATTTCACCGTGGACTACACCTTCCCCGATTCGGCCCATTTCAACTTCACTGTGCGCGAGTCCATGGTGCTGCGCCTCGATGCGCCCAAGGCGATCTGCACCATCACCCCGGCAACTCAGGGCCAGCGGACCAAAAAATGACGCCGCGCGGCAGCACTGACGAAGGGAAAACGCGCCATGACTAAATTCGATTACGTGATCGTGGGCGGCGGCCTGGCCGGTGCCTCGGCCATCGAGGGCATCCGGGAGCGCGACGAGAAGGGGAGCATCCTGCTGCTCAGCGCGGAAGCTCACCCGCCCTACGACCGCCCGCCGCTTTCCAAGAAACTGTGGTTCGGCAAAACCCGGGTGGAAGAGATCTTCCTGCACGACCAGGCGTTCTACGACGAGCGTGGGGTAAACATGCTGCTCGGCGAAAAGGCGGAGAAACTCGATCCGCATGAGAAAACCGTCGCCACTGCAAGCGGCAAGCGCTACCTCTTCGGCAAACTGCTGCTGGCAACCGGCGCTTCGCCGCGCCGTAGCGACATTCCCGGCGGCGACCTGGAAGGCATCTGCTATTTCCGCACGCTCGACGATTACCTGCGCATGCGCAGCGATGCGAAAGTCGACAGGACCGCGCTGATCGTCGGCGGCGGGTTCATCGGCTCGGAGCTTGCCGCCGCGCTCAACCTCAATCTCGAAGTCACCATGATTTTCCCCTCGCTCACTCTTTGTCGCCGGGTGTTTCCGGAAGCCCTCGGCATGGCGGTGCAGCGACATTTCCAGGAACGCGGCATCCGCGTGATCCACTCCGACTCTCCGGTGTCCTTCAGCAAGAACGGCGGCGGATTCCGCACTGAGACCATGAGCGGCAAAAGTATCGAATCCGACCTGCTGATCGTCGGTATCGGCGTCGATCCGGACATCGGCCTAGCCCGGGACGCGGGGCTGGAAGTGGGTAACGGCATCGTGGTCAACGAGTATCTCGAAACGACCCATCCCGACATTTACGCGGCCGGCGACAACGCCTTTTTCCCCTATCCTGCGCTGGGCAAGAGCATGCGCATCGAGCACTGGGACAACGCGCTGACGCAGGGACGCTGGGCCGGCTCGAACATGGCCGGGGCGCACGAGCCTTTTACCTACCAGCCGTATTTCTTTTCGGACCTGTTCGAGTTCGGCTACGAAGCCACCGGCGAGGTGGACACCAGCCTGGAAACCTTCGCCGACTGGCAGAAGGAAAACCATACCGGGGTGATCTATTACCTGCGCGAAGGCCGCGTACGCGGGGTGATGATGTGCAACGTCTGGGACCGGCTCGATGCCGCGCGCGAACTGATCCGCAAGGGGGAAATCGTCACGCACGACAGCCTGCGCGGCGCCATACGCTGAACCCGGGATGGCCGCGCCCTGAAGCATCGGGGCGCTGACGAAGAAAATTTGTGCCGCGGCACAAACAAATCATCGCCGTCCTTGCAATACAATAGAAGCCCTATGAAAAAAATCATTCCCTGGCTTCTAATCCTTCTCTGCGGCAGTGCCTCCGCCTTCGAATTCCCGTCCAGCTCACCTGCAACCCAAACCATCGCCGCCAGCGGCACCGTCCAGCTGGCGTTCTCGCCGCAAGACGATGCCGGCGCACTGGTGATCCAAGCCATTCGCGGCGCCAGAAAACAGGTGCTGGTGCAGGCCTACAGCTTCACCCATCGCCAGATCGCCTATGCCCTGATGGATGCCAGGCGCCGTGGAGTGGACGTGCAACTGATCGCCGACGACGAACAGATACGCCGGATGGAGCGCGGCCTGGTGCCGAGGATCGCCGCTTCCGGGGTGACCACATTCGTGGATAACGTCCACAGCAGCGCCCACAACAAAATCATGGTGATCGACGCCGGCACGCCCCAGGCCGCGGTCATCACCGGATCTTTCAATTTCACCCAGGCAGCCCAGAACAAGAACGCTGAGAACCTGCTGGTGTTCCGTGGCAACCCCCAGCTGACGCAGGCCTATCTCGCCAACTGGCAGCGGCACCGCGCCCATGCCAGACCGTATGAACCAGGCCGTTGATTACAGGGCGCGCCAATGAATAACACTCAAGAAATCCGCAATCTCCTGTTCGACCTTTTCAGCGACCTGCAGCAAGCCGACATCTGGTGGCAGCTCGGCGTGCTCGTATTCAGCCTGGTCCTGGCCTGGCTGTTCATGCGCCTGATCCGCGCTCAGGTGCCGGTGCAGGAAGGCGCCTGGAAACTGGGCATGGGGGGCGTCAACCGCATTACTTTTCCATTGGCCGCACTACTGCTGGTATTGAGCGGCAAAGCCGTGCTGCAGCACTGGCAGCACGTCGCCCTGCTCAACGTCACGGTGCCGCTGCTGCTCTCGCTGGCCCTGGTACGACTCGCCGTGTACGCGCTGCGCCACATTTTTGCCCCGAGCGGCTGGCTGCAAACTTCCGAACGTTTTATCGCCATCCTGATCTGGAGCGGCGTGGCCTTGCACATCACCGGCTTTCTGCCGGAAATACTGCAAGCGATGGACGATCTCAGCTTCCACGTCGGCAAAAACAAGATATCCCTGCTGCTGATTTTGAGCGGACTGCTCTCCGTTGCCGTGACCATGCTGGTCGCGCTATGGATCGCCAGCAGCATGGAGGGGCGCCTGATGCGCGCGGAGCATTTGAACATGAGCCTGCGCGTGGTCCTGGCGAAATTCCTCCGCGCCGTGCTGGTGCTAATCGGGATGCTCGTCGCCCTGCCCCTCGCCGGCATCGACATTACCGTGTTATCGGTGTTTGGCGGCGCGCTCGGCGTGGGCATCGGTTTCGGCCTGCAGAAAATCGCCAGCAATTACGTCAGCGGTTTCATCATCCTGCTCGATCACTCCATCCGCATCGGCGACCTGGTAACCGTGGACAACCGTTACGGCACGGTCACCAAAATCACTTCCCGCTATGCGGTGATCAAGGGCTCGGACGGCACGGAAGCGCTCATCCCCAACGAAACCCTGATCACCTCCACGGTGCTGAACCACTCCTACACCAACCATGAGCTGCGCGTATTCATCCCGCTGCAGGTCAGCTACGACAGCCCGCTCGAAAAGGCCATGGAAATCATGATGGAGGAGGCGGGCAAACACGCGCGCGTGATGCAGGAGCCGCCACCCCAGGTATTTCTGAAGAATTTCGGCGATAGCGGCATCGATCTCGAACTGAGCGCCTGGATCAACGATCCGGAAGAAGGTCAGCAGAACCTGCGCTCGGAAATCAACCTGGGAATATGGCGGCGCTTCCAGCAGGAAGGTATTGAAATTCCTTATCCGCAACGCGTCGTTCGGCTGGTGTCTTAAAAAATATGGAAGATATATTCGAAGAACTCCAGCTGCACGTCGGCGACCGCATGCAAATCGAGGTGCCGTCACGGCGCCACGACATGAAATTTTTCACCACCCTGGTGGGCTATGTGAAAGGACTCAGCGTGCTGCTGCGCACGCCCATCGTGGACAGCTTGCCGCTACCCATGCGCGATGGCGAGAAACTGATCGTGCGCGGGTTTTCCGGCAAGGAAACCTTCTCGTTCGAAACCACGATCGAACGCATTTGCCGCGAACCCTTCTACTACCTGCATCTGACCTACCCCGAAGTCATCAGCACCACGAAGATCCGCGATGCGGAACGCGTCAGGGTCAACCTGCCGGTCAAGGTCACGCCGGCAGGCGCAAGCATCGCCAAACACGCGACGATTTCCAATATCAGCACGGCGGGCATCCTGATCGATGCCGAAGAAGAGCTGGGCGAAAAGGACCAGGAAATCAACGTTTCCTTCCACTTCACCATCCAGCCCAACGACTACGATGCCCACATCGAAACCGCTGCGCTGATCCAGAACGTGGCACTGCAGGACAACCCGTCGGGAGATTTTACTTTTCAGTACGGCGTCAAGCTGCTCAAGCTGCAAAGCAGCCAGGCGATCCTGCTGCAAAATCTCATCTACCAGAAACTGCTGGAGAATCACCACAACCTGACGTGAGGAAGGCGGCATCGGATTGATGGGTATCGCTGCGCTCAACCCACCCTACGGCTCTATGACCCAGGCGATGCCCAACATCCGCGCCACGGAAAAATGTAGGTTGGGTTAGCCCCGCCTGGGCGTAACCCAACAAACCCAATCTTCCTACCTCGCGTTGATTACAACTTGCCCTTCACCCACTCGACCACGCCGGCCAGCGCCTGCGGCAGATTTTCCGGCTGGGTGCCGCCGGCCTGGGCCATGTCGGGACGGCCGCCGCCCTTGCCGCCGACCTGCTGGGCGACGAAGTTGACCAGTTCCCCCGCCTTTACCTTGCCGGTCAGGTCGGCGGTCACGCCTGCAATCAGGGTGGCCTTGCCGTCGTCCACTGCGGCCAGCACGATAGCGGCGCTCTTGAACTTGTCCTTGAGCTTGTCCAGGGTCTCGCGCAGGGTCTTCACGTCCGCACCTTCCAGGGTGGCCGCCAGCACTTTCGCGCCGTTGATTTCCACCGCTTGATTGGCGAGGTCGTCGCCCTGGCTGGAGGCGAGTTTGGATTTGAGCCTGGAGAGTTCCTTTTCCAGGGCTTTCACGTTTTCCATCACCTGGGCGATCTTGGCCGGCAATTCCTGCACCGGAGCCTTGAACGCGCCCGCGGCCTGTGCCAGCAATGCCTGCTGGTCCTGCACGTAGGCCAGGGCGTTATCGCCGGTGATCGCTTCGATGCGGCGCACGCCGGCGGCCACGCCGCTCTCGGCCAGGACCTTGAACAGGCCGATGTCGCCGGTGCGCGCCACGTGCGTCCCGCCGCACAGCTCGCGCGAGCTGCCGATGTCCAGCACCCGCACCTCGTCGCCGTATTTCTCGCCGAACAGCGCCATGGCGCCCAGTTTCTGGGCTTCCTCGATGGGCACGACGCGCGTCTGGGTGGCGACGTTGGCGAGGATCTCGGCGTTGACGATGTCTTCCACGCGGCGGATGTCCTCGGCCGACATGGCCGCATTGTGCGCGAAGTCGAAGCGCGTCTTGTCCGCGTCGACCTGCGAGCCTTTCTGCTGCACGTGGCCTCCCAGCACTTCGCGCAATGCCTTGTGCATCAGGTGGGTGGTGGAGTGGTTGCGCATGGTGCGGGCGCGTGCCTGGGCGTCCACCCTGGCGCTCACGCCGTTGCCGACGCTGAGCTTGCCGGTGCGCACCACGCCGTGGTGGCCGAACACGGTGGCCTGGATTTTCTGCGTGTCTTCCACCGCGAAAATGCCGTGCGAGCTGTGCAGCACCCCGCGATCGCCCGCCTGCCCGCCCGACTCGGCGTAGAACGGCGTGTCGTCCAGCACCACCACGCCGCTTTCGCCTTCCAGCAGTTCCTTCACCAGCGCGCCGTCCTTGTACAGGGCCAGCACCTTGCCCTTGGCTTCCAGCTTGTCGTAGCCGTGGAAAACGGTAGCCGGGCCGTCGTATTCGAGGTTGGCTGCCATCTTGAACTTGCCGGCGGCGCGCGCCTGTTCTTTCTGGTGCGCCATGGCGGCATCGAAGGCCGCCGCATCCACACCGACGCCTTGTTCGCGGCACACGTCCTGGGTCAGGTCGAGCGGAAAACCGTAGGTGTCGTGCAGCTTGAAGGCGGTCTCGCCGTTGAATGTCCTGTTGTCCTTGCCAGCCATCTCGGCCAGTTCCGCTTCCAGGATCGCCATGCCGTGCTCGATCGTGGCGAAGAAGCGCTCTTCTTCCTGCTTCAGCACATCGGTGACGCGGGCCTGGTTTTCCTTCAGCTCGGGATAGGCATCGCCCATCTCGCTCACCAGGTCGACCACCATTTTGTGGAAGAAGGCGGCGCGGGCGCCCAGCTTGTAGCCGTGGCGGATGGCACGGCGGATGATGCGGCGCAGCACGTAGCCGCGCCCTTCGTTGCCGGGGATGATGCCGTCGGCGATGAGGAAGGAGCAGGCGCGGATGTGGTCGGCCAGCACCTTGAGGGACGGGCTGTCCAGGTCGGCGCAATGGGTTTCGCGCGCGGCGGCTTTGATCAGGGCCTGGAACAGGTCGATCTCGTAGTTGGCATGCACGCCCTGCAGCACGGCGGAGATGCGCTCCAGTCCCATGCCGGTATCGACACTGGGCTTGGGCAGCGGGTGCATCACGCCCTGCTCGTCGCGGTTGAACTGCATGAACACGTTGTTCCATATCTCGATGTAGCGGTCGCCGTCCTCCTCGGGCGTGCCGGGCAGGCCGCCGGGGATGTGTTCGCCGTGGTCGTAGAAGATCTCGGTGCAGGGACCGCAGGGGCCGGTGTCGCCCATCATCCAGAAGTTGTCGGAAGCGTAGCGCGCGCCCTTGTTGTCGCCGATGCGGATCACGCGCTCGGCGGCGAGGCCCATTTCCCTGGTCCAGATGTCGTAAGCCTCGTCGTCCTCGGCGTAGACCGTGACATACAGTTTCTCCTTGGGCAGCTTGAACACTTCGGTGAGCAGTTCCCAGGCGTACTTGATGGCGTCGCGCTTGAAGTAGTCGCCGAAGCTGAAATTGCCCAGCATCTCGAAGAAAGTGTGGTGACGCGCGGTGTATCCGACGTTTTCCAGGTCGTTGTGCTTACCCCCGGCACGCACGCACTTCTGCGAGCTGGCTGCGCGGGTGTAGGGACGCTTGTCGAAGCCGAGGAATACGTCCTTGAACTGGTTCATCCCGGCGTTGGTGAACAGCAGGGTCGGGTCCTCGTGCGGCACCAGTGAGCTGGACGCCACCACGGTGTGCCCCTTGGAGGCGAAGTAATCGAGAAATTGCTTACGGATTTCACTGCTTTTCATGCTTGCTTTCCAAAAAATCTGTTGTTGCCAGCCAAAACCATTAACCGCAAAGGACGCAATGGTACGCAAAGGAAGGCGATAATTCCACAAGCCTTACCGTTTTCCCTTTGCGTACCTTCGCGTCCTTTGCGGTAAAAAGTTGTCCCTTAAAATTCGCTAATTTCGCTTCGTTTCCTTGATGCGCAGACCGAGCGACTGTCCGCCCACGATCGCCGCGCTCTCCACCACGCCCCTGACGTTGACGGTATCGTTCACCGCCGGCAGCGTGTCGTGCGCGATGACCGTCACCTCGCCGCTACCGTCATCCACCACATACATACTGAGGTCGATGAGCGGAATCTTGGTCACATCCTTAACCTTGCCCCGGATGCGCACTTCCTTGCCTTCGAACTGCGCCGGCGCGGCGACGATCTCCTTGACCGGCGTCTGACCGAAGGGCAGATAATCGCAACCGGACAGCAACAGCAATCCGGCCAGCGACGCACTCAACAGTATTTTCTTCATAAATTCAATCTCCGTTGCCTTGCAAAACCTTGCCGATGACACCGGAACTGAAACCGCGGCTCATCATGAAACGTATCTGCTTCGCGCGCTCCCTGGCGTCCTGCGGCAGGACGCCGAACTTCTTCGCCCACACCGCACGCGCCGCTTCCAGCTCGCTTTCGCGCAACTCGGGCAGGACTGCCGCCACCGCGTCCGCGCTGACGCCTTTTTCCTTCAGCTCCTGAACGATGCGCTGGGCGCCGTATTTGCTGCGGCGCGCATGCACGATCTGCTCGGTGAAACGCGCTTCCGACAGCCAGCCGCGCTGCGCGAAATCGTCCAGCAACGACTCTACTTCATGCTCGTCTTCAGCGTGGGGGGCCAGCTTGCGTTTCAGCTCCAGACGCGAATATTCGCGCCGCGAGAGAAAACCGAGCGCGCGCTCCCTAAGACTGAACTGACTTGGGCGAATCAGTTCGCCCCTACTCAGGCGTCTACGGTATCGGGATCTACGATGGTCGGCAGGCCGCTCACGCCGACCGCTTCACGCACTTTGGCTTCGATTTCGCTAGCGATATCCTTGTGCTCTTTCAGGTACTCGCGCACGTTGTCCTTGCCCTGGCCGATCTTCTCGCCTTTGTAGCTGTACCAGGCGCCGGACTTCTCGATGAATTTGTGGTCCACGCCCATGTCGATGATTTCGCCTTCGCGCGAGATGCCCTCGCCGTAGAGAATGTCGAACTCGGCCTGCTTGAAGGGAGGCGCAACCTTGTTCTTGACCACCTTGACGCGGGTTTCCGAGCCGATCACTTCATCGCCTTTCTTGATCGCGCCGGTGCGGCGGATGTCGAGGCGCACCGAAGCGTAGAACTTGAGCGCGTTGCCGCCGGTGGTGGTTTCCGGGTTGCCGAACATCACGCCGATCTTCATGCGGATCTGGTTGATGAAGATCACCAGGGTGTTGGTGCGCTTGATGTTGGCGGTGAGCTTGCGCAGCGCCTGCGACATCAGACGGGCCTGCAAACCCATGTGCGAATCGCCCATCTCGCCCTCGATTTCGGCCTTGGGCGTGAGCGCCGCGACCGAGTCGATCACCACGATATCCACCGAGCCGGAACGCACCAGCATGTCGGCGATTTCCAGCGCCTGCTCGCCGGTATCGGGCTGGGAAATGAGCAGGTCGGCCACCTTGACGCCGAGCTTCTGCGCGTATTGCGGGTCGAGCGCGTGTTCCGCGTCGATGAAGGCCGCCGTGCCGCCGAGCTTCTGCATTTCCGCGATCACCTGCAGGGTCAGCGTGGTCTTGCCGGACGATTCCGGACCGTAGATTTCGACCACCCGGCCGCGCGGCAAGCCACCGACGCCCAGGGCGATATCCAGCCCGAGCGAGCCGGTCGACACCACCTGGATGTCCTGCATTGCGGCGTGGTCGCCCAGGCGCATGATGGAGCCCTTGCCGAACTGCTTCTCGATCTGCCCCAAGGCCGCTGCCAGCGCCTTGCTTTTATTGTCGTCCATAATGATTCCTTAAATTTAACCCGTGGATTATGTCACAGTTGCAACAGTGCTAAAACACCTTGAAGGGAAGGATCAACCTGCTTGACCGCCCATGCAAAGCGTACAGCGCCAGTGGCTTACCAGGTGAGCCACCGGAGAGAACCGTTTTATTCGCGCATTGCAAAAATTTGCTTCCGGTAATCCGCGAAACAGTGCAAAAAAATAAAAATAAATCAGAAAAACGCCATGACGCAACGTATAGGCACATCGCATGAAATCTAGCCTTCCCCAAAGAAGGTCGGCCGCCTTGGCTTTTTCCGTAATCCTGACAAGCCTGATTTTGATTCCTTCATGCTTCGCCGTTGCCACCTTAATGCAGATCAAGGTCAGCACGCTGGACCCGGAGCAGCTCGTGAAACACGTTTTCATGGCGTGCGATAAATTAGCGGGGAGGAAAGGCTGATGTGGCCATGGCGACGCGTTCCGGACACCTCCCCCCTCCTGTTGCAAGCCTCGATCCGGCTGTTTTTGGGGCTGTGTGTGGCCATTCTGGCGATCGGCTTGCTGATGGGGTGGATCGTGCATCTGTCGCAGGAAAAAGTGGCCGAGCATGACATCCAGGACGCCGTCGAATACTTCTCCGAAGGCATCAAGAATATGTCGCAGCGCGGAGAAAAGTCCGCCATCCGCTACAAAAGCCACCTCGAATTCACGCGAATACTGGAAGACCCGGCTAAGCGGTGGGTCAACCTCAGCAGCTATCTCACCACCCAGAACATCGGCGATAACTTTTCTGCCTTGCTGGTGGCCGACGCGCATGATCGTGTGCTGTTCTCCTACGGGTTCGACGTAAAGGCGCTTCCCGCCACCATCCCCAGCCCACCGGATATCGGCTGGTACTACCGCGAACAGGATGCAACGCTCTATCGCTACTATGTCCAGCACATCTGGCTGGGCGCCGAGGGAAGGGGGCATCTCATCCTGTTTCAGGCCATTAACCACGGCCTGCTGCGTGAATTCGCCACGCCCAACACCCACCTCTTCCTGCGTTGGCATGGGCAGGTGATTGCCTCGTCCCTGGGCGAACACGGCAAAACGCTCGAGCTTCTGCATCAGGCCGGACAAATGAACCATGACGGCATGCGGTTCGAACAGGAAAGCATCAAGTGGGGCGAAGGCGCCGACAGCCCGGAACTCGTGGTCCACCGGCAGATCGAGAGCCTCTTCGAGGCCAGGGAAGTCATCCTGGGCCTCCTTGCGGGTCTGGTCGGCCTGTTTCTGGCCCTATGGGCCTCGATCGGCTTCTGGGTTTACCGTACCACCGGGCGTATCGCACTGGTGGGCCAGGCATCACGCCAATTCATCCAGGATGGCCATCCCACCCCGGCGCTTAAACGCCTGCTGGAGAAAGCCTGTCGCCCCCGCGGGGACGAAATTAACGAAGTGGCCAGGTCACTCGGGTCGCTGACCGACACGGTGGCGCAGAACGACGCCGAGCGGAATGCTTACATGGCAACCTTGCGCGAAAGCGAGGCCAAGATACTGGAAATCACTTCGGTGCTGGCGGACGGGGTGTATGTGCTGGACAGGGACGGGCTGATCACTTTCGTCAACCACGAAACCGAGCGCCTGCTGGGGTGGACGGCAGCCGAACTCCTGGGCAAGAACGGGCACGATACTTTCCACTACAAACGTCCCGATGGCACCCCGATTTCTTCCGACTCCTGCCCGGTCCATCAGACCATCGATACCGGGCAAACCTACCGATCCCCCGACGACTGGCTGGTCCGCAAGGACGGCAGCAGCATCCCTGTTTCCATCGTCTCCAGCCCCATCGTCCGGGACGGGATAGTGACGGGGTCCGTAGCCGCCTTCCATGACATCACCCAGCGACTGGAAACGCAAAAAGCGTTGCGCGAAAGCGAGGAAAGATTCCGCCTGATCAGCACCTCAGCCATGGACGCGATCGTCATCGTCGGTCCGGCAGAAGAGATCACCTACTGGAACCCCGCAGCGGAAAGAATTTTCGGCTACCCGGCAATCGAGGCGCTGGGACAGAAGATGCATGACCTGATCACCCCACTCCGCCATCGCGAGGATTCGCGCCGCGGCTTCGACCGTTTCCGCTCTTCGGGCGAAGGCGCACTGATCGGTAAAACTTTCGAGATCACCGCGCTGCGCAAGGGCGGCGAGGAATTCCCCATCGAAATTTCCATTTCCGCCTTCCGGATCAAGGACCAGTGGCACGCACTGGGCATCATCCGCGACATCAGCGAGCGCAAGAAAGCGGAACAGGAATACAAGACCATCATCCAGACGACGATGGACGGCTACCTGGTGGTCGACGCCCACGAAGGCCGCTTCCTCGACGTCAACGACGCCTATTGCAAGATGCTGGGTTACAGCCGGGAAGAAATCCTGACCTTGAGGATATCGGATGTCGAGGCCATGGAATCGCCCGAACAGGTCAGGCAGCACAACGAAGAGCTCCGCAACAGGGGATGCGCGCAGTTCGAGACCCGCCACCGCTGCAAGGACGCCAGGGTCATCGACGTCGAGATCAGCGCGACCTACCTCGACATCCGGGGCGGCGTGTTCATCGTCTTCATCCGCGACATCAGCGAGCGCAAGAAAGCGGAAGAGCAAATCCGCCAGCTGGCCTATTACGACACCCTCACCAACCTCCCCAACCGCCGGCTGCTGCTGGACCGCCTCAACCAGTCCATCGTCCAGGCGAAACGCTATCAGCGCGCCGTGGCCGTCATGTTTCTCGACCTGGACCGCTTCAAGCACATCAACGACACGTTGGGCCACGACGTCGGGGACGAACTGCTGAAGGCGGTGGCAACTCGCCTGAACGCTTGCGTGCGGAACGGCGATACGGTATCGCGGCAAGGGGGCGACGAGTTCGTCATCGTCCTGGCGGAAATTTCCCAACCGACGGATGTCGCGCTGGTGGCGGAGAAGATCCTCGCCACGCTGGGAGAGCCCGTTACCGTCAAGGGCCACGAATTGCACATGACCACCAGCATCGGGATCGCACTCTTCCCCGTCAACGGAACCGATGATGCCCTGGAACTCATGAAGAAGGCGGATACCGCCATGTATGCCGTGAAGGAAGCCGGCAGGAATGGCTACCGGTTTTACTGAGCGCGCGATGGCGCGGTGCGGCGCATCACATCCGCGCCAGCACACCCCGCAACGCCTTCTCCACCGCCTGCAACCGGACCTCGCGCCGGTCACCGGAGAAGCGGCAACACTCGCTTTCCACCTCCCCGCCCCTCACCGCCCAGGCAAAGCAAACCGTGCCCACAGGCTTATCGGGAGAACCGCCGGTCGGGCCGGCAATCCCGCTGATCGCCAGGGAAATTCCGGCCTGGCTGCGCGCCAGCACCCCGCTCGCCATTTCCCTCACCGTCGCTTCGCTCACGGCCCCATGAAGCGCCAGGGTTTCCGTCGCCACGCCGAGCATTTCCTGCTTGGCTTCATTGGTGTAAGTGATGAAACCCCGGTCGTACCACGACGAACTGCCGGACACCGCCGTCACCGCCTCGCCCACCCAGCCGCCGGTGCAGGATTCGGCGGTCGCCAGCATCCAGCCTTTGGCCTTCAGGGCCAAACCGGTTTCCTCGGCAAGTTGGTACAAGGCGTCATCCATAAAATCGCTCCAGCAGTTTCAACACGGCCAGCGCGTAGCCCGCCGCCAGCAGGTCATCCAGCATCACGCCGAAACCGCCTTTGACGTGCTGGTCGAAATAGCGGATGGGGAAAGGTTTCCAGATATCGAACAGGCGGAACAGCAGGAAGGCGATGGCGTACCACGACCAGTCGGGCGGCGTGAAAGCCAGGATCAGCCACATCGCCACGATCTCGTCCCACACCATGCCACCGTGGTCGGGCACGCCCAGCGCCTTGCCGGTCACCTCGCAGAACCAGACCCCGGCCACGAAAGACAAGCCCACCACGGCCAGCAGAGGCCCCAGCGGCAGGAAATACGCCAGTATCAGGTAGAGCGGAATCGCCGCCAGCGATCCGGCGGTGCCGGGCGCGACCGGGCTGAGTCCGGAGCCGAAGCCTATGGCGAAAAAATGCGCCGGATGACGCAGGATGAATTTCAGGTCAGGCTGCAAAGTGATCGAAGCCTTTCGCGCTAACTTCCATGATTTCCCCCGCGCGCAGCAGCCGTAGACCTGCCGTGTCGGTCATGCGCCCGATGCAGGTCAGCGGCAATTCCAGTTTCCGCGCCAGATCCAGAATCGTTTCATGACGATCGGCAGGCGCGGCGAAGCACAGTTCGTAGTCATCCCCACCCGCCAGCACGCAGTTTTGCGCTACTACCTGAACCTCGCGTAGCGAGTCCGCGTCCCTCTTCTCGCCGGATTGAGCGGCTTTGCCGCCAATCCCGGCGGGGACACCCCTTGCGGGCGCTCCCGCAAGCGGGAGAGAGCTAGGAGAGAGGGGGCCGATATAGCGCCGCATGACCTCGTGCAGGGGCAGATTCTCGAAATGGATTTCCGCGCCCACTCCCGACTGCTCCAGGATATGCCCCAGATCGGCTAGCAGGCCGTCGGAAATGTCGATAGCCGCCGTGGCGATGCCGCGCAGCGCGATGCCCGCCGCGACGCGCGGTTGCGGCAGGTGGAGGAAAGGCAGCATCGCCGCGGCTTCCATGTGCTCCAGCTCGACGCGACGCTGGTAGTGCGCCAGCGCCAAAGCGGCGTTGCCCAGCGTGCCGGACACCCAGATTTCATCTCCCGGCTTGGCACCGTCGCGGCGCAAGGCCTGTCCCGCCGGCACTTCGCCCATGATCTGCACGCAGATATTGAGCGGTCCGCGCGTGGTGTCGCCGCCGATCAGCTCCACGCCGAACTTGCCCGCGAGTCCGAAAAAACCGCCGGCGAAGCCGCGCAGCCATTTCTCGTCGGCGGCCGGCAAGGCAACGGCCAGCGTCGCCCAGCGCGGCACGGCGCCCATCGCCGCCATGTCGGAAAGGTTCACCGCCAGGGATTTGTGCCCGACCGTGCCGGGGCCGTCGGCCTCGCCGAAATGCCGCCCCGCCACCAGCATGTCCACCGAAACCGCCAGCTCCATGCCCGGCGAAACCCGCAGCAACGCTGCATCGTCACCGACGCCCAATATCGCGCTGGGGGTCGGTCGGGTGAAATACTGGCGTATTAAATCGAACTCGGAGGGCATGGCTAGTGGCGTTCCTGCCAGTAACCCGGCTCACGTCTTAAATGCATCACCGCCAACACCTGGATCTGATCGCCTTCTGCCCGGTATAACACGCCGAACGGGAAGCGATTTGTCAGACAACGACGAACATCCTCGAACAACACCGGCCAAGCCAAGGGAAAATCGACCACATTCTGGATGGTTTTCAGCACCTCCAGCGAAAAGTCCCTGCCCAATCCCGCCTCAGCTGATTCGTAATATTCGATCGCAGCGAAGAACTCGGCCTCCGCCTCGGGGTGAAAAACAAACTTCACGATGGAAAGCGTGAGCGCAGCCGGTCCATCACTGCCTCGCCGGAAACACCCTTTACCTGACCAGCGCGCAACTCCGCGCTACGACGGCGAGCCACTTCCGCCCACTTGCTATCGATGCCAGCATCCGGCTGATTGAGCGAGCGCAGCAGGGAGTCGACTACAAGAGCGCGCTCCTCGACAGGCAGGCATTCCGCCTCATGAATGATTTCAGTTGTACTTAGCATTTTGATATTCCCATTTCAGCAAAGAGAGGCTCCCCACTCTAAATCCACTTCACGCGGTGCCACGGAAAGACGATCGAAGACCCCGCCATCCTTCGGCACGGCAAGCAGATGGGCGACAAAACACGGTGCGGCGGCCTGAGCGCTGTGCTGCAAGGCCTCGAAAGCCTGCTCGGAAAGGGCCACCACCGCATCCTTGCCGCGACGGGTGATGTGCTGCGGTTCGCCGCGCATCGCCGCTTCCACTACTTCGCTGAAGCGGGCCTTGGCATCCTGAAGTTGCCACTGGGTTGTACGCATGATGTCCTCGCACGGAATTCGGTCAGATTAACAGACTATATTGCGCTCTGCATTTACACCGCGAGTCAATAGACGCCCGGCAGATCTACTCCGCACCCTTCTGCTTCGCTTCCAGCTCTTCCCAGCGCGCCAGCACCACCAGCATTTCTTCCTCGATCTCGCCCACTCGCGCCTGCAGGCGCTTTGCTCCTTGCGGATCGCTGCGGTAGATTTCGCCATCGGCCAGCTTTACGCCGATTTCTTCCTGCTCGCGCTCCAGCGCTTCGATCTTGCCCGGCAGGGCTTCCAGTTCGCGGGTTTCGTTGAAATTCAGCTTGACCCGGACGGCCGGTTTGGCGGGCTTGGCGGCAGTTTTTTGCGGCGCCTCGGTTTTCTTTTCCGGCAGCGCTTCGCGTGCACGCTTGACCCGCACGTAATCGTCGTAGCCGCCGGCGTATTCCTGCAGCTCGCCGTCGCCCTCGAAGGCGATGACCTGGGTCACCACGTTGTCGAGGAAAGTCCGGTCGTGGGAAACCAGCAGCACCGTGCCGCTATAGTCCTGGAGCAGCGATTCGAGCAATTCCAGGGTTTCGATGTCGAGATCGTTGGTGGGCTCGTCCAGCACCAGCACGTTGGCCGGGCGGGTGAAAAGGCGCGCCAGCAGCAAGCGGTTGCGCTCGCCGCCGGACAGCGACTTCACCGGGGAACGGGCGCGCTGCGGGGCGAACAGGAAGTCTTCGAGATAGCTGATGACGTGCTTGCGCTCGCCGCCGATCTCGATGAAATCGCTGCCCTTGCTGATGGTGTCGATCAGGGTGGCCTCGTCGTCGAGCTGGGCGCGGAACTGGTCGAAATAGGCTACGGCGATCTTGGTGCCCAGCTTGACCGTGCCGCTATCCGGCTGCAGCTCGCCCAGGATGAGCTTGAGCAGCGTGCTTTTTCCCGCGCCGTTGGGGCCCACCAGGCCGATCTTGTCGCCGCGCAGCACGCGACCGGAGAAATCACGGATGATGACTTTGTCGCCGTAGGCCTTGCTGACATTTTCCAGCTCCGCCACCAGCTTGCCCGAACGCTCGCCCTGGTCGACGTTGAGGTTGACCGTGCCGCTGCGCTCGCGGCGCGCGGCGCGCTCGCGGCGCAACGCCTCGAGCCGCAGCACGCGCCCCTCGTTGCGGGTACGGCGCGCCTGGATGCCCTTGCGGATCCAGACTTCTTCCTGGGCCAGCACCTTGTCGAATTTCTCGTTGTGCACCGCTTCGATTTCAAGCAGTTCCTGCTTCTTGATCTGGTAAGCGGAAAAATTGCCGTCGAAGCCCACCAGCAGGCCGCGATCCAGCTCGACGATGCGCGTCGCCACGTTGTCAAGAAAGCGCCGGTCGTGGGTAATCAGCAACACGCTGCCGTTGAATTCATTGAGCAGCCCTTCGAGCCATTCGATGGCGGAGAGATCCAGGTGGTTGGTCGGCTCGTCCAGCAACAGCATGTCCGGCGCCATCACCAGCGCACGCGCCAGGGCCACGCGCTTTTTCTGGCCGCCGGACAAGGCGCCGATCTTGACGTCTTCGGGCAGCGCGAGCCGGCTCATGGTGGCCTCCACCCGCGCCTTCATGTTCCAGCCGTCGTGCGCTTCGAGCGCCACCTGCAGGTCGTGCATGCGCGCCAGCAAGGCGTCCATGTCGGCATCCGGGTCGCCCATGGCGTGGGTGACTTCGTGGTAGTCGATCAGTATCTGGTGGGCGTCGCCGAGCCCCTCGGCCACGGCTTCGAACACCGTGTGCCCGGGGTCGAGCTCGGGCTCCTGCGGCACATAGGCCAGCTTCATCCCCGGCGCGCGCCACACGCGGCCGTCGTCGGGTTGTGCCGTACCGGCGATGATTTTGAGCAGGCTGGATTTGCCGGTGCCGTTGCGCCCGATCAGGCCGACTCGTTCGCCCGGCTCCAGCACCAGGTCGGCGTGGTCCAGCAGCGGCACATGACCGAACGCGAGAGATACTTTATCTAGTTGTATTAATGGCATATTTAGAGAGACGGCGTACCTTCGCTGGCATGGGTTTTTTCATGGATCTGCTGGCACCGGACACAGCGCAGGGCTGTGGGGTAAGCAAGCAGGCGTGCGATCACGATAGCTTCGGCGCAATCGATGCAAATCCCGAATTCGCCCTGTTTCAAGCGCTTGCGCGCCGCTTCGATATCGCGCATTTCATTGATTTGCCGGTCCGCCCTTGCCGCAGCGATATCCGCCAGCGCATCGGCCATCGATTCATCGCCCTCGTCAGAGCCGCCCGATTCGGCGAAGTCGGCGAAATGCTGCTCCCCGGACCCGGCCAGCTCGGCCCGCACTTCATCGAGCAGCTGCTGGTAGCGCTGCTTCAGCACCTCTTCGAGCTGCTGGCTCTGTTCCACCGTAAACGTTTTCATAAATCCCTCGATTCCGGGCAATTCCCGAAGAATGTTGAAGTTTAACATAGCCCCCTCCCGCATCAGCCGCCGCCCACGGCCCGAAATTTAGCGTAAAATCCCGCCTTCGCCCCGGTAGCTCAGTGGATAGAGCAACCCCCTCCTAAGGGGTAGGTCGGACGTTCGATTCGTCTTCGGGGCGCCAATCCATTCGAAATAGCCAGGAAATCCGCCGGAAATTCCGATCGCTTGCCGTTCTAAAATGATCCGCAAAAAGGCCGGCATCGATCGAGCCGGCGGCAGCTGCGAATAAGAACGCAGCGCTCATCGTCACGCTGCCACGGCAGGCACCAAGGATCGCGCTTACCCCATTCAGGGGTTGAACGCTTCGCTACCCTTCCCTATAAAAAGCAAACTTGTTGCGGCCTTCAGCCTTGGCCGCATACATTGCCACGTCGGCCCGTTTCAGCATTTTGTCTTCGTCCGCCGCATCCCGCGGGAACAAGGCGATTCCGATGCTCGTGGAGATAAAAACCTCATGCCCATCGAGATCGAACGGGGGCGCAAAAACAGCCAGGATCTTCTCCGCCACTCTTGCCGCATCTTCCTCAACCGTGATCTCGGGGAGAATCACCGTGAATTCGTCCCCGGCCAGGCGAGCCACGGTATCCGATTCGCGTACGCATGCCCGGATGCGCGTTGCAGCTTGCTGCAACAGCACGTCGCCGGCGTGGTGGCCGAGCGTATCGTTCACCGACTTGAAGCGATCCAGGTCGAGGAACATGAGCGCGCCGGGGTGGCTGGCACGCTTCGCCGACGCCAGCGTCTGGCGCAGGCGGTCGAGGAACAGGGCGCGGTTGGGCAGATTGGTGAGCGAATCGTAATGCGCCATGTGTTCGATACGCGCCTCGGCCTCTTTTTCGGCGGAGATGTCCTCCAGAATGGCGATGAAGTGCGATACCGCCCCATGCGCATCCCGCATCGGCGTGATCGTCTGGCGCACGAAGAACTCCGACCCGTCCTTGCGCCGGTCCACCATTTCGTTGCGCCACACATCACCGCGCAAAATGTCGCGCCACATTTTCTCGACGAAGGTGGAATCCTGTTTGCCGGAATTGAGGATGCGGGGCGTCGCGCCCAGTGCGTCGCGCTCGCCGAAGCCGGTCAAGACGGTAAATGCCTTGTTCAGCCACAGGATGCGCCCGCTGTTGTCGGTGATGAAAACGCCATTGGCCGTGGCGGACAGCGCCGTACTCAGCAACATCACCTGCTGCTGATCCCTGGCCGTTTCCAGGGCAACGCAAATGCGGCTGGCAATGCCCGAAAGGTGCTGCAACACGTCGGGATCGTCAAAGCTGTGTTCGTGCTGCGAATACACCGTGAAGGCACCGTAGATTTCCCCGCGGATGATGAGAGGGAGGCCCAGGATGGCTTTGAGGTTGTGCCGCCTGGCCGAGTCGCGCCAGGGCTGGAAACCGGCGTCGGAGAGATTGAATACCTGCGCTTGCCCGGTTCTGATGGTCGTGCCTGTCGGCCCCTTGCCCTGCGGCGTATCGTCCCAGCGCACGCCGACGCTTTCCAGCTCGCCGCGATAACCGCATGCCGGCCCGGCGTCGGCCATGATCGTTACCACGCCCTGTGGTTCCTTGCGCCCCAGCCAGATGTACGGATAGCCGAAAATTCGCGCCACTTCGACGCAGATAAACTCGAATATCTGCTGGATGGACTGGCCGCGCAGGACCTGCTGATCGATGCCGTGCTGCAGCTGGTCGACCCCCTGCAGCTGATACTGTTCGGTAACGTCGGCGGCATAGACGGCAAGATTCACCACCTTGCCGTCCGCATCGAAAACCGGGTAGGCGTTGATGTCGAAGCGAATGCCATCCCGGATGTCCTGGAAATGGGCCGCCGTCCCGGACTGGAACACCTTCGCGGCAAAAGATTTCCGGGACTGCGCGAGGTCCGGCGGCAGGAGCGCATAGAAATTCGCGCCCACGATTTCGTGCTGTTCCTTGAGCAGGCGATGCGCGCCGACCTCATTGATCGCGATGATGGTGCCTTCTTCGTCGAGCAATATCGCTGTTTCCATGGTGGCGTTGATCAGGGCGCGCGATGTGCCTTCGCTGCGCTGCAGTGCGGTCTCCGCCAGCTTGCGATCGGTGATGTCCTGTACCGTCCCCATCGAGCGCAGAGCCTTGCCGTCCTGGCCGAACTCCGTTTCGCAGCGCTCATGCACATACTTGACTCTGCCATCCGGTAACAACAGCCGGTGTTCGATTTCGTAGGAGGCCTTGTTTTCCAGGGAGTCGAGATAAGCCTGATTGACCGCTTGCCGGTCATCCGGGTGGATCGCGGCGAGGAACGCCTCGTAAGAGGCTCCGAACGAATCGGCGTCGATTTCGAAGATGCGGAAAATCTCTTCCGACCACCATAGTCTGTTCGTCGCCAGATCGAGCTCCCAATATCCCAGGCGCGCAATCTGCTGTGCCGCCACCAGGCGCGCCTGGCTGTCGCGCAATGCCGTTTCCATTTGCGTGCGCTCGGTGATGTCGTAGAACCATCCGAGCACGGCTGACTCGTTCCCGTACTCCAGCGTAAGGTAGGATGCGAGCGCCCATTTCCGCTTCCCGCCGGACATGCGCAACTCAACCAGTTTGTTGGTTACGCCATCGCCCCGCGACAAGCGCGCAAGCACCTCCTCGTATTCCTCGGGACGCGCGTAGTAGGCTTTGGGGTCGACCCCGATCACATCATCCGGTACCGAGTCGATCAGTTCGGCGTAACGCTGGTTGGCAAAGAGCACCCTGCGGCCCGAGGAGCTGGCGATACGCACCGCGATCGGGCTGGTCTCCAGCATGTAGCGGAACCTCGCCTCGTTCTGGCGAATCGTTTCCTCCGAACGCTTGCGTTCCGTAATCTCGATTTTCACCGCGACATAATGGGTGCTGACGCCGGCCGCATTTTTCACGGGCGACAGGTGCACCTCTTCCCAATACAGCTCACTATTTTTGCGCTTGTTGATCAGTTCACCGTGCCAGACCATCCCGTCGGCGATTGTCTGCCACAAATTCTGGTAGGTCTCCATCGGGGTCAGCCCGGATTTGAGAATGCGCGGGTTGCAGCCAATCGCCTCCTCGGGCTGATAGCCGGTGACCTCGACGAATTTCGGATTGACGTACTGGATGGTGCCGTCCAGGTCGGTGATAACGATCGAGGCCGGGCTTTGTTCGATCACGGTGGACAGCTTGCGCAATTCATCTTCGGCCGCCTTGCGCTCGGTAATGTCTTCGACGATTGACCAGATGTATTTCTGGCCATCGTTGCCGCTCACCAGCGTGCCGTTGAGCCGCAAGGAAACCGCGCTGCCGTCCTTGCGGACGTATTCTTTTTCATAGGGGCCATAGCGGCCGTTGCGTTCCAGAGACTCAAGTTGCCGCGCCTCTTCGGCCTCATACTTCCTGGGCGTGAGCGTCCAGTAGTCCAGGGCTTTCAGCTCTTCGGCGGGATAGCCGCAAATATCCCGGAACGCCTCATTGAATTCGACATAGCGGCCTTTCATGTCGGTCAATGCGATGCCCAGCGGCGATAGTTCGTATAGCCCGCGCAGCTTTTCTTCGCTCTCGCGCAGGGTGCTTTCCGCCAGCAGCCGTTCGGCCTGCAAGGCGGTAATCAGCAGGCCCGTCAGCACGGTCGTCGCCATGTAGCTCCACAAGAGGAACAGGCTGGTGTGCACGTCGGACAGGAGAAAAGGGCTAAAGCCGACTGCCGTGCCCCAGGCTGCCAGCACCGAGAAACCCAGGCCCGCCAATCCGGCGCCGGTACTCCCGAAGCGCAGGGCGATCCACGCGACCAGCGGCAGGGTCAGGAACACGAGAGGCAATGAGCGCCCCATCTGCTCATAGTTGTAGATGAATGCGAGCCAGGCCATCGGGCCGGCGACGAGCGCCCAGAGCAGCAGTTCCCGGCGGGAGTGGATCTGCTGTTCGACGTTCTTCCGGCTAAGCGTCAGGAGAAAAGAAGCGGCCAACAACACCCCTACGGTATCCCCCATCCACCACGACAGCCAGGCGGAGCCCGTAGATTCATAAGGCATCAGCCCAGCCAGATGGAGGCTGGCGACCCCGCACGATGCGGAAACCGTCATGCCGGCGCTGGCAGCCGAGATGAAAGTACCCACGTCTCTCCGGCGGTCGAACGCGCCATGGAATTTGGCGCGCTTTAGCCATGCCGTGGTCAGGAGCGGGCCAAGCGTGTTACCCACGGCAATGCTTGCCGCCAGGAGCACGGGGGATCCGATGGATAGATTGACGAAAAAAGCACCGAGCAGGACGCCGGGCCATACGCCCCAGCCCCAGCGAAGCAGCCCGGCCACAGCGATGCCCGTCGGCAGCCAGACCAGCGTGATGTGCGAGCCGACATAGGGAATCTGCAGCCCGAGCCAGCCAGCCACAAAGTAAGCAAGGGCCAGAACAACAACTCTAATCAATCCTGCGTTCACCGGATGCATCCCCTGCCGTAAATCTTGTTGCCAGTTTCAGAAATTCTATCCATGGGCAGCGGCGCCGTTCCAGCCCGAAGCACCGAATGGTTCACCAATGGGCATGACGAACTGGGTTGACCCATGCGGCGTCTCATAGTGACATCTTCCGACCTTTTACCGGCTTATGCAATGGAGGCACGGCAACGTGATTACCGCAAAAAGAAGCGCCATTCTTGACTGTTTTACACGGCTTTTTAACGCATATTTCGGGTGCTACCGGGCATGAATAAAACGCCTCAGCAATCAAATAACCGGTTGTTTTTACGCTGTTCGTTTTGTAGTCAATGGGATCTAACGGGCATGCGATTTGCATTTCGCGGGGGAAAGTTGCCCCCGAAAACCTCCAGAGTGTCAAAAAACCGCCGATTTCAGGGTAAAATCTCTCCTTTTTTCGTCCGGTGTCGTCAAGCACGAACAAAGGTAAGAGAATTCATGGATCTAAATCAATTTCTTGGGTTGGGCGACGGTTCTGAAGATGCGCAGGAAGCGCGCGAACGCCTGCAGCTGTATATCAACCTGAAATTATCCTCGTCCGGCCAGCCGGCCTGCGAGCAAGGCAGCGACAGCAACTTCCTCGAAGTTGCCGACAGCCTGCTCAAAAGCTACCGGGAAAAATCGCGTCTGCTGTCCGGCTATCTGTGCCCGCCCGACCAGCGCATCCAGTCTTTCCTTGACGACTACCTGGCCGACGTTGCCGAAGGCGTCGTCCCGCGCCTGCCGGAAAATACTCTGGTACTCGACCGCCACGGCGTGGCGCGGGAGCTTTCCCTGCCGGCCAGGTCGGACGAGTTCAAAAGCGAATATGTCAGCAGCTACCGCATCCGCAACGGCGTGCTGCACAACCCCACCAGCGACCGCCGCACCACCAAGGGCTCGTTCCACGTGGCCGAAGACGGCCTGCCCATCCCCGGCGACAAGAAGGCCGTGCCCAAGCTCACTTTTGCGCGCCTGCTGAAGGCTGCGCTCAACCCGCCGGAACATCTGCTGCGCCTGCCGTTCACCGCCACGCAGAAACATGAAGCGAAAATGTTCGTCTCGCTGCTGCTGCGCCCGGTGGTGTGCCCCGAAATCCCCGGCCACGAAGCAGAAAAGAGCATGGAAATCCGCTTTTTTGCCCCGGGCAGCCTGGTGAGCAACCTCGATTTCGTCGAAAGCATTTTCGGCAATGGCGGCAATCCGGTACTGGCCTCCAACGATGCCGGTCTCGACGTGGATCACTGGTCCGGCCACAGCGGCTGCGTCATCCTTGCGCCACACCTGGTTCAATTCACCAAGAAAGAACTTGGCCTGCCCCAGCGCGATAAAGCCACGCCGCGCCAGATCGCGGATGGCATGTGCTGGAGCGACGAAGGCGAGCTGTACAACGACGGTGCAGCCTTCAAGATCACCGCGCGCGACGAGCGCGGCGTGATCGTCACCATTCTTGCCGACA
Organism: Sulfurimicrobium lacus; assembly: GCF_011764585.1. GTDB lineage: Bacteria > Pseudomonadota > Gammaproteobacteria > Burkholderiales > Sulfuricellaceae > Sulfurimicrobium > Sulfurimicrobium lacus. The sequence continues at coordinate 2,868,673 of NZ_AP022853.1, forward strand.
ACTACTACGGCTACTGCAAGAAGGAAGTCAAAACCCAGATCAGCTACGCCGCCAACCTCTTCGGCCTGGCCGAAGAGGAACACGCCGGCGGCGCACTGGCCTTCCCGCGCCACAACCACGGCGAGGAATTCGGTGTGGACAGCGTCACCCGCGTGGCCGGTTATAGCTTCGAGGAAATGGTGGCGAACTACGGCGCGCTGATGGACCTGCAGCCCCAAGGCTACGCCATCGACAAGCTGCACCCCGAAGTGGTCTATGTGCCACAGGACCTGCGCATGGACCTGCCGAACCAGACCATCAGCTGGCTCCAGGGCGACACGCGCCAGTCGATCAAGCTGCAGCCGGGCAAGATCTACGTCCAGCCCAACGGCTACAAGGTCGAAATGCAGAAGCACCCCGGCGCGCCTTCATGGCGCCTGGTGGGCACCGACCCGGAAGGCACTTTCTGCCACAAGCCCTGCACCGTGTCGGGCGGCGGCAAGTCGGAAATTTCCAAGTCGATGACCGACGCCGTGATCTACGCGCCGCTGTTCGTCGCCAACCTGGAGCACGATCTCGACCAGGTCGAGGCTATTTTCAACCGCGACTACGGCACGCGCTTCAAGCCTGGCTGCGAATCCGAGGACCGCGACCCCAGCCGCAAGCTGCTCAGCGCGGAGCGCAGCATGGGCTCGGTGATCAAGGTGCTCACGCCCTCCCCGTCCTATTCCGACGAGTTCAACGTCTGGCTGGAAGGCGTGCCGGACCGCATCCTCGCCCTGGCTTTCGTGATCAAGCGCATGTATCGCCCGGACTGGGGCAACGACTGGCGCAAGTTCCTGTCGGTGGATTTCGTCAACGGCCACCCCGGCCACGAACTGAAGCTGGGCGAGCGCAAGCTGGTCGGCTCCTACCTGCGCGTAGGCTTCACGGAAAAAGGCGCGTGGCGCGTGTTCAAAATGCGCCAGGACTTCATCCCCGCCGAAAAAGTGCAGATGGAAGACGACATCACCGCATCGGTGGTAGTCCCGGTCGAAGTGCTGCCCAACACCTCGCCGAAAAGCGCCGACCCGTGTGTCAAGCTGGTGCGCAACTGCGAATACCGCCTGTTCCAGCGCCCGGACGACGCTATCCACCGCGGTTTCGACAAGCAGACCGAAAAGGACATGGCGCAGCGCGACAACTTCTTCGCGAACTACGAGCCGCTCCAGGGCGAGAAGCTGACCGAAATCGTCGACGACGTGGTCGGCTTCGGCCAGTACACCGAGCCGATGCGCAACATCCTGCAGCAGGCGCACGATACCGGCGAAACGGTAGTGTCCTCAGCCCACCCGCGCATCGTCGACGGCAAACCGAGCAAGAACCCGCGCTACCTCCAGCTGCGCACCGACATCGCCAACCCGGTACGGCGCTACGTCGCCGAAATCGGCGCGCGCTTCAACCGCCGCGTGCCGCTCGGCACCGCCGTGGTCGAACCGGTCAACGCCGTGCTGACCGGTCGCCGCAACAACCCGCCGGAGCCCGGTATCCGTCCGCTGGCCGTGTACAACCCGATCCACTACCAGGAACTGCCCGAGCTGTTCATGGACTTCGTGTGCAGCCTCACCGGCAAGTCGCCCTCCACCACCGGCGCCGGCAGCGAAGGCGCCCTGACCAAGGGGCCGTTCAACGCCCTGCGCCCCACGGCAGACCTCAACAATGCGCTGGTGTCCTTCATTCTCAGCGGCTACGCCGGATACTCGACCGCCGCCGGACACGTCGGGCCCAAACTGCGCGTCGATCACGACATCAGCCTGCTGGTGCCGGAAATCTGGTCGCGCCTGTCGTCAAAGGTGCGCGATCCGCGCTTCATGATCGAAAACGGCTACCTGGAAAAAATCGAGGACTTCGAATACCAGGGCCGCCCGATCCAGGCCAGCCGCCTCGGCTACCGCATCACCGAGCGCTTCGTGCACGGTTTCATGGGCAAGATGTTCGATGCTCCCCGCGCGGTATTCGGCGAGGAAATCCTGCGTCCGGAAAGCCAGGGACTGGACGTGTTCGCCGACGGCGTGGAAAACATCGTCGAAGCCCAGCAGAACGTCGCGGCATGCTACATCAAGGACGGCAGCGTGGAAGACGCCTGCCCGCCGCTCAAAGCCCTGCTCCACATCATGGCCAGCGGCAGCTATGAAGGCAAGGATGTGCACCACCCCGACATCCGCGCCATGTTCACGCGCGAAGCGCTGCTCGCTTCCGACTGGTACCGCGAACGCCTGGAAACCAAACAGGCGCGGGATATCGCGCTATGGAAACGCCATGTCGCCTACCTGGAGTCCTTCGCCGTGCGCAGCAGCCATCAGGACGTGGCGGAAAAACTCGACATTCTCAGCCGGGTGAAACTGGCCAGGACCAAGCTGGAATGGGTGAGCGGCAGCGCCTACCTGCAAAGCCTGCGCGGCACCATCGGCGCCGATCCGATGGGGCGCGCCGGGAAGTAGCGCACCGTTATAGACGTAGGGTGGGTTAGGCACGCATTTGTGCCGTAACCCACCAGCGTGCCGCAAGGCACTCATCAAAGTCGAGTTGCTGAGCAACGCCTGGTGGATTGCGCGAAACGCTTAATCCACCCTACATTCGCCATTCCCTCCCCTTGAAGGGAGACGATGGAACGTTACACGTTGAACATGGCCAATCTTTCCGCCTGATCCACGCGCTCCCAGCTGAATTCCGGCTCCGACCTGCCGAAATGCCCATAGGCGGCGGTCTGGCGGTAGATAGGCCGGCGCAGTTCGAGGCTGTCGATGATGCCGCGCGGCGTCAGTCTGAAGGTGCCGCGTACCATCGCTTCCAGCTTTTCATCCGGCACGGTTCCGCTGCCGTAGGTTTCGATCAGCAGCGAGACCGGTTCCGCCACCCCGATGGCGTAAGCCAGCTGCACCAGGCAACGCTTCGCATAGCCCGCCGCAACCAGATTCTTGGCGATATACCGCGCCATGTAGGCCGCCGAGCGGTCCACTTTGGTCGGGTCTTTCCCTGAAAAAGCGCCGCCGCCGTGCGGGCAGGAGCCGCCGTAGGTATCGACGATGATCTTGCGCCCGGTCAGGCCGGTGTCGCCGTTGGGACCGCCGATTTCGAACGGGCCGGCGGGATTGACCCACAGCTTGAAGTCCGGGGTGCGCAGCTCGAGCGGCACCAGCGGGTCGATGACCTCGCGCGTGATTTCCTGCGCCACCCAGGCCGGGTCGAGGTCGCGCTCGATCTGGGTGGAAATGACCACGTTCTCGACACCCGCCACGCGCTGCCCTTCGTAGGCGACGGTCACCTGGCTTTTCGCATCGGGGCGCAGCCACGGCAATTCACCGGATTTGCGCAGCTCGGCCAGCCGCTTCACCAGGCGGTGCGCCAGCCAGACCGGGTAGGGCATGAGGTCCGGCGTCTCATCGCAGGCGTAGCCGAACATCAGCCCCTGGTCGCCGGCGCCGATGTCTCCGCCCGCCAGCGTGATGCCCTTGTGGATCTGGATGGACTGGTGATTGAAGCGCACCTGCACTTCGCAGGTGTTGGGGTCAATGCCGGTTTCGGCATCGCGGTAGCCGATGTCGCGCAGCACCTGGCGGGCGATCTCCTCGGCGCGGCTCTCGATCTCGCTGAACAGTTCCTTGCGCACGGTTTTGAACTCGCCGGCAATCACTACCAGGTTGTCCGCCACGAAAGTTTCGCAGGCCACCTTGGCTTCGGGTTCCTCGGCCAGAAAAGCGTCCAGGATGGCGTCCGAGATCTGGTCGGCGATCTTGTCCGGGTGGCCTTCCGCGACGGATTCGGAGGTAAACAGATGACGTCTGATATTCATTGATTTCGTTCCTTTATGACTGCGTTGCGCATTTTGCGCAGCGATTATTCCACAAGATTCCTGAAAATGTGGCCGATCTAACGCACCGCAAGGCGCCACAGCGACGTCACCTCGGCGGCGCGCGCGGCGTGAAGCGGGTCGCTGGCGTCCGAGGCGCGGGGATGGGTCGGCTTGACATCCATGCGCCCCACCACTTTCAGCCCCGCTTTATCGAATGCGGCCAGCAGCGCCTCCCGCGAACGCAGCCCCAGGTGCTCGGCCAGGTCGGACAGGATCAGCCAGCCCTCGCCGCCCGCTTCCAGGTGCTCGGCCAGCCCGCCCAGAAAGCCAAGCAGCATGCGGCTCTCCGGGTCGTAAATCGCATGTTCGATGGGCGAATTCGCGCGCGCCGGCAGCCACGGCGGATTGCACACGATGAGCGGCGCCCGCCCTGCGGGAAAAAGATTCGCGGAGACGATCTCCACCTGTTCGCCCAGTCCGAGCCGCGTGAGATTCTCGCGCGCGCACGCCAGGGCGCGCGGGTCCTGGTCGGTGGCGACGACGTGCTTCACCCCCCGGCGGGCCAGCACCGCCGCGATCACGCCGCTCCCCGTGCCGATGTCGAAAGCCAGTTCAGAGGAAGGCAGCGGCGCCTCGGCCACCAGTTCCACGTACTCGCCGCGCACCGGCGAAAACACGCCGTAGCAGGGGTGGATGCGGCCGCCGAGCGCCGGGATTTCCACGCCCTTCTTGCGCCACTCGTGCGCCCCGATCAGGCCGAGCAACTCGCGCAGCGAGACCAGCGACGGCCTCTCGGCAGGACCATACGCCTCCATGCAGGCCTCCCGCACATCCGGCGCACGCCGCAAGGGAATGGCGTAATCCGCCTCCAGCGGCAGCAGCAGCATGCCCAGGATGCGCGCACGCTGGGACTGGAACTGGCGGTGAAAATGGAAGGCCTCGCTCGGCGAGATAGCCGGCTTGCGCGGCTTGCGGTCGATGCGGCGCGCCATGGCCTGCTGCAACTGGCGCGCGTTCTGATAATCCCCGCGCCACAGCAGCGCGGTGCCCTCGCAGGCCAGGCGGTAGGCGGTATCCGCCGTCATGCGGTCATCGGCGACCGTCACGCGCTTGGGCGGCGGCGCGCCGCTCTCCGAACGCCAGCGGGCGGATCGGTTTTCGTCCGCCTCGGACCATTCAACAACGGGAAATTCAGTCACGCAGCTGCAACCTTTGGCGTTTCGCCAAAAAAATCAAAAAACGAACAATACAGCAGTCAGCCGGCAAGAACCACTTGCGCCAGCGCAGCCGAACAATTTCGGCAGAGGTGCGAACATTCCGGAAAATCCGCAGTCAACGAGTTATGTGAGCTTATCCCTCAAAGGAGGTTCGCCATGTTACGCAAACTCGCTGGAAATGGCCTTTTCCTGCTGCTCCTGGTCCTGGGTGGCTGTGTCGTCTACGACCCCTACCCTGGCTACTACTACGATTACCCCCAATACTCCCCCCGCTATCACTACTGGGGACCACCCATGGAGTTCCGCTATCACCACCACCGCGGCGGCTGGCATGATGGTCTGAACCAGGAGGATGGCGCGCTAAAACTGCCCTTCCGGCTGGGGTTTCAGGACGAGCCGCTCATGTGTCCCGATCCGGGATCTCGGACATTGCCGACGGGGTGACGCGATTTAAGTGTCGGCACGGACCGTACACGACTGATCGGGGGAGCGCCGCCTACTGCTTCCGGCTCTTCTCGATCAGGTCGTAGGCGATCTGCACTTCCTTGGCCTGCTCGGTGGCCACGGCGATCATGTCTTCCGGCACGCCCTGCCCCATCAGCTTGTCCGGATGATATTGGCTCATCAGCTTGCGGTAGGCACGTTTGACTTCCTGGTCGCTGGCTTCCCTGTTCACGCCCAGCGCCTTGTAGGCGTCGTCCAGGGCGCTGGCCGATGCAGTCTGACCGGCGCCGAAGTGCGACTGGTTCAGGACCATATCCAGCATGCTCCGGAATGCGGCCGGGCTATAGCCGAGATTTCCGGCGATCTCCATCAGCAGGCGCTCCTCGATCTCGTCGATGCGCCCGTCGGACAGTGCCATGACGATGAGATAGACCAGCAACATCTGCTTCAGGCTGTGCGTATGGCCGCAGACGGCCATGAATTGCCCCAGGACGGGCTGGTAATCGAAGTCCGGCGCGGCGCCGCGCTTGAACAGCGCAATGGCTTGCTGGCGGTGCTCGGCCGACATGCCCAGCTGGCGGATAAGCTGCTCCACGTGCCCGACTTCTTCCTCGGAGATGCGGCCATCGGCCTTGGCGATTTTCCCCATCAGGACGAAAACGGTTTCAAGAAAAACGGCCTGGCGGTGCGCGGCGCTGAGCGGGTTTACGCCGCCGGCACCGTAGGCGTTATAGCGGTCGATCGCGCTGCCCAGGAAATAGCCGGCGATGGCGCCGAAAAATCCGAAGAAATAAAAGCCCAGCAAGGCGCCGACGAGTTTGAACAAGACAATTCCCGGTATGCGTGCGAAAACGCCGATTATATCCGGGCCCGGCGCTGGTATCATGCGCCCATGAAAAATCATCCCGACATCGATACCATCATTGCCCGCACCCGCTGCTGGATCGAGCGCGTAGTGGTCGAACTGAACGTTTGCCCGTTCGCCCGCAAGCCTTACGAGGGCGGGAAAGTGCGCTATGTTGTGAGTGCCGCGGCGCGGCCGGAAGACCTGCTGGACGAAGTTCAGCGCGAACTGGAGTTGCTGCGCGCGACGGATGCCGCGGAAATCGAGACCACGGTGCTGATCCATCCTTACGTGCTGAGCAACTTCCTCGACTACAACGACTTCCTCGGCATCGTCGATGCCTTGATCGAAGAAGGCGGATACGAGGGCGAATTCCAGGTGGCGAGCCTGCATCCCGATTACCAGTTCGCCGGCACCGAGCCCGACGCTGCCGAGAACTACACCAACCGCTCGCCCTACCCCATCCTGCATCTCCTGCGCGAAGCGGAACTGGCGCGCGCCATCGCCGGGTACGCCCGCCCGGACAAGATTCCGGAACGCAACATCCGCACCCTGGAGAAACTTGGCGCGGCGCGCATGCGCGAAATTCTCGACGAATGCATGCGCATCGGGAGCGACGACGCGTGAAGGCAAAGCTGCTGGGGATCGCCGTCAAGCCGGTTCGCCTGCAGCCGATGCAATTGCGCGAGACGGGTGAATTAAGCCTGCAGGCAGGCCTGGTCGGCGATAGCCGGGGCAAGCCCGGCCCACGCCAGGTTACCTTGCTTTCCCTGGCAGCGTGGCACACGGCCTGCAATGAAATCGGCGTAATTTTGCCCTGGACGGAACGCCGCGCCAATCTTCTGGTCGGAGACTTGCCGCTTTACCAGTCCGCCGGTTCCCGCATCGTGATCGGCGATGCTGTGCTGGAAATAACCGGCGAGACCGACCCCTGCGAACGCATGACGGCGGTACACCCGAAACTGTTCGATGCGCTGGTTCCCGAATGGCGCGGCGGGGTGTGCTGCCGGGTACTGCGCGGCGGGGCGGTCACGTTGGGAATGGAGATCGAACTGGCCTCCGCGAATGAGATAGCGGAATCGGGCTGAACGGAATTCAGACCGCCGCCGCAGACCTTAATTTATCCTTAAAAACTCAGTTAGCCACAGAGAACACAGAGTTCACAGAGGAAAAACAGGCGCTTGGAGGGTTGCTGCCGGTCACCCATTGGGTACGGCAGGGGCAGATCGCAGCCCATTGTTCTCTCTGTGTTCTCTGTGAACTCTGTGGCTTGAACTACGGTTTTTTATGTAACTTTGGAATTTAATATGAGATCAGTAATAAGAATGTTTTTCAGGACCTTACGCCTCGTGATCGGCCCGTTCATGCTGCTTTGGGAAGCGGCGACCACGCCCAAGGGCATCGTGCGCCAGCCAGACCAGCAAAAGCAGGTCGACCAGCATTGCCGCAGCCTGGCCCTTTACCAGTTCAAGACCTGCCCTTTCTGCATCAAGGTCAGGCGCGAAATCAGCCGCCTGTCGCTCGGCATCGAACTGCGCGATGCGAAAAACGACCCGCAACACCACGAAGCTTTATTGCAGGGCGGCGGCGCGGTCAAGGTGCCGTGCCTGAGAATCACGGACGAACAGGGCAACAGCCGGTGGATGTACGAGTCCGCGGACATCATCCAGTACCTGAACGAACGCTTCGCCTAGGGCGGGAATGCGCCGCGATCGTCCCTTCCCCTTTCTCGCCAGAGCGAGCAGCTTTGCTGCCGCTCTCGGCGGGGACACTCCTTGCGGGTGCAAGGGGAAGGTCAGGATGGGGATGGGTTGAAACCGGAGCTGAGTTTTTACCCCATCCCCCACCCAACCTCCCCCTTGAAGGGGGAGGAACGAAACCTGCTAGACGACTACTTAGCGCGATGAATGGCCGGCCGGGCGAGGGTGCCGTCCAGCCTGTAGTTGCCGCGCATGGTCTTCTTCTTTTCTTCCAACGAGAGCTTGACGGCCCCGGACAGGGCACCCTTGGCGGAAACTTCGCCATACCCTTCGACCAGTAGCCCTTTGCCCGCCATGCGCATCACCCGGTATCCCTGCCGGTCGCCGGAAGGTTCGAGCCTGAACGACCACACGTCGAAGGGCGTTTGCCCGATATAGATCGCCTCGACCGCGTAATGCAGTGTTTCCGCCAGGTCAAATCCCGTTACGGCACCGTCGCGCAGCGTGACGCTGCCGGTCAGCAGCGGCTGCCGCAATAGCTGCTCAGGCATTGTTGCCTGCTGGAGGAAGCTGAAGGCGGCATCGAGCTTGCCGGAAACAATCGGGGAATCCGGCTTGGCGGAAGACGCGGCGATATTCGCCCCAGCAATGCGCACGTCTCCGGCGGCAGACCAGCCGGCATCCCAGGACAAGGTGAGCGAGCCGCTGACCTTCCCGCCGGAAACGCTGCCGCTCAGATCGTCGAACCGGATGCTCCGATCGCCTGCCTTGGCGGTGGCATGCAAGGATGAGATTTTGACCGGCAGGAAATAAAGCGGCGCAATGTCGCTTGCGCTGACAGACACGCCAAGGCCGCCTTCCGGCGCGGGCGCGAAGTCAGCGCGCAGCGCGCCATCCTCGCTGGCCAGCGAGGCCTTGTCCAGCCGTCCTGCAGCCGAAAAATCGAAATCGCCCCGGAAAGCAGGGAACGCCGGATCGCTTGCTGCGATTTTCAGGTTCCGCACGGTGACCCGCGCAACCTGGTAGGCCGGCTGTTGCTGCGCATTCTTCGCGGGCCAGCCGGCAGCCGTTTCCAGCATCCCCGGCGCCAGATCCACTTTCTCCAGCTCGATGCGCTCGACCTTGCGAGCGCTGCCGAGCAGCGTTCCCCAACCGGCATAAATCGTGGCTACGGCAATGCGGCTGTCGCCCTGCGATCCGATCCGCACCTGGTCGAGTTTGAGATGCGGCGAAGGAAGGAGCACGACATGCATGGACTGAATCTTCACCGGCTCACCCAGTTTCGTGCTCGCCAGCTTCTCGAGCTGAGTGCGGGAAGAACCGAGCGGCACGAAATTGATCCCCACACCAGCCAAAACCAGCAATGCCACGAGCCCTGCGGCTCCCCATTTGATCCGGGTTAGCAGGACGGCCTTCCTGTCGCCGGACTCCCCCGGCTCGCGCTCCTCGCGCGCACTGAGCATGGCCTCTTTCCGGGCGACTTTTTCCGCCGCCTCGCGGGCTTTGCGCTCGGCTTTTTCCTGTGCCTTGCGCTCTGCCTCTTCACGCGCACGGCGTGCCTCGTCCGCCTTGGCCTGGCGCTGGGCTTCCTTGCGAGCCAGACGTTCGGCTTCGTCCTGAGCCTTGCGCTCCGCCTCTTCGCGCGCGCGGCGTGCCTCTGCTTCCTTGGCTATGCGCGCAACTTCCTCGCGGGCGGCGCGTTCGTCTTCTTCCTGAGCCAGTCGCTCGGCTTCCTCGCTGGCGGCGCGCTCCGCTTCTTCCCGCGCCAGCTGCTCGGCTTCTTCGCGTGCGCGGCGTTCCTCTTCTTCCCGGGCTAGAAGCTCCACTTCCTCGCGAGCGGCGCGCTCTGCTTCTTCACGCGCCAGCTGCTCGGCCTCTTCGTGTGCGCGGCGTTCCTCTTCTTCCCGGGCCAGACGCTCGGCTTCCTCGCGGGCGGCACGTTCCGCTTCCTCGCGGGCGGCACGCTCGGCTTCTTCACGCGCCAGATGCTCGGCCTCTTCGCGGGCGCGGCGCTCCTCTTCTTCCCGGGCCAGGCGCTCTGCTTCCTCGCGGGCGGCGCGCTCAGCTTCTTCCCGCGCCAGCCGTTCTGCCTCTTCGCGCGCGCGGCGTTCCTCTTCTTCCCGGGCCAGGCGCTCTGCTTCCTCGCGGGCGGCACGTTCCGCTTCTTCCCGCGCCAGCTGCTCTGCTTCTTCGAGGGCGCGACGCTCCTCTTCTTCCCTGGCTTGGCGCTCCGCTTCCTCGCGAGCGGCACGTTCCGCTTCTTCCCGCGCCAGCTGCTCGGCCTCTTCGCGGGCGCGGCGTTCCGCTTCTTCCTGGGCTAGACGCTCCGCTTCCTCGCGGGCGGCACGCTCGACTTCTTCGCGCGCACGGCGTTCCTCTTCCTCCTTAGCTTGGCGTTCCGCTTCCTCGCGGGCTATACGTTCGGCATCCTCCTTCGCCTTACGCTCGGCCTCTTCGCGCGCGCGGCGTTCCTCTTCTTCCCGCGCCTTCAAGCGTTTGGCGATTCTTTCTTCCCTGGTTTTGCGCTCGGCTTCCTCGCGGGCGGCACGCTCTGCCGCCTCCTTCGCCTTGCGTTCAGCTTCTTCGTGAACCCGGCGGGCCTCTTCTTCCCTTGCCACACGCTCCGCTTCCTCGCGGACAGCGCGTTCCGCTTCTTCCATCGCCTTACGTTCGGCTTCTTCACTCGCTCGGCGCGCCGCTTCTTCCTTGGCCAAGCGCTCAGTTTCCTCACGGGCGGCGCGTTCCGCGGCCTCCTGCGCCTTGCGTTCGGCTTCTGCGCGAACCCGACGGGCTTCTTCTTCCTTGGCCTGACGCGCAGCTTCCTCGCGAGCAGCGCGTTCCGCGGCCTCTTGCGCCTGGCGTTCGGCCTCGGCGCGAACCTGGCGCGCCTCTTCTTCCCTGGCCTGGCGTTGTGCTTCCTCGCGGGCGGCATGCTCGGCTTCTGCCTTCGCCTTGCGTTCGGCTTCTTCACGAGCAAGACGCTCCGCCTCCTCCTTGACCCTTGCCTCGATCTGCAACTGGCGCTCGACTTCTTCTCTTGCAGCCAGTTGCTCGGCTTCCTGTTGAAGCTTTTCCTCGATATCGGCCAGGGAAATCAAATCCTCTTCATCGGCTTCCGTCTCGGACGGCTTCTGCTTTTCCAGCGCTTCCATGAATGCCTGGGTGTCTGCGACGGTGACGTAAATGCCTTGACGCGAATGCTCGGGGGCATTGATGGTGAATTGACCGGCAGGTATATAGCTTTCGCGAATCAGCCGCTCCTGGAGCAATGCCTCCAGTTCCGGCATGAGTCTGTTTTCCTTCATGCCCGATGTGGCGATGACATTCTCGACCGTCGTCTTCCCGTCGATCAGCGCGAGGATTTTTTGCCGCCGGTCCGCGAAAATACCCCAGCGACCTTTGGATTCGTTTATTCCTTTTGGGGTTTTTTCGAAGACGGTTTGCTTGTCGATGGACATGCTTGATTTTTTCCGGACGGGTGACGATTGGCGCACGGGCGAATGGTTTGATTTTATTCTACGCCAAACGCCATGAAATCCGGAATGGACAAATGCCTTGCGGACCTCATGCACATGAACTTTTTGTCATATTAAAACGTCCGCGCAGGAAGTTTTTTGGGAAGTGAACCATTCCTTCGTTGAACGAATCAAATTTGCATACCGATTTCAGCCACGAAATGTGACTTCAACCTTGTGTAACAAAAAGGAGAACCATCATGCTGGATTCATTGAAACGGGTAGGCAAGGACATCGGCCGCGAGATCAACCGCGCCTGGGAAAATCTTTCGGAAGGCTGGCGCGAGCTGCTGAGCCGGGGCAACAACGCGCTCACCCACTTCTCGCGCAACAAGGAAGACGAACTGGCCACCGGCAACACCCTGACGGCCTTCCCGCGCTGGAGCCTGCTGGCGGGAGAAGTGGAAGAAACGGAAAAGGAAATCGTGGTGCGCGTTGAAGTCCCAGGCATGGACAAGGACGACTGCCACATCTCGATCGAGGGCAATACGCTTTACCTGAGCGGCGAGAAACGCTTCGAGCGCGAAACGCACGACAGCACCTACCATGTCATGGAGCGTGCTTACGGCTCGTTCCGGCGCGCCATCCCCTTGCCGCGCAACGTCGACACCGAGCAGGCCGAGGCCAGCTACAAGAACGGCGTATTGAGCGTGCGCCTGCCCAAGTCCGGCAACCAGACCGCCAGAACCATTCCGGTCAAGGGATGATGAAGTTCAGCCTGCAGGCAGCTGTGGCGCTAATGTTGTTGTGCGCCGCGGCTGTCGGCTTCGCATCATCCGGCGGCAAGGAGGACAGGACCATGGGTTTCACGCTCACATCTAGCGCTTTTTCTCACAATGGCGCGATTCCCTCGCTCCACACTTGCGACAGTCGCGACGTGTCGCCGCCCCTTTCGTGGACGCCGCCGCCCGCCGGCACCAAAAGCCTGGTGCTGATCGTCGACGACCCGGATGCGCCCGACCCCGCTGCGCCCCGGATGACCTGGGTGCACTGGGTGCTGTACAACATTCCGCCAGGCACCACAGGCCTGGCGGGGGGGATGACCGCGCAAGACCTCCCGCACGGCACCCTGCAGGGCACCAACGACTGGCAGCGCAGCGCCTACGGCGGGCCATGCCCGCCGGTGGGACGTCATCGCTATTTCCACAAGCTGTACGCCCTCGACACCCTGCTGCCAAACCTGAAAATTCCTACCAAAGCCACGCTCGAGAGGGCCATGAAAGGGCATGTGCTGGCCCAGGCCGAACTGGTCGGGCTGTATCAGAAGCACTGATGGCTGCTTGCCATATCGGAAACACTGACGGCTGCTGCCGTCACGGGCGCCATGTACAATGGCGCCCATGACTATCGACGGCACCACTCCTTTCTCGGCGCTCACCCCGGACGCCATCCTGAACTCGCTCGACAGCGTGGGTTTGCGTGGCGACGGCCGCCTGCTGGCGCTCAACAGCTACGAAAATCGGGTTTACCAGGTCGGCATGGAGGAAGGGCCGCCGCTGGTGGCGAAGTTCTACCGCCCGGCGCGCTGGACGGACGCCGCCATTCTCGAAGAGCACGCCTTCGTCGAGGAACTGGCCGAGCGCGAGATCCCTGTCGTGCCGGCGCTCAAGCTGGGCGGGGGCAAGACGCTGCACGCCTTCGAGGGTTTCCGCTTCGCGCTGTTCCCCAGGCACGGCGGCCGCGCGCCGGAACTCGATGACAGCAACACGCTGGAATGGATGGGCCGCTTCCTCGGCCGCATTCACGCCATCGGCGCCCTGCGTCCCTTCCATGAGCGCCCCACGCTGGATATAAAGAGCTTCGGCGAGGAGCCGCGCGATTACCTGCTGGCGCACGACTTCATCCCGACCGACCTGAACGAAGCCTACCGCAGCGTGGTGGCGCAGGCGCTGGACGGGGTGCGGCGCTGCTTCGACCGCGCCGGCAAAGTGCCGATATTGCGCCTCCACGGCGACTGCCACGCCGGCAATGTGCTGTGGACCGACAGCGGCCCTCACTTCGTCGACTTCGACGACAGCCGCATGGGGCCGGCGGTGCAGGATCTGTGGATGCTGCTTTCCGGCGAGCGCGCCGACATGACGCGCCAGCTCGCCGACGTGCTCGCGGGCTACGAGGATTTTTACGATTTCGACACCCGCGAACTGCACCTCGTCGAGGGGCTGCGCACCTTGCGCCTGATCCACTATGCCGCCTGGCTTGCGCGCCGCTGGGACGACCCGGCGTTTCCCGCGGCCTTCCCCTGGTTCAACTCGCAACGCTACTGGCAGGACCGCGTTCTCGAATTGCGCGAACAGATCGCGCTGATGGACGAGGGACCGCTGTGGTCGGCTTAACACCGGGCGCCCTGAGCGCATAAAATTTAACTATACCTGACCAAAACGATGGTGTAATTTATCGCTTCAATGACCAAGCCCTTAGCCCAAACCACGAACACCCAAGTCATCAAGCTGGAAGAAGAGCTATACAAGCGCAACCAGCAGATCGCCTTGTTCAAGGAAGTGGTCATGGCGGTGCGCGAGCGCTTCGACGTCGAAGGCATTTTCGACATGGTGGCCAGCTTCGCGCAGGGGCTGATCAAGGCCGAAACCGTCCTGATTCCCGTGCTGGACGACAACTGCACCACCTACACCTACCGCGCCGGCTGCGGCCTGAATGCCGAGGAAATCGTCGGCGAAAGCCTGGACATCAACCTGGGCATCTGCGGCTGGGTATGGAAGCACCAGCGCCCCTGGTGGCACGGCGTGCTGGAAGAGCTGGACGCGGAAGAGCGCAACAAGTGGGAAAAGGAAGTCGGCAGCGTCATCCTGGTACCGGTGGTGGGCCGCAACCACTTTCTCGGCGGCATCGCCGGCATCAACAAGATCGGCGGACGCGACTTCGACCGCAACGACCTCGACCTCCTCACCCTGTTGGCCAGCCAGGTCGCCATCGCCATCGACAACAACAGCCTGATCGAGCAACTGGAGCAGGCCAACCGCAGCCTGTTCAGCGAGAAGAAAAAAGCCCAGGTCACCCTCTCGTCCATCGGCGATGCGGTGATCACCACCGATACCCAGGGACGCATCGAGTACCTCAACCCGGTTGCCGAACAGATCTTCGCCACCAGCCTGAGCGAGGCCAGATCGAAGCGCCTGGCGGAACTGGGCACCCTGTTGTTCGAACACAGCCGCAAGGAAGCCGGTAACCTGGTGGAGCGCTGCCTGCACAGGGGCGGACTGCCGGAACAGTACAACACCCTGGTCCTGGTGCGCGACGAGCGGCGGGAAATCTACCTCGAACCCAGCGCCGCGCCGATGCGCGACCAGAACGGAAAAGCGTTCGGCGTCGTGCTGGTGTTGCGCAACACGACACAAACGCATGAACTGACCAGCCAGCTTTCGCACCAGGCCACGCACGACGCCCTGACCGGGTTCTTCAACCGCCACGAGTTCGAATACCGCATCAAGCAGGCCATCCACGACGCCCATGTGAGCAACAGCGAGCACACCCTGCTGTACATGGACCTCGACCAGTTCAAGGTGATCAACGACACCTGCGGCCATATCGCCGGCGACGAGCTGCTGAAGCAGTACACCGCCAAGCTGGCCAGCCGGCTGCGCCAGGACGATATCCTGGCGCGCATCGGCGGCGACGAGTTCGGCCTGCTGCTGCAAAACAGCACCACCGAGCAGGCGCTGGCCTTCGCCAACAAGATTCTGGAGCTGACGCAGCATTTCCGCTTCGTCTGGGAAGACAAAACCTTCAGCATCGGCATCAGCATCGGCCTGATCAACATCGATCGCGAAAGTGCATCCGTGATGCACATCATGAGCCGGGTCGACGCCGCCTGCCACATGGCGAAAGAAGCCGGGCGCAACCGCATCTACGTGCACGACGAGGCCGACCAGGCGCTGCACGCGCGCCACGGCGAAATGGAATGGACGCCGCGCATCACCAAGGCGCTGGAAGAACAGCGCATGGAGCTCCATTACCAGCCCATCGTGCAGCGCGATGCGCCGGCGGACCTCGTCAGCCATTACGAGATCCTCATCCGCATGCGCTCCGAATCCGGCCAGCTGATCGCCCCCGGCGCCTTCCTGCCGGCCGCGGAGCGCTACAACCTGATCGCCACCATCGACCGCTGGGTCGTCAGTACCTATTTCCGCTGGCTGGCTGAGCACCCCGGCCACCTGCAAGCGCTGGAGCTCGGCTCCGTCAATCTCTCCGGCAACTCGCTGGGCGATGACGGCTGTCTGACGCACATCGAGAACGCGCTCAAGGAATTCGCCATCCCGCCGGAGAAAATCTGCTTCGAGATCACCGAAACGGAGGCCATCGCCAACCTCGGCAAGGCCACCCACTTCATCAACCGGCTCAAGAACCATGGCTGCAAGTTCGCCCTCGACGATTTCGGCAGCGGCTTTTCCTCCTATGCCTACCTGAAGAAGCTGCCGGTCGATTTTCTCAAGATCGACGGCATGTTCGTCAAGGACATCGCCTCGGATGCCGCGGACTACGCCATGGTCGAGTCGATCAACCACATCGGCCACGTCATGGGAAGAAAGACCATCGCCGAGTTCGTCGAGAACCAGCGCATCATGGACACGCTCAGCAAGCTCGGCGTCGATTACATGCAGGGCTACGGCATCGCCAAGCCGCGCCCATTGAGCGGGCTGCTCGAATAACGACTTGAATCCGGCGACTTCCGTGAATGGGCGTGCACTTGCTTCTACCGGATTTTCCCCCGGCTAAATCAAGCGAATTTCCCGCCATTTCTACCTGATTGCCCCCCGGGCAGATCAATCGATACGGCCCTGTGCGGTGCTATCATCGGTCCAACGCTCCACCGTTCCCGCGCCATCCGGACGCGGGCCTCGCCCGCAAGGGGCATTGGAGGTCAGGATGTTCACCACCAATCCGTTCCTCCCGCTGTCCGAATTCGTGTCACCCGCCGTCATGCAGGGCTACGTCGTGTTGATGGCGCTCGCGGTTGCCGTCGGAACGGCGTTCGATCTCCTTCATGACAGGAAATTCGAATTCTTCCTGCGCGACAGGAAGCGGCGCAAGGCGGCCGCGCAGCGGCAGCTCGGCGGCGCGGACATGGCCGCCATTGCGGCCAAAACCCTGGCGCACGACGTTGCGACGTTCGGCGAATTCTGCAACCGGCAGCGGCGGATTTCGCATGTCCTGATGTTCTACGGTTTCGTGCTTTACCTGCTCACGACCATCGCGCTGATATTCGTCTATCCGGCCGACACGTCCACGCCAGCCGTCCTCCCGCTCTTGTGGAACCTCGGCGCCCTGATGACGCTGCTTGGCGGTTACTGGTTCTTCTTCCTGCTCCGGGTGAACGTGGTCCATGACGGCCAGCCGCCCTGGCGACTGGTGCGCGCGGACCTGTTCATCGTCACCCTGCTTGCCAGCGTGAGCTTCGCGCTGCTGTTCGAATTGGCGGCAATGGCGGGCAACCCTGCCGCGACCGGGTTATGCGCCGGCCTCTACATCCTCTTCACCACGGCGCTGTTTGTTTCCGTGCCCTGGTCCAAGTTCGCCCACATGTTCTACAAGCCCGTGGTGGCCTTCCAGAGACGGGTCGAGGAAGCCGACGGTTCGTCCGACTTGCCGAGCCCGACAGGAGGCGAGCGATGCCCACCTTCACATACATGACGCGCTGCGACGGCTGCGGCGAGTGCGTGGATATCTGTCCCTCCGACATCATGCACATCGACCCGGTCTACCGCCGGTCTTACAACGTCGAGCCGAATTTCTGCTGGGAGTGCTACTCGTGCGTGAAGGCCTGCCCGCAGCACGCGATCGACGTGCGCGGGTTTGCCGACTTCGCGCCGCTGGGCCACAGCGTCAGGGTGCTGCGGGAAGAGAAAATGGGCACCATCTCGTGGAAGATCCGCTACCGCGATGGGCGGGTGAAGGAGTTCACCTTCCCGATCCGGACCACGCCCTGGGGTTCCATCAAGCCGCCATCCGATTACGCGGCGCCCGACGCAAACGCCCTGGGTTCCCAGATGCTCGCGCACGAGCCCACGGCGCTCGGGGTGGAGATGCTGCCGACCCTTCCGGTTCTCGACAAGAAAGAGGTGTGATGCCATGAGTCAGCGATCTTCAAAAAACATCAAGTTCGTGGACGCGGACATCCTCGTCATCGGCGGCGGTTTCGGCGGCTGCGGCGCCACTTACGAATCCCGCTACTGGGGGCGTGACCTGAAGATCGTACTGGTCGAGAAGGCCAACATCGAGCGCAGCGGCGCCGTCTCGCACGGCCTCTCGGCGATCAACTGCTACATGGGTATGCAGTGGGGCGAGAACCAGCCGGCCGACTTCGTGCGTTATGCGCGCGGCGACCTGATGGGGCTGGTGCGCGAGGATTTGATCTTCGACATCGCCCGGCATGTCGACTCCACGGTCCACAAGTTCGAGGAATGGGGCCTGCCGATCATGAAGGACCCGAAGACCGGCAGATACCTGCGGGAAGGGAAATGGCAGGTGATGATCCACGGCGAGAGCTACAAGCCGATCATCGCCGAGGCCGCCCGGAAGTCCGCCAGCGAAGTCTACAACCGCATCATGGTGACCCATCTGCTGATGGACAAGACGCGCCCCAACCGGGTGGCCGGCGCCCTCGGCTTCAACGTCCGCGACGGGCAGTTGCACGTGTTCCGCGCCAAGGCGGTGATCGTCGCCGCCGGCGGCGCCTCGCACGTGTTCCGGCCGCGCTCGGTCGGCGAAGGCGCGGGGAAGACCTGGTACGCCCCCTGGAGCAGCGCCTCGGCCTACGGCCTGGTGTTGCGCACCGGCGCCAAAATGATCCAGATGGAAAACCGCATCGTCCTCGCCCGCTTCAAGGACGGCTACGGTCCGGTCGGCGCCTGGTCGCTGCTGCTCAAGGCGCAGACCACCAACGCTTACGGCGAGAACTACGAGGCCGCCCGGCTCGACGAAATCAAATCCCTGGTCGGCAAATACGCGGAGACCACGCCGCTGCCGACCTGTTTGCGCAATCACGCCATGCTGCAGGAGGTCAAGGCCGGCAACGGCCCCATCTACATGCAGACCCAGCAGGTGCTCGACACCAAGGAGAAGGAAAATACCGGCTGGGAGGATTTCCTCGACATGACGGTCGGCCAGGCGGTGGTCTGGGCGTCGCAGAACATCGACCCCAAGGAGAAACCGTCCGAGCTGACCACCTCCGAGCCTTACGTCATGGGCTCACACGCCACCTGTTCCGGCGCCTGGGCCAGCGGACCGGAGGACTGCGCCCCGGCGGACTACCAGTGGGGCTACAACCGGATGACCACGGTCGAAGGGCTGTTCGGCGCCGGCGACACCATCGGCGGTTCCGCGCACAAGTTCTCCTCCGGCTCCTTCACCGAAGGGCGGATCGCCGGCAAGTCCGCCGTCAAATACGTCAGGGAACTGGCCGGCAACCCGCCCCAGGTGGACGAAGCGCAGCTCACGATGCTCCAGCAGGAAATCTTCAAGCCGCTGGAAAACTTCGAAATCGGCAGGAACGAGATCGTCGCCGGCAGCGTGGCGCCGAGCTACATCTCCCCTCTTCAAGGCCTGCAGCGGCTGGAAAAAATCATGGACGAGTACGTCGGCGGCATCAGCACCTTCTACATGACCAGCGAACCGATGCTCAACCGCGGCCTGGAACTGCTGACCATGCTCAAGGAAGACCTCGACCATATCGGCGCGGAGGACCTCCACCAGCTCCAGCGCGCCTGGGAACTCCACCACCGGGTCTGGACCGCCGAGGCGGTGCTCCGGCACACGCTGTACCGGCAGGAAACCCGGTGGCCCGGTTACTACTACCGCGGCGATTTCCCCAAGCTGGACGATGCCGACTGGCATGCCTTCACCGCGTCCCAGTACGACGTGAAGACGGGCGAATGGACCATGAGCAAGCTGCCGGTGCACCACATCATCGAGTGATGGGCAGCAAAGCCTGCGCAATTCCCGATGGGCTATTCAAACAACCCTGGATGGCAAAATGTCGACTAAACAGGACAGCCCGTCCGCGAAGATCCATCATCACGCAACTGGGACCGGTCATCTCGACCGTCCGGTGGACGACGTCCGGGACCATGTGCTCGGGCCGAACAACGCACCGATCACCCTGGTGGAATACGGCAGTTACGACTGCCCCCACTGCCGCGCGGCGAACGAGCGCATCACCGAAGTTCGGGGCCAGTTGGGCGACCGCCTGCGCTATGTGTTCCGCCATCGCCCGCTGGTCGGCAACGAGCTTGCGCGGCCCGCGGCCGAACTCGCGGAATCCGCGCCGAATCACGCCCTGTTCTGGGACGCGCATGTTGCGCTGATGACACGCTCGGACAAGCTGAGCGAGGACGACTTGCACGCTGTTGCGGAGACGCTCGGCCTGCCACAGCTGGATGGCGAGACCTTGCAGGCGACGACCGAGCAAGCCAGGGAGCGCGTGGATCTCGACATCGAAAGCGCGCTGGCCAGCGGCGTGCACATGACGCCGACGTTTTTCATCAATGGGCGCCGTTACGATGGCCCCTGGGATGAAAGCTCCTTCACCGATGCGATGCTCCGCTCCCTCGGGCACCGCGTGCGCACGGCGGCGCTGACGTTTGCGAGCTGGGCGCCCTCGGCCGGGGTGTTGCTGCTGCTGGCCACGCTGCTGGCCGTCGCACTCACCAATTCAGGCTGGGGGCGCGACTTCGAGGCCTTCTGGCAGACCGAATTGAGTATTGCGTTCGACGGCTCTGAATTTCGCATGTCGCTGTTGCATTGGGTCAACGATGCCCTGCTGACGATCTTCTTCCTGGTCGTGGGCCTGGAGGTCAAACGCGAATTCACCATCGGCCATTTGTCCAGCCGACGTGCAGCGGCGTTGCCGGTCGCGGCGGCGATCGGCGGCATGACCGTGCCGGCAATACTCTATCTGAGCATCATCCCGAGCGGCCCGTGGTCCATGGGCTGGGGCGTGCCGATGGCGACCGACACGGCCTTCGCGGTAGCTCTGGTGGCCATGATGGGCGCGCGCGTGCCGGTGGACCTGCGCATCTTTCTGACCGCAGCCGCCATCGTTGACGATATCGGCGCCATCGTCGTGGTGGCGATGTTCTATTCCGGAGATTTGCATTACAGCTACCTCGTTGGCGCAGCGGCGATCACGGCCGGGCTCATGCTGCTCAACCGCGCCGGGATATACAGCGTATCGCCCTACCTCCTGGCAGGCGTTGCGCTGTGGGCCTGCGTCCACGCCAGCGGGCTGGATGCCACCTTGGCCGGCATCATGCTTGCCGCGCTGATCCCGACGCGCCCGCCGCCGGATTTCAAAACGCTCGCGATGCAGGCCGACGCGATCCTGACGACGGAAGCCCAACACCGTGGCGAGCAGTTGCGTCGCGGACCATCGATACCGGCCCTGGAAGCGCTGGACGCCATCCATGACCGCCTGGAATCCCCGGCGGACCGCCTGCTGCGCAACGTCGCGCCGCGCTCCAGCTACCTGGTTCTGCCGATTTTCGCATTGGCCAATGCCGGCGTCGCCACCGGCACCGACATTTTCAGCGCTCACGGCATGCTGGCATTGGCGATTGCAGCAGGCCTGACCATCGGCAAGCCGCTGGGATTTATTCTGGCCTCTGTCCTGGCCGTCAAGCTGGGCATCGCACACAAGCCCAAGACCTATACCTGGCGGCAACTCGGCGGCGCAGGCGCACTGGCTGGCATCGGGTTCACCATGTCGCTTTTCATCGCCGGGCAGGCGTTTCCGGTCGCCGAAGATTTCGCTGTCGCCAAGATCGCAGTATTCGCCGCCTCGGTGTTGTCGGCCGTACTCGGGGTGACTGTGCTTTGGCGTGCGCACGCACGTAATACCGGGCATGTGGAATAAGCGCTTGGCGAAACACGCGAGGTGCGAGCCAGTTATAATACTTTCTCCTAACCGCAACTCACTGTACCCACCATGCCTGCCATCGCCCACGCCCGAACCGCCACCCATGAGCTAATCGACTTCATCGACGCCAGCCCCAGCCCCTGGCACGCCGTGGCGAGCGCCGAGGCGCGCCTGCTGGCGCAGGGCTTCACCCGGCTTGAGGAGGGCGCGCGCTGGCAGCTTGCGGCGGGCGAGCGCTATTACGCAGTGCGCGGCGGCGCATCGCTGATTGCCTTCGTGCTGGGCAGCCGGCCGCTGGCGGAATCCGGCTTTCGCATCGTCGGTGCCCATACCGATTCTCCGGGCCTGAGGCTCAAGCCTAAGGCGGCCCTGGCCGGCGACGGCCTGGTGCGTCTGGCGGTCGAGGTTTATGGCGGGCCGATACTGGCCACCTTCGCCGACCGGGACTTGAGCCTGGCCGGGCGCGTCGTGCTGCGCGGGCCGGCGGGGCAGGAAACGCGGCTGCTGCGCTTCGAACAGCCGCTGGTGCGCCTGCCCAACCTGGCGATTCACATGAACCGGGAAGTGAACGAACAGGGACTGAAGTTCAACAAGCAGACGGAACTGCCGCTGATCCTCGGCCTGCTGGGCGAAGGCGAGGACGCGGAAGCAAACTTGCGCAAGCTGTTGGCCGACAAAGTGCAGGGAGAAGCGGCAGACCTGCTGAGCTGGGAACTGACGGTCCATGACGTGCAGAAGGGTTGCCTGTGGGGCGCCAACGAGGAGTTCATCGCCAGCCGCCAGCTGGACAATCTGGCGTCCTCCTACGCTGCCCTCATCGCGCTGATCGCGACGGAGCAGCCGACGGCCACTTGCGTGGCGGCCTTCTTCGACCACGAGGAGGTCGGCAGCGAGAGCGCCAGCGGGGCCGGCGGCAGTTTCGTCGCCGACGTGCTGACGCGCATCGGTTTTCAGGCTGAGCTGGACGAAGAGGACCGGCGCCGCGCCATGGCGCGCAGTTTCTTCATCAGCGCCGACATGGCCCATGCCTACAATCCGAATTTCCCGGCCGCCTATGAACCCGGCCACAAAGTGATGGTGAACGGCGGCCCGGTCATCAAGACCAACGTGAACCAGCGCTACACCACCAACGCGGAGACGGCGGCCCGTTTCATGGGGCTGTGCGAGAAAGTCGGGGTGCCGTACCAGCAGTACGCCCATCGCAGCGACCTGGGTTGCGGCAGCACCATCGGCCCCATGGTGGCGGCACAGCTGGGCGTCGCCAGCGTGGACGTCGGCTCGCCCATGTGGGCGATGCACAGCGCGCGCGAGAGCGCCGGCGTGCACGACCACGCCTACATGATCGCGGCCCTGGTGGCGGCCTTCGGCAGTTGAAGCCAGAACGGGCATTGACAGGTCTATACTAGCCATCGCCCCATTCAAGAGAAGCCATCCCCGCATGCGAAAAGAAGTCAAAGAGAAGCCGAAATACGCCGTCGTGGCGTCCGTGCAACTGCCGAACGTGAGCGACGTGGAGTTCGAGTCGTCGCTGGCCGAGCTGCGCGATCTGGCGAAGACGCTGGGTTTCCAGATCATCGCCACCTTCACGCAAAAGCGCGCCAGCTTCGACACCACGGCCTACCTGGGCGCCGGCAAGCGGGAGGAGATACGCGAATTCGTGGACAGCGCCCCCGCGCCCGTCACCTTCGAGCACCCGCCACATGACGCCGCCGACCCCGACGCCGGCAAGATCGACGCCCTCTTCGTCGATCACGAAATCTCGCCGTCGCAGGCGCGCAACCTCGAAAAGGAGGTCGGTTGCGAGGTGATGGACCGCACCATGGTCATCCTCGAAATCTTCCACCGCCACGCCAGCTCCCGCGCCGCGCGTGCCCAGGTGGAAATCGCACGCCTCGGCTACATGGCGCCGCGCCTGCGCGAGGCGGCGAAGCTTGCCGGGCCTCAAGGGCGGCAGCGTAGCGGCATGGGCGGCCGCGGCGCCGGCGAGTCGCACACCGAGCTGGACAAACGCAAGATTCGCGACCGCATCGCCGAGCTGCAGCTTGAGATCGCCGCGATGGACGTCGAGCGCAAGACGCAGCGCGCGCGGCGACAGGCGCGCCAGGGACTCGCCAACCTCGCGCTGGTCGGCTACACCAACGCGGGCAAGTCCACCCTGATGCGCGCCCTCACCGGCAGCGAGGTGCTGGTCGAAAACAAACTCTTCGCCACGCTCGACACCACCGTGCGCGCCCTCCAGCCCGAGAGCAGGCCGCGCGTGCTGGTCAGCGACACGGTCGGCTTCATCAAGAACCTGCCGCACGGGCTCGTCGCCTCGTTCAAGTCGACGCTGGAGGAAGCGCTCGACGCGTCGCTGCTGCTCCACGTCATCGACGCGAGCGATCCCGGATTCGAACGGCAGCTCGAAGTCACCGACAAGGTACTGGACGAAATCGGTGCGCAGGACGTGCCGCGCATCCGCGTCTTCAACAAGATCGACCACGTCGGCGATGCGGAAGCGCAAGCCGAGCGCGAAGCGGCGCTGCGCGCGCACTACCCCGATTGCATCGTGATGAGCGCGCGCCGCACCGGCGACGTCGCAAAGCTGCGCGAGGCGATAGTCGCGTTCTTCCAGCAGGGTCTCGTCGAGGCCGAACTGTTCCTCCCCTGGTCGGAACAGCAACTGCGCGGCGAAATCTTCGCCAGTTGCGAGGTGCTGGAGGAGCGCGCCGACGGTGAAGGCGCCTTCCTGCGCATTCGCGGCGAGCGCGAGACGGTGCAGGGCCTATGCGAGCGGTTCAGCCAGGCGCGATGAATTCGCGCTTGGCCTGAACGTGGGCCGGCCCGGTGAAATCAATACCCGCGCCCCGCTTCGCGGCGGGCCAGATCGAGCTTGGCCGAGCGCTCGATTTTTTCCAGGAAGGAGGGAAAGTCCAGTCCGTACTTGGACCGCAATTCCTTTGCCAAGGCATGCAACCGGCGCCAGTCGGGCTCGAAATCCGGATCCTTGAAGGCGAGCAGCACATAGTTGTCGTCCTCCCGCACCGGGAACACGATAACCCGATCGTCGAAGACCCGCATGACCACCCCGATCAGGCCCGCATAGCTCAGCGAGTCTCCCGCCAGATTCACCACCAGCACGCCGCTCCCCGCCAGCTTGGCGCGGGCCTGTTCGAAGAATTCCAGGTTGGCGAGGCCGGGGGCGAAACCGGCGCTGTCGAAGGCATCCACCAGCAACACGTCGATGCCTTTTTCCGTTTGCTCCAGATACGCCGCACCGTCGGCCTCCAGCACCTTGAGATTGGGGCCATCGGGCGGCACCAGAAAAGCCTCCCGCAATGCGATCACGTCAGGATTGTTTTCCAGCACGGTCATGTGCGTAGCCGGCAGCCGATAGTGGCAGAACTTGACCAGGGAGCCGCCGCCGAGGCCGATTAGCAAGACACGCCTCGGCCTGGCGCGGAACAGCAGGAAGGACATCATCTTTTGCGTGTAGCGCAGATCCAGGTCGTTGGGCTCGGCAAGACGCATGGCGCTTTGGATCAATCGCCCATTGAAATGCAGAAAACGCCGCTCGCCGTCGTCCATGACGTAGGGCTTGGGATAAGTTTCGTCAAGCAACTGCGACCGCAACGCCTCCGCACAGGCCGAGGGCGGCTCCAGCATTAGTACCCGGCCACCGTCGGGATCGTAGGGGCTGGGCATTTCGAACCAGGGAGAAGCGGATGACATGGAGGTCGATGAATAGTGAGGGGAAGACAATACTGCCTAGCTGCAAATTTTAATGCAATGGACACTGGCAGTCACGCGAGGGGGTGTTTGGCGTTCCTGACAGCTTCCGCCAGCCTCCCTCCAAAAAAGGCGGGCGGCGATGTGCCATATATGGAGGTCTGCTCCTCGGCCAATCCGGTCGTTCTGGCTCAAACCCGTTTCGGTCAGGAAACCGCTCAGATTTGCCATATCCCTAGCCTACCTGCAGTGATGGTAAACGAATAAAAACAACGAAAGCATGTTGATTAATTGCAGTTAAACATGTAGATTATTTACGGCAGAACATAGCGATTAATTTCAACTAAACATGGTGATTTATGGCGCGACCGCGACTCACTCCACGGCAAAAACTTGCACGCGCATTAGAAGAGTTGCACCGCGTACTCGGATCGGACCGAGGCGTTGTGCGGGGTCAGCAGCTGAACAACGCAAATCGGGTACTGCTGCTGGAATCCGGGTATCTGCGTGAGATTCTCAAGGGCTGGTACTTCGTATCCGACCCGACGGCCGAACAGGGCGACACGACCCCATTTTTCGCAAATTTTTGGGAATACCTTGCGCGTTATCTCGGCGAGCGCTTTGGCGCAGGCTATTGTCTGACAGCGGAGCATTCGCTGTTGCGGCACGCTCAGTACACCGTGATTCCCAAAACAGTGAATGTTGTGTTGGAGTCCAATCAGAGCCACGTGCAAGAGCTTGCCTTTGGACATACGGTCGCCATGTTCCCGGGTAGGTCGACTTTTCCGACGGCCGCGCAAACTGTCGATATCCATGGCTTGCGTTGCATGAACATCCCGCTCTGCCTGGTTAATCTGCCGCCCCGGCATTTCACTGCGTACGGCCGCGAAGTGCAGATCGTCATGTCACAGCTGCAGGACCCGGGTGCTCTGGCCGCGCTGGTGAACATCAATCGCGCCGGCCTCGCCCGCATCTTGTCGGCATATCGGCAAGTGAACCGAGGCGATTTCGCGGACGCGGTACTCCAGCAGCTTGCCGGGCTTGGCATCCACCTCAAAACCGACGAAACCCCGTTTGACGCAACGCCGGTCTACGCGCTTGGGCAACCGGGGCGCTCGCCGCTCTACGCCCGCGTCCGCGCCCTGTGGGAACAGCACCGGGAGGCCGTGGCAGCCTGTCGACCGGACGGTGGACTGGTCGACGTGAGTCCGGCCGATTACCTGGCCAGGGTGCAGGCAATCCGCATGGAGGACGCCTATCACTCGCTGTCCATCGAGCGCTACCGGGTTACGCCCGAACTCATTCAAAAAGTGGCCGAGGAAGGGTGGGATCCGATCAACGATGTGGCCGATCAAAAGCAAATGGCAGCGATGGCCGCCAAGGGCTACCTGGACGCCTTCGAATTGGTGCGCGATGCCGCCGCACAGGTGTATGAGCATCGCACCGCCAACCCTGGCCTCGCGGCTCAGCTATTCGCCACTCAGCATCAGGCGTGGTACCAGAAGCTTTTCGGGCCATCTGTCGATGCTGGCATCCTCGACGTGGCCGACCTCGTAGGCTACCGTCGTCACATGGTGTTCCTGCGCGGCTCCCTGCACTCACCACCGCACTATGACTACGTGCTCGACGGCATGGATGGCCTGCGCGAATGCCTGGCAGCCGAGACGGACGCTTTCGTGCGTGCTGTCCTCGGGCATTGGCTCTTCGGCTTTGTGCACCCGTATATGGATGGGAACGGGCGTACCGCCCGGTTTGCCATGAACGTCCTGTTGGCGGTGGGGGGCTATCCGTGGACAGTCATCCGTGTCGACAACAGGGATGAGTATATGCGCGCTCTCGAGTCAGCAAGTGTGGACGACAATCTGTCCGTATTTGCCAGCTTTATTGCGACGCAAATTGTTCGGGCGGCAGACGCCGGCTAGCAATAGTGAGCTTGGCAGTTGCGCCACTACCGCCACGCGCTCATCGTGCGCAACCCGCGACACATAGCCCGACCAGCCAAGCAGCACAAGTGCAAACGCCAGCAACACCTGGACCTGGACGCCCACGGAGTAATGACGCGCTACCCATAGCCGTGCGATAAGCGCGAGCAGCGTCACCGCGGCCAGTTGCCCGGTGAATTTGGCTACGCTTTCGAGGGCGACGTTGTCGCTCCAGGCAAACAGGGACGGCAGCGCCAGCGCGATGAGGATTAGCGCGAATGCGATTCTGCGCGTGCGGGTCGATTTATTGATGAGTTCAATGCTGCGGCGGTCATACATGACGCGGATTCCCCTGTTGATTTTGAGTAATGTGGCCGGACCAGGCGCATGCGCACCGTCCGCGGTTGCGTCTATTTTATTGGCAAATCGATATAAATGGGATGCGGCGCCGATGGCATTACCTTAAGCGATTCCATAATCGATGTAGGGTGGGTTAGGCACGCAGTTTGTGCCGCTTGTCCTCGGGTGATCTGGCCGGGGATAACCCACCTGATGTGCCGCCAGGCACTCATAAAAAGGCGTTGTGTTGCTACGCAACGCCTGGTGGGTTATTTAACCCACCCTACATTTGAGCGCCTGTGCGCAACTCGCAAAAATCATAAAGACGGCCGGCGCGTGAGTTTGTTCGGATAGCACGACACTATCGATCGCATTGCAAAAACCAATTGGAATATTCGCTTCGGAAAGCATACATTGGGCCGTGCATTCAGTTAACCGGAGGAGAAGACCATGTCTGACAACAAATGTCCGTTTGTTCACAGCGCCGGGAGCGGTAAGTCGAACCGCGATTGGTGGCCGAAGCAACTGAACCTCGAAATCCTGCACCAGCATACCCCCGAGTCCAGCCCGATGGGCGCGGACTTCAACTACGCAGAGGAATTCAAGAGCCTTGACCTCGTGGCCGTGAAGAAGGACCTCACCGCCCTGATGACCGACTCGCAGGAGTGGTGGCCCGCGGATTACGGCCACTACGGACCTTTCTTCATCCGCATGGCCTGGCACAGCGCGGGCACCTACCGCACCGGCGACGGACGCGGCGGCGCGGGCCACGGCAACCAGCGTTTCGCCCCGCTCAACAGCTGGCCCGATAACGTCAACCTCGACAAGGCCCGCCGGCTGCTGTGGCCGGTCAAGCAGAAATACGGCAGGAAAATTTCCTGGGCCGACCTGCTCATTCTCGCGGGCAACGTCGCCATGGAATCGATGGGCTTCAAGACTTTCGGATTCGGCGGCGGACGCGAGGACATCTGGGCGCCGGAGATCGACGTCTACTGGGGCAATGAACAAAAGTGGCTGGACGACAAGACGCGCTATTCCGGCGAACGCGACCTGGAAAATCCGCTCGCCGCCGTGCAGATGGGCCTGATCTACGTCAACCCGGAAGGCCCGGGCGGCAACCCGGACCCGCTCGCGTCCGGCCGCGACGTGCGCGAGACCTTCGCGCGCATGGCGATGAACGACGAAGAGACGGTGGCGCTCACCTGCGGCGGCCACACCTTCGGTAAATGCCACGGCGCCGGCGACGCCAAGCTGGTCGGCCCCGAGCCCGAGGCAGCCGGCATCGCCGAGCAGGGCCTGGGCTGGAAGTGCGCCCACGGTAGCGGCAAGGGCGGCGACCAGATCGGCAGCGGCCTGGAAGGCTCGTGGACGCCGACCCCGACCCAGTGGGACATGAGCTACCTCGACATGCTGTTCGGCAACGAGTGGGAGCTGAGCAAGAGCCCGGCGGGAGCCCATCAGTGGACGCCGAAGCAGGCGACCGACAGCAATCTGGCACCGGCCGCGCACGATGCGTCGAAGCGCGTGCCGATCATCATGACCACCGCCGACATGGCGATGCG
Organism: Sulfurimicrobium lacus; assembly: GCF_011764585.1. Classification (GTDB taxonomy): domain Bacteria; phylum Pseudomonadota; class Gammaproteobacteria; order Burkholderiales; family Sulfuricellaceae; genus Sulfurimicrobium; species Sulfurimicrobium lacus. The sequence goes on from NZ_AP022853.1 coordinate 2,897,603, forward strand.
CATGGACCCGATCTACGAGCCGATCGCACGGCGCTTCCACGAAAATCCGGAAGAATTCGCCGACGCCTTTGCCCGTGCCTGGTTCAAGCTGACCCACCGCGACATGGGTCCCCGTGCGTGCTACCTTGGCCCCGAAGTGCCCAGGGAAGCGCTGATCTGGCAAGACCCCATCCCCGCCGTCGATCACCCCCTGATCGACGACCGGAACGTTGCCGCCCTCAAGGCCAAAGTGCTGGCGTCCGGGCTGAGCGTTGCGGAGCTGGTCTCGACCGCCTGGGCCTCGGCCTCGACCTTCCGCGGCTCCGACAAGCGTGGCGGCGCCAACGGCGCGCGTATCCGCCTTGCGCCGCAGAAGGACTGGGAGGCCAACCAGCCGCAGCAACTGGCCAAAGTGCTCGGCAAGCTCGAAGATATCCAGCGCGGGTTCGACACCGGTGGCAAGAAGGTCTCGCTGGCCGACCTGATTGTGCTGGCCGGCTGCGCCGGCGTCGAAGAGGCGGCAAGAAAAGCCGGCCATGCAGTGACGGTGCCCTTCGCGCCGGGCCGCATGGACGCCGCGCAGGAACAGACCGACGTGGACTCCTTTTCCGTGCTCGAACCGGTCGCCGATGGCTTCCGCAACTACCAGAAGGCCAGGTACTCCGTCACGGCCGAGGAACTGCTGCTCGACAAGGCGCAACTGCTGACGCTCACCGCGCCCGAGATGACGGTGCTGGTCGGCGGCCTACGCGCGCTGAACGCGAATGTCGGCCAGTCCGGGCACGGGGTCTTCACCCGGCGGCCGGAGGCGCTCACGAACGACTTCTTCGTCAACCTGCTCGACATGGGCACGGCGTGGAAACCCGTTTCGGACGCCGAGGACTTGTTCGAAGGGCGCGACCGCAAGACCGGCGAAGTCAAATGGACCGGTACCCGCGTCGATCTGATCTTCGGTTCGAACGCTCAACTTCGCGCCATCGCGGAAGTCTACGCGTGCAGCGATTCGCAGCAAGCTTTCGTGCGCGACTTCGTGGCGGCCTGGAACAAGGTGATGAACCTGGATCGCTTCGACCTGGCGTGAGCCTGGAAGATAGGTCTGGGAAGGCCGATATCGCGCAGCGTACCGACAGGCACTCATCAAAAAGGCGTTGTGTTGCTACGCAACGCCTGGTGGGTTATTAACCCACCCTACATTTTGTAGCGTCCGCGCCCGCAATTGCCCGCAGCCGCCCTCCACGTCCTGCCCCGCGGAGTGGCGCAGCTTGGTGAGGATGCCCTGGCGGTGCAGGACGCGCGCCATCTCGGCGGCGCGCGCCCAGCTGGGGCGCCGGTAATCGAAGCCGTCGACGCTGTTGTAGGGGATCAGGTTCATCACCGCGTATTTGCCGGCCAGCAGGCGGGCGATGCCTGCCAGCTCCGCGTCCGTGTCGTTGATCCCTTCGAGCAGGGTCCACTGGTACTGGATCGGGTAGGCGGTGGCGCGGGCGTAGGCTTCGCCCAGTTCGACCAGTTCGTCCGGCGCGATGTCCGGTGCCTTGGGGAGCAGGCGGCGGCGCAGCGTGGGGTCGGTGGTGTGCAAGGATAGGGCAAGGGCGGGCTTGACCGTGGCCTGGGACAGCCGCTCGAACACGCGCCGGTCGCCGACGGTGGAAAGGACCAGGTTCTTGTGGCCGATGCCGCCCTCCTTGCCGAGCAGGTCGATGGCTTCCAGCACGTTGTCGAGATTGTGGGCCGGCTCGCCCATGCCCATGAACACGACCTTTTTCACGGCCCGAAGGCTGCGCGCCAGGACCACCTGGGCGACGATCTCGGCGCTGCCCAGCTGGCGCAGCAGGCCGTCGCGGCCGGTCATGCAGAATACGCAGCCCACGGCGCAGCCGACCTGGGTCGAGACGCACAGGCCGTCGCGGGACAGCAGCACGCTTTCCACCGTCTGGCCGTCCGCCAGCGCCACCAGCAGGCGGACCGAGCCGTCCTCGCCGGGGTGCTCGGATTGCAGGCGCGCCAGGCGCTGCAGCTCGGCGGTGAAATCGGGCATGGCGTCGCGCAGGGCCAGGGGCAGGAAGTCCTCGGCGCGCCGCCTTTTGGTGCCCAGGGGCAACCCCTGGAGCCAGGCACGCAGCACGCGCCCCTCGTGGCAAGGCACGGCGCCCAGGTCGCGCAGACGTTGTCGGATATGTTGGATACGCATGATGGGTGCGGATGATAGCATCCGGTGTCAACGGCCCTGTCATTGCGAGCGCAGCGAAGCAATCTCGATTCTGGATAATCGATAAATTACAGATTGCTTCGTCGCTTCGCTCCTCGCAATGACGAGCAGATGGCGCTTCCCTGATACGTGCGGCAAGCGATTGTTTTTACTCTGTGATCTCTGTGATCTCTGTGTCTAACCGAGCTTTTAAGCGGTCGGATGCGCACCTGTCCCGCTGTGCGAAAGGGCGCACTGATTCCGCCCGAGCTCCAGTTCGCTGGCCTTGGCCTCGTCCACCTGGAGCAGGCCGGTGTTGACGCGCCGGATGTCGTCGTAGGTCGGCGGATGCTGCGGCAGGTGTTCCAGGATGTAGGCGATGAACGCTTCCAGTCCCTCGCCCAGCGCGCGCAAGCCCTCGTTGCTGCCGCGTAGCGCGCCGATGGGGGCGCGGTAGCAGCCCTGCTGGTCCGCCTCGCCCATGTGGCTGAAGTGGGCGGGGAGCACGACGGTGTGGTCGGGCAAGGCCAGCACCCGTTGCAGGGAACTGAACAGCAGCGGCGCCCAGGTCTTTGCCCGGCCGCCCAGGTCGGGGCGGCCGATGGTGCCGATGAACAGGGTGTCGCTGGTCAGCAGAAAGCGGTCGTCCACCAGCGGGTTGGTCATGCCGAGGGTATGGCCGGGGAGATGAAGCGCTCGCACGCTCACCTCGCCCAGCCTGAAGGTCGTTTCGTCCTCCAGGTAACGGAATGAATATGTCGCCGGGAGCTGGTCGTCGGGATGGATGCTGTCGTAGGGATGCAGCCAGTAATCCACCCCCAGCGCGCTCGCCAGGGCCATGCCGCCGCTCAGGTGGTCGGCCTGGAGATGGGTGTCGAACACGGTGGTGATGCGCCAGCCCCGCTCGGCGGCGATGCGGGTGTAGACGTCGATGTGGCGCGCGGCGTCGACCACCATGGCCTCGCCGCCGCTGGCCAGCAGGTAGCTGAGGCAGCCGCGCGCCGGGCGGCTGATTTGCAGGAGGGTGAGGCGATCGCTCTCCTCCACGGCGCGCATTTCGTAGTGGTTGCCCCAGGCCGCCATGCCGCCTTCGAGGTTGAACGCCTGATAGCCGAGCCGCCGCAAGCCTTCCGCTACGTGGGCCGAGGTGTTGCCCTGGGCGCATACCGCCAGGATAGTCTCGTTCCGCGGCAGGCGGTCCTTCAGCCGCTCCGGGACCGCGCGGGCAACGGCCGCGGCGATTTCCTCATTTTCGTCCTCCAGGTCCAGCAGATCGAAATAGGGGGCGTTGATGGTCGGGATCGAACTCTTGCCCTCGATTTTCCAGGCATCGAACTCGTCCTGGTTGCGTACGTCCAGGATGAAGAAGCGGCCGCCCTTCTCCAGTTGACGGTGCAGCTGCGCCGGGCTCCAGGCAGGCATCTCGCGCGTGGTCATGTCATCCTCCCCTCCGCGTCAGACCTCATCGGCCATGTTCGGCTTCACTTTCTTCAGGAACGGGGCGACGAGGTCCATCGGCAGGGGGAACACGACGGTGGTGTTCTTGTCCGCGCCGATCACGGTCAGTGTTTCCAGGTAACGGAGCAGGATTGCCTGCGGCTCTTGCGCCAGTATCGCGGCCGCCTGGAAGAGTTTTTCCGCCGCCTGCAATTCGCCTTCGGCATGGATCACCTTGGCACGCCGCTCGCGCTCCGCCTCGGCTTGCCTGGCGATCGCCCGGATCATGGACTCGGTCAGATCGACCTGTTTGATCTCGACGTTGGAGACTTTGATGCCCCAGGTGTCCGTTTGCGCGTCCAGCGCTTGCTGAATATCCAGATTAAGCCGCTCGCGCTCCGAAAGCATGTCGTCCAGCAGGTGCTTGCCCAGCACCGAGCGCAACATGGTCTGTGCCAGCTGGCTGGTGGCGTTGAGGAAATCGACCACCTGGATGATGGCCTTTTGCGGGTCCACCACGCGGAAATAGACCACTGCGCTGACTTTTACCGACACGTTGTCGCGCGAGATGACATCCTGGGTGGGCACTTCCAGCACGACGGTGCGCAGGTCGACCCTTACCAGCTGCTGGATGGCCGGCACGATTATCACCAGCCCCGGCCCTTTCACCCCCCTGAAGCGCCCCAGCGTGAACAGGATCCCACGTTCGTACTCGCGGAAAATCCGGACTGCGTAACCCAGGAGCAAGAAAACAGCCACAGCCAGCAACAGGGCGAAAATTGAACCTATTTCCAGAGCCATTTCGTGCCTCCTTCGCATCGCTGCCGCGCATCCTCATGCTGCTAGGACTCTTGGCAAGGCGAACAGTTCAGGGGCAATCACGGGAAGGCGGCCTCTCCACGTTACCGTCGATCCCTTCACCCGTTTGATTACGCTGCTACGTTGAGCGTTGCTCAGCTATTGCGCCAAAGGCCCGGATGGTAATGCGGAACGAAGGCTTGGACGGACTCGCCCAAGGCGGATCGCTTTGCTCGCCACACATTAAAGGATTCTTTAATACATAAATCCACAATTAAAGAATCCTTTAACAGCCGAGCAGAATACGCCTTAAACCCCCGCATCCTTCAGCTTGCGGTACAGGGTGCGCTCGCCCAGCCCCAGCTTCTGGGCCAGCAGGCGCCGGTCGGAGCCGTGGCGCTCCAGCGCCCAGCGCAGGTAGCGCCGCTCGGCTTCTTCCAGGGGGACGATTTCTTCTTCCGCGGCTTCTTTCACGTAATCCGTAACCGGCTCCAGGTCCTCGGGCAGGTGCTCGGGCAGGATGGTGTCGCCGTCCGCCAGCAGGCAGGCGCGTTCCAGGATGTTGCGCAGCTCGCGGATATTTCCCGGGAACTTGTGTTCCAGCAAGGCCGCCAGCGCGTCCGGGTGGAGCGAGCGGCGCTGCTGGCATAGCCTCTGGAGCAGGGAATCCACCAGCAGCGGCAGGTCTTCCCTGCGTTCGCGCAAGGAAGGGACGCGGATGGGGAAGGCGCTGATGCGGTAGTAGAGGTCGCGGCGGAAGGTGCCCTCCTCCACCATGGCCTTGATGTCGCGGTGGGTCGCCAGCACCAGGCGGAAGTTGGCGCGCAGCGGCTCCAGGCCGCCCACCCGCCGGAAGGTGCCGCTTTCCAGCAGGCGCAGCAGTTTGACCTGCAGGCACAGCGGCATGTCGCCGATCTCGTCGAAAAACAGCGTGCCGCCGGCCGCGGCTTCCACCAGGCCGGTCTTGCGGGTGCTGGCGCCGGTGAACGCGCCCTTTTCGTAGCCGAACAGTTCGCTGCCGAACAGGGTTTCGGTCACGCCGGCGCAGTCCACCGCCACGAAGGGACCGCGCGCCCGCGTGCTGGCGTCGTGCAGCGCCTGCGCCGCCAGTTCCTTGCCGGTGCCGGATTCGCCCAGCAGCAGCACCGTGGCGTCCGACGGGGCCACCCGTTCCAGCAGCGCGATCAGGCGGTTGAATGCCGGGGAGCGCCCCACCAGGCCTTCCGCCGAGGGGCCGCTGCGCGCGCGGCGCACGGTGCGCACCGTTTCCACGTAGAACAGCACGCGCCCGGCGCGGTCGCGGATCGGCGCCACTTCCACGTCGACATGTTCCTGCCCGCGCGGCGTGTGATGGATGTGCAGGACGCGCGAGGCCTCCCCGGTATCGCGGCAGGTCTTGAGCGGGCAGCTCTCTCCGGCCTGGTCGCAGGGCACGGAAATGTGATGGGAAAGTTCGTAGCAGAAGTGGTGCGACAGGTCCTCGGGCACGCCGAATTGCTCGCGATAGGCGCGGTTGGCCGCCAGCACGCGGTAGTCCGCGCTGATGAACAGGCGCGGCTCGGGCATCGAGTCGATCAGCGCCGCCACGTCGGGCAGGAGTTCGGGTATGGGGTTTCCAGACAGGTCCATTTCGCCATCTCGTTCCGTTGATTAACCTGCCTTATCTTACATGAGCCCGAGCTAGAGCTGTCAGATTTGACAGCCCCGCCCTCTTCCCGGAGCCAAAACAATCTGAACAAAAAAATACTTATCGCCTCAACCTGCTGTTAACAATAATTTTTATAGGTGGCGCATTGGTCCTGGCACAGCGGTTGCTAACACGTCCCCCGAAGCGGCGAAGTGACATGCCGTAACAAACTAAAAATCATCTATCTGGGGGACGAGGGCTAATGAACTGGAATTTTCCCACCTTAACGCGCCGCGCATTTCTGAAGACGGCTGGCGCAGGCGCGGCGGGCGTCGCCGGACTGGGCCTGCTGAAGCCGGCAGGACTGGCGGGCGTGGCCGAAGCGGCGGACGGCGAGAGCAAGGTCGTGGAGGAGCAGACCTGCAGCATCTGCAACTTCTGCTCCTCGCTGTGCAACATCCGTGTCACCACCCGCGTCGAGGGCGGCATCAAACGCATCGTCAAGATCGACGGCAACCCCGACTCCACCCTCAACCGCGGCAAGATCTGCGCGCGCGGCCAGGCTGGACTGCGCCAGACTTACGACACCGACCGGCTGAAAACACCGCTGATCCGGGTGGAAGGTTCAAAGCGCGGCGAGATGAAATTCCGCGCCGCCTCGTGGGAAGAAGCCTACGCCTACATCGCGAAGCGGCAGAAGGATGCCAACATCCAGCCCTGGGAATGGACCATGGTGGGGGGATGGACCTCATGCGTGTTCTACATGAACTGGGCGGTGCCTTTCGCTCTTGCCAACAGCATCCCGAACATCATCGCCTCGCCCATGCAGGCTTGCGTTACCAACGGCCATCTGGGCACGGATACGGTGACCGGCAACTTCAACGTTCACGACGAGATCCTGCCCGATTTCGACAACGCCAAGTACATCCTGTTCATCGCCAACAACGCCTCGATCGGCGCGGTGTCGACCTGCCGCATGGTGCGCTTCGCCCAGGGGCGCAAGAACGGCGCCAAGGTGGTGGCCATCGATCCGCGGCAGTCCGAGACCGCGTCCAAGGCGGACGAATGGATCTCCATCCGGCCCGGCACAGACCTGGACTTCCTGCTGGCCATGCTCAAGACCATGCTCGAAGAGGGTCTCTACGACGCCGATTTCCTGCGCCAGCATTCCAACATGCCCTTCCTGGCCTACAAGGACGAGAAGGGCCTGCTGCACCTGGCACTCGACGCCAAGGGACAACCCCGCGTGGTGCAGGAACGCAGCTCGGAAATTCGTACCGTACCGGCCTATACCAACGCCAACGGCATGGACGTGGACGGTCGCCCGTGTTACCCGGCGCTCCACGCACCCGACGGGCTGATGCTGGACGGGCACCCGGTGATGACCGTGCTCCAGGCGCAACTCGAAGAGGTTCGGGCCTGCACCCCGGAATGGGCGGAGAACACCACCGGCATCTCCGCCGCCACCATTCGGCGCATCGCGCGCGAGTTCGGTGGCGCGCGTCCCGCCATCATCGATCCCGGCTGGCATGGCGGCCGTTACGGCAACATCATCATGATGCGCCGGGTCCAAGCCATGATTCAGGCGCTGACGGGCGGCATAGACAAGCCCGGCGGCTGGATCATGAGCGGCGAGGTGCACAAGAAGCAGGCAAATACCATCAAGGCCAAGCAGGAAGGCAAGGAAATCGGGCCGCCGCTCACCAGCATAGTCGGCTTGCCCTTTGCCAAACTGGTCATCGATGTTTTCTCGGACGGCAAGAATTTCAGCCACGGCAAGCCCGGCTGGTCCTGGGCCTACACCGAACAGGAACGGGCTGCGGGACGACCTTATGTGATGCTGCCGGTGCTGGCGGACGTGGGTTTCAAGGAATCGGTCGAGGGCACGCTCAACTACAAGGGCGAGCCCTACAACACCCGCGCGGTACTGCTTAACGCCGCCAATCCTGTGCGCCATTACTACCCCGACTCCCGCTGGAAGGAGATTCTTTCCCACAAGAACATGGAGCTGGTCATCGCCATCGATGTATTGCCGTGCGACAGCACCATGTATGCGGACGTGATCCTGCCCAACTCCACCTACCTGGAGCGCGGCGAACCCAATATTTACGCCAACGGGGTGAATCACGATTTGGCGTTCGCTACGCGCTATCCGGCCATCGACCCCTTGTACGATACGCGCGAGACGACCGATATCTTGTTCAAGATGACGGAAATCATCAGCGGCAAGACCGACGCCCTCATGGATACCGTTGAAAAACTGACCGGGCTGAACGCTGCCTCGGTCAAGAAGCATCTGGCCCAGAACAGCAAAAATGGGGCGAAAAACCCTATTTCCGCCGCATACCGCGATGTCGCCTTCGAACTGGCTGCCGAGGAGGCGGGCATTACCGTGAAGCAACTCGATACGGTGCTGCGGGACAAGGGGGTGCTCATCCTGGAAACCAAGGACAAGCTGCTGGAAAAATACGCCATGCCCCGGAAACTGCCGATGCCCAGCGGAAGCGGTCGGGTTGAGTTTTACTCCAGTCTGTTCGACGGCCTGCGTGGCATGGGTGGCACGGCACCGCAATTCAACGTGCTCGCCACGCACATCCCGACGGAATGCCGGAAAGGCGCTTCTTCCGGCAGTTTGGCGGATGACGAATTTTACTTTACCTACGGCAAGGCTCCCACGGTGTCGTATGCCTCCACCAACAACAACAATCCGGTGCTGGCTGCCATCAACCAGTTCAAGAAGGACATCTACACCCATATCTGGGTGCATCCGGCGCGTGCGGCGTTTCTCGGCATCCGGGATGGGGACCCGATTTCCATCACGAACTCGAAAACCGGCCAGAGCGCGAACGGTCATGTCCACCTCACTCGGCTTATTCACCGCGAGGCAGTGTTTTCCTACTCCGGTTTCGGCGCGGAGAACCCGGCGCTGACCCGTGCCGTAGGAGTAGGCACCGCCACCAACAAGCTGGTTCCCTACGAGCTTGAACCCGTAACCGGTGGTTTTCGTACCCAGGAGTTCACCGTGCGCATCAAGAAGATTGAAGGAAAAGGAGTACAGGCATGACCCGCTACGCGATGGTGATTGATCTGAATACCTGCGTCGGCTGCAATGCGTGCATGGCGGCCTGCTCGATGGAGAACCAGACGCCGGTATGGAAAGGCGCCTGGCGCACTTATGTGCACGAAAAGGAAATCGGCGTGGCCGAGCAGGTGCGGCGGCGCTTTTTCCCGCGCCTGTGCAACCACTGCGACAACCCGCCGTGCCTCACGGTGTGCCCCACCGGCGCCACTTACCAGCGCGACGACGGCATCGTGCTGATCGACCCGGAGCGCTGCATGGGCTGCCGCGCCTGCGCCATGGCCTGCCCCTACGACGCGCGCTACGAGGTGACCTACGACGACATCCGCGTCGGCAAGGAATTCTACGGCGAGTTGCAGCGCACCAGCCCGAGCATGGACAAATGCTCGTTCTGCGCCCACCGCGTGGACAAGGGCCAGAAGCCGGCCTGCGTCGAAACCTGCGTCGGCTCGGCGCGCCAGTTCGGCGACCTGGACAACCCCTCCGACCCGGTGGCGCAACTGGTGGCGAGCGGCGTTGCCCAGCCGCTCATGCCGCACCTCGGCACACGGCCCAACGTGTACTACATCGACGACATGAAGCGGAAAGGCTGAGCCATGAATACCATGACCTACACGACGCAACACATCTGGACCTGGTGGATCGCCCTGTACCTGTTCTTCGGCGGCCTGGGCGCGGCGACCCTCACCATCACCTTCCTCACCGACATGTACTGCCGCCCGCACCGCAAACTTGTTCTCTGGGGCGCGCTTTCCGGGGTGGTGCTGCTGGCGATCAGCTCTGCGGTGCTGTTCGGCCACCTGCTGCACCACACCGCGGTGATCTACGTACTCAACCCGCTGGTGTTCATCTTCAAGCCGGATTCATGGATCGCCTGGGGCACCCAGTTCATCCTGTGGATGATGGTGTGGGGCATGCTCTACGCCCTGCCCTACATGCGCGAAACGCCGCTGTTCATGCGCATCCCGCTGGTGCGCTCCATCCTGCAGTGGCCGCTGGTGAGCTGGCTTTCCGCCTGCTGCATGAAGCGCCGCCGCATCGTGGGCTGGCTGGCGTCGATCAACGGCATCGGCACCGCGGTCTACACCGGCCTCTTGATCCAGTCCTTCCCCGCCGTGGCGCTGTGGCACAACCCCGGCGTGCCGCTGCTGTTCACGGTGTCAGCCTTCTCCACCGCCTTCGCCTACCTGCTGCTGCTCTTGAACATCTTCATCACCGACGAAAACGACCAGGACATCCGCCACCGCTACGAGCGCATGGACCTGATCCTGATCGCCACCGAGCTGGTGATCCTGTTCAGTTTCTTCAATTACACCCTGTCAGGCTCGGAATCGGGCTACCGCTCGGCGCAACTGCTGTGGGGAGACTGGGGCTGGCTCATCGGCTTCATCGGCTTCGGCCTGCTGGTGCCGTTCATGATCGAGCTCAGGGGCGTAACCAAAGGCTGGCGCGGCCGCTTCCCCACCGTGGCGGCGGCGGTGCTGGTGCTGATGGGCGGCTACCTGCTGCGCCACTACTTCATGTACGCGGGGGTCTATGCCTACCCCTGGTGAACGCCTGCGCCTGCTCGGCGCCTTGCTGGCGGCGCCGGTGGCGGAATCGCGCGAACTGCTGGAAGATTTTTCCGCCCATCACGGATGGCTGGCGGCGCCCCTCGAGGAACTCGCCGCCACCTCGCTTGAGGAATGGCAGGCGGAGCATACGCGCCTGTTCGTCAACGGCCATCCGCGCACCGTTTGCCCGCCCTTCCAATCCGCCTGGCTCGACGGCATGATGCCCGGTCCCGCGACCGCCGCGGTGGCCGGACTGTACCGCAGGCTCGGGCTGGAGGAAGATGGCATTTCGCCCGATTTTCTCGGCACCATGCTGGAATGCGCCGCACACCTCGAAGAATCGCTGGGCGAACCAGGGCAGGGCGAGCAAGTTCAGGCCGTGCAAGTTCAGGCCGTGAAAGACGCGCTGTGGCAGGAACACCTCGGCCGCTGGCTGCCGCAATTCACCCAGGCGCTGCGCGACGAGAGCCGCCTGGCGCTCTACCGCGTGCTGGGCGGCCAGCTCGCCGCCGTGTGCGGAGAAAACTGTGCCTGAGCCAGCCTGGGAAGTGGGCGACGCCTTCCTGCACGACGACCAGGCCGTGGCCACGGCCGTCAGCCAGTGCTTCGAGGAAATCTACCGGCGCCAGTTCCACGACGAATGGCTGGTGAACCACGATTTGCCCATCGAAGTACGCGCTTTCCGCCGCATGGAAGGCTGGTGCGTGTTCCTGCTGCTCACGCCGTGGATGATGTCGCGGCTGTTCATCGCCGAACGCGACCCGGGCATCGCCATACCCCCCGACTGGAGCGCCGAGCAGCGCGCCCACGCCCCCTACGAGGTCATCGGCCCGGCGCTGTCGTTCACGCTGCTCGGCAATGCCCAGCAGGCGCATCTCAACCACACCCCGATGCTGGGGCACTACCTGGTGCAGCCGCTGGTCCAGTCGATGGAGCGCTTCGCCGGCGCCGACGACGTGTTCGCGGCCTGGAACGACGTCATCCGCACCCGCAACCGCGTCATGGAAGAACAGAAGCGCGAATGCGGCTGGCAGAAGGAAGTTTCAAGGCGCGAGTTCTTCGCAAGGCTGGTGCGGGGAAAGCCGGCGACGTAGGGCGTCAATAACCGCAAGGGTCATGCCCGCCAAGAGAGTACCGCCTTGCGGTGATCTTGGCGCCATAAGCGAAGCGCATTGCGCCGGCTTCACAACACGCGGCGCAATGCCCGTTGGTTATTGCGCCCTACGTTTGTTATGACTCATCCCCGCCCGTTGTCCCGGACGATTCCTGGTAAGCATCGGCGATACGTTCGGCAAGAACGGAGCCAATGGCGTGAAGCGCATCGTGGCGAGTGAGTCCGTCCTCCAACAAGCGCTGCAAGGTGTCGCGGACAATCGCCTGATCGTCCATTGCCAACTGGTTTTCCACAACGGCATGGATGGCGGCATGCAAAGCGCGCGCGCTCTTGGGCAGGGGAATTCTCGCCTCGCGGTGAAATGCCTCGACGAGTTGAATCCGTTCACCTTCATCGAGAGCCAGCCATTCCGCTGGATCGGGTGTCACTTCAGGGTCATAACGGTCGATCATTGCATTACATTCCTAAAACAGTTAACGAAGGTGGAAAAACGCGTTTCCACAGGGGTTGGCCGGTTAAAACACTATTTCGCTCGAAGATCCATTTCCCACGCATACTGACTTCATACGATGGTTTTGTCATCTTGGGATTTGCCATGGGCAGGTTGCTTGGCCTCCAAATAACGGCGTGGAAACGACAGACGGTTAGCTCATGCCGACGGGCGGCCTGGCCGATTTACCCGAAAAACGAGACATGGCGTATATTTCAGACTAAGTCCAGGGAACATATTGCGTTCCCTGGCAGTCTGACTTGTTAGATTGGCCGCTGCGCCCTTCACAGGCGCAAAGCGCGCCGGTCACGCCGACGGTGACACTTATGGGGAGGAAGTGCCATGAACATCTTCAGCCATTACGTATCCCACTACGAGGAAAGCAAGGAAGAGGAGTACTCACTCCAGGAATACCTCGATATCTGCAGGAAAGACCCTTCCGCCTACGCTTCGGCGGCGGAAAGGATGCTGATGGCGATCGGCGAGCCGGAACTGGTGGACACGCGGAAAAATCCGCGCCTCTCCCGCATCTTCGCCAACAAGGTGATCAAGATCTATCCCGCCTTCAAGGAATTCTACGGGATGGAGGACTCCATCGAGCAGATCGTGTCCTACTTCAGGCACGCCGCGCAGGGGCTGGAGGAGAAGAAACAGATCCTCTACCTGCTGGGGCCGGTGGGCGGCGGCAAGTCCTCTCTGGCCGAGAAGCTCAAGTACCTGATGGAGAAAGTGCCGTTCTACGCCATCAAGGGCTCCCCGGTGCACGAATCGCCCCTCGGGCTGTTCTCCATGGAGGAGGACGGCGCGATCCTGGAGGAGGATTTCGGCATTCCCCGCCGCTACCTGAACAGCATCATGTCGCCCTGGGCGATGAAGCGGCTGCGCGAGTTCAACGGCGATATCACCAAGTTCACCGTGGTCAAGCTGCACCCCTCGGTGCTGCGCCAGATCGCGGTCTCCAAAACCGAGCCCGGCGACGAGAACAACCAGGACATTTCCTCGCTGGTGGGCAAGGTCGACATCCGCAAGCTGGAGGCCTACGCCCAGGACGATCCCGATGCCTACAGCTACTCCGGCGGGCTGTGCCTGGCCAACCAGGGGCTGCTGGAATTCGTCGAGATGTTCAAGGCGCCGATCAAGGTGCTGCACCCGCTGCTCACCGCCACCCAGGAGGCCAACTACAAGGGCACCGAGGGCTTCGGCGCGATCCCCTTCAACGGCATCGTGCTGGCCCACTCCAACGAGTCGGAATGGCTGGCGTTCAAGAACAACCGCAACAACGAGGCCTTCCTCGACCGCATCTACATCGTCAAGGTGCCCTACTGCCTGCGCGTCTCCGAGGAGGTCAAGATTTACGAGAAGCTGCTCGCCAACAGCTCGCTCGCCGAGGCGCCGTGCGCGCCCGACACCCTGCAGATGATGGCCCAGTTCGCGGTGCTGTCGCGCCTCAAGGAGCCGGAGAACTCCAACATCGTGTCCAAGATGCGGGTCTACGACGGCGAAAACCTCAAGGACACCGACCCCAAGGCCAAGTCCTACCAGGAATACCGCGACTATGCCGGGGTGGACGAAGGCATGACCGGGCTTTCCACGCGCTTCGCCTTCAAGATCCTGTCCAAGGTATTCAACTTCGACAACAGCGAGATCGCCGCCAACCCGGTGCACCTGCTCTACGTGCTGGAGCAGCAGGTGGAGCGCGAGCAGTTCGCGCCCGAGGTGGAGGAGCGCTATCTTTCCTACCTCAAGGGTTTCCTCGTCACCCAGTACGTCGAGTTCATCGGCAAGGAAGTCCAGACCGCCTACCTGGAATCCTATTCCGAATATGGCCAGAACATCTTCGACCGCTACGTGACCTACGCCGACTTCTGGATCCAGGACCAGGAATACCGCGACCCGGACACCGGCGAGGTGTTCAACCGCTCCTCCCTCAACGAGGAACTGGAAAAGATCGAGAAGCCGGCGGGCATCAGCAACCCCAAGGACTTCCGCAACGAGATCGTCAATTTCGTGCTGCGCGCCCGCGCCCAGAACCACGGCAAGAACCCGTCGTGGACCAGCTACGAGAAGCTGCGTTCGGTGATCGAGAAGAAGATGTTCTCCAACACCGAGGACCTGCTGCCGGTGATTTCCTTCAACGCCAAGGCTTCCGCCGACGACCAGAAGAAACACCAGGACTTCGTCAACCGCATGGAGGAGAAAGGATACACGCCGAAACAGGTACGCCTGTTGAGCGAGTGGTACCTGCGCGTGCGCAAGTCATCGTAGCGGAGGCCTCTCATGCACCAGATCGTCGACAGGAGGCTCAACGGCCGGAACAAGAGCGCGGTCAACCGCGGCCGCTTCATCCGCCGTTACAGGAGCCAGATCAAGAAAGCGGTCGCGGATGCCATCGCCGGGCGGAGCATTGCCGACATCGACAACGGCGAGAAGATCTCGATCCCGGCCAAGGACATTTCCGAACCGGTATTCGGCCACGGACCCGGCGGATCGCGCGAGCTGGTGCATCCCGGCAACGTCGATTTCATCACCGGCGACGAGCTGGACCGCCCGCCGAACGCCGGCAAGGGCAAGGGGAGCGGCGCCAGCAAAGACGGCGAAGGCACGGACGACTTCGTGTTCGAGCTGTCGCGCGAGGAATTCCTCAATTTCTTTTTCGACGATCTCGCCCTGCCCAACCTGGTCAAAACCAAGCTCACCACCCTGGCGCAGCACAAGATGGTGCGGGCGGGCTACACCACCGACGGCACGCCGTCCAACATCAACGTCATCCGCTCGCTGCGGGGCGCGCAGGGACGGCGCATCGCCCTTTCGGCGCCCTACCGCGCCCAACTGAAGGAAGCCGAGGAAGCGCTGGAAGCCCTGCTGAAGACTGCGCCGGACAACGACCCCCAGGTCGTCGAGCTGGAACAGGAGATCGCCCGCCTGAAGGAGAAAATCCAGTCGGTCCCCTTCATCGACACCTTCGACCTGCGCTTCAACAACCGCATCCCCCAGCCCAAGCGCACCACCCAGGCGGTGATGTTCTGCCTGATGGACGTTTCCGGCTCCATGGACCAGGTGCGCAAGGATATCGCCAAGCGCTTCTTCATCCTGCTCTACCTGTTCCTCACCCGCGCCTACGACAAAATCCAGCTGGTGTTCATCCGCCACCACACGGTTGCCATGGAAGTGGACGAGGACGATTTCTTCCACTCGCGCGAAAGCGGCGGCACGGTGGTGTCGAGCGCGCTGGAACTGATGGACGAGATCATCCGCGAGCGCTACCCCACCTCGGACTGGAACATCTACGCGGCGCAGGCCTCTGACGGGGACAACTGGACCGACGATTCCCCCATCTGCCGCGACCTGCTGATGAGCCGCATCATGCCCTACGTGCAGTATTTCGCTTATATCGAAATCACGGCGGACCAGCACCAGAGCCTGTGGATGGAGTACCAGAACGTGCAGGCGGCCTACGACAATTTCGCCATGCAACAGATCGAAACCCCGGCGGACATCTACCCGGTGTTCCGCGAACTGTTCAAGAAGCGCGTCGCATGAAAAAACGCAGAATCCTCTCCGACACCTCGGAATGGACGTTCGAGCTGATCGAGCGCTACCACGCCGAAATCGCGCGCGTGGCGGGGCAATATTCCTTGAGCACCTACCCCAACCAGATCGAGATCATTTCCTCGGAACAGATGATGGACGCCTACTCCTCGGTGGGCTTGCCGGTGGGCTACCACCACTGGTCCTTCGGCAAGGAATTCCTCAACGTCGAGAAGCGCTACAAGCGCGGCCAGATGGGGCTGGCCTACGAAATCGTAATCAACTCCAACCCCTGCATCTCCTATCTCATGGAAGAGAACACCATGATGATGCAGGCGCTGGTGATCGCCCATGCCGCCTACGGCCACAACTCCTTCTTCAAGAACAACTACCTGTTCAAGGCCTGGACCAGCGCCGATTCGATCATCGACTACCTGGTGTTCGCGCGGAATTACATCGAGGATTGCGAGCAGCGCTACGGCTACGAGGAAGTCGAAGCGATCCTGGATTCCTGCCACGCCCTGATGAACTACGGCGTGGACCGCTACAAGCGTCCCGCGCCGCTTTCCCTGCATCAGGAGCAAATGCGCCAGAAGGAACGCGAGGAATACCTCCAGTCGCAGATCAACGACCTGTGGCGCACGCTGCCCGGCAGGCACGCGGCGGCGGGTTCGGTGGCGGCCGCCCGCTTCCCCCCCGAGCCGCAGGAAAACCTGCTCTACTTCATCGAGAAGCACTCGCCGGCCATGGAACCGTGGCAACGGGAAATCGTGCGCATCGTGCGCAAGATCGCGCAGTATTTCTATCCCCAGCGCCAGACCCAGGTGATGAACGAGGGCTGGGCCACCTTCTGGCACTACACCATCCTCAACACCCTGTACGACGAGGGCCGGCTCTCCGACGGCTTCATGATCGAGTTCATTCAGTCGCACAGCAACGTGCTGACCCAGCCGCCCTATTTCAGCGACTACTATTCCGGCATCAACCCCTATGCCCTGGGCTTCGCCATGATGAGCGACATCCGCCGCATGTGCGAGCGCCCGACCGACGAAGACCGTTACTGGTTCCCGCAACTGGCCGGCAGCGACTGGGTGAAATCGCTCGACTTCGCCATGCGCAACTTCAAGGACGAAAGCTTCATCTCGCAATACCTGTCGCCCAAGCTGATCCGCGACCTGAAGCTGTTCGCCGTGCTCGACGACGACGCCATGGAGAAACTGGAGATCACCGCCATCCACGAGGAAAAAGGCTACCGCTACATCCGCCAGGCCCTCGCCGACCAGTACAACCTCGGCAGCCGCGAACCGGACATCCAGGTCTACGACGTCGACCACGGCGGCGACCGCACCCTGACGCTGCGCCATACCCAGTACCGGCGCCGCCCCCTGGGCGAAAGCCTGGACGAAGTCATGAAGCGCGTCAGCCATTTGTGGGGCTTCGGCGTGCGCATGGAAACCGTATTCGAGGACGGCCGGGTCGAGCTGACCCACGAAGCCAGGATGGAGAAGAGAAAGCTCGCGACACCGTGACACGGTGATTTAACCGACATTCGCACATGCGCCGGTTAGCCTCCCTCAAGAGGAGGGACCCATCTTTCGCCGGACCAAATGTTGACTATTTTTCACCGTAATGCAAAATAGTCATGACTATTTAACCGGAACAGATCAATTGGACGCAAAACGCTCACTCGCGGACCGCATTCGGGCCGATCTCCCGAACAAGCTCATCATCCTCACCGGCCCCCGGCAAGCTGGCAAGACCACGCTTGCACGCCTGCTGATGGCTGACTACCCGCGAGCGCAGTATCTGAACTGGGACGTGCCCGCCGACCGCGAAATCATTCTCTCTGGCGCCTGGTCTCCGCGTGCCGGGTTGCTCGTATTCGATGAAATCCACAAGATGCGCGACTGGAAGGCATTCCTGAAAGGCGTGTGGGACGGGCGCAGCCCTGGTCAGGCAGTGCTGGTGACGGGCAGTGCGCGCATGGAAACCTTTCGCCAGGGAGGGGAATCGCTGGCCGGACGCTATTTCGCCTGGCGGCTGCATCCCTTTTCGGTGCGCGAAGCGGTGGACATGCTTGGAATGAAGCCGGCGGAAGCGCTCGACCGCCTGCTTGAACGGGGTGGATTCCCCGAACCTTTTCTTGCCGCCGACAATGTGGCGGCGGAGCGCTGGCGCAGGCAGTATGCCACGGACCTGATTCGCGAAGACGTGCTCGAATTCTCCCGCGTCCATGAAATCCGCAGCCTGCAATTATTCGTCGATCTGCTGCGCGAGCGGGTCGGTTCCCCGGTCAAGATTTCCGCCCTTGCACAGATGCTGCAAATATCCCCCAATACCGCCACGCGCTACCTGGAAATCCTCGAAGCGCTGTATATCGTGTTTCGTGTCACGCCGTGGCACCGCGACATATCGCGCGCGATTCTCAAGGAAAGCAAAATCTATTTTTTCGACACGGGCCTAGTCAAGGGCGATGCCGGGGCGCGACTGGAAAATGCGGTGGCGGCAATGCTGCTCAGGCACGCACATTACCGCCATGACGCCGAGGGAAAAACGGTAAGCTTGCACACCATTCGCGACAAGGAACAGCATGAAATCGACTTCGCGCTGGCGGAGGAAGGCGCCATCACCGACCTGATCGAGGTCAAGCATGCCGATGCAGCGGTATCGCCCTATTTTCACCGCATGGCGGAGCACCTGCCACAGGCCGCAGCGGTTCAGATTGTGGCGGAACTGCGCCAGGAAACGCGGCGCGGGCGGGTAGACGTGGTTGCGGCGGCGGAATGGCTTGCAGGCTTGCGGGCATAAGGTTAGCCCGGCGGGCGGGGTGCAAGCAGTGCGCCCCTCCCTCACAGAATATTGGCGGAAAGGAGTGGGAGTCGAACCCACCCAAGCGCGCTGGCGCGCTTAACCTGATTTGAAGTCAGGCCGTCCCACCGGGGAACGATTCCCTTCCATTTTGCAGCAATCGTACTTTATTCAGAGCGTCAGGTCCGACTGGCGCAGATGGTGCGCGTTGCCGGCACGCCGGGTGTAACCGATGCGGTCGAAAAATTCCAGTATCTGAATCGCCAGTTTCCTGCCCGTCCCGATGCAGTCGCGAAACGCCGAAGCGCTGGCTTTGCCGCGCGCCAGCGCCAACTCCTGCACCAGGTCCGCAAGCTTCTGCACCGCCTCGCGCATGAAATAATGGTCGTGCGCCACCATGTAAATCTCGCCGCTGCGCGCGACGCGCTTGAGCAGGCGGCGCACGCTGGCCTCGTCGCTGCCGACGTTGCGCGCGATGTCTCTCACGCGCGGCGGCTGGAACGGCTGCTGTGCGAGCAGCGGGCGGATAGCCGCCCACGCTTTTTCCTCGTCCGGCGCCAGGCTGACCTTGTGCCCAGGCAAATGCAGCCAGGGCCCGCTCTGCGCAACCCGGCCTTCGCCCAGCAGTTGCGCGACCAGTTCGCCGAACACGGCTTTTTCCAGCGCAGGCAATGTCATGCGCTGCAGGCGCGCGCGGTCAGGGCCAAGCGATTCCGCTTCCTGCTCGTGCAGCGCGGCCAGCCGTTCCAGCACGGTCAGCTTGTATGCCTGCCAGCGCGGCACGGGGAAGCCCCAGCTGCCGCCCGGCGTGGCGACGACGCTCATGGGAATGGCCGAGCGGATATCTTCCAGCTCGTCCTGGCGCAGATTCCGCGCCAACGCGAAACGCTCCAGGTTGACGCCGTCGCCGCCGAACTCCAGGGCCGAGTTCAACGCCGCCGCGGCGTCCTGCGCCTCCAGCGAATGCAGTACCGTCAGCCGTTCGCGCGTGCGACGCTGGCGCACCGGCGGGAAAATATCGAGCACGCTGCCGCCGCCGATGGTGCGCGTGGCCGACTGGTCGCGCAGGATGAAGCGGTCTCCGTGCAGGGCGCACACCGGCTTGTCCGTCACGATCTGTGCAAGGGCTGTCGCGCCCGCCGCGACGCTCTCGCCTTCGAGCAGCGCGACGCGGGCCGGCACGTCCAGGGTGCCGATGTGGAAGTGCACCGGCGTCCAGTGGCCGAAGGCCCGGGGCTCGCTGCCCAGCACCCGGATGCGCGCGTCGAGGCGCTGGGTCGGCGCGTGGACGGGGGCGGCCAGCACCCAGTCGCCGCGCCGCACATCCTCGCGGGCGAAGCCCGCACCGGCGAGGTTGAGCGCACAGCGCTGCCCGACACGGCCGCTTTCGGCGGGGCGGTTCTGGGCGTGGATGCTGCGCACCCGCGCCGGCACGCCGCGGGGGGAAACCATCACCTGCTCGCCGACGCGGATTTCGCCCGACATCACCGAGCCGGTCACCACCGTCCCGTTGCCGTTGAGCGTAAACACGCGGTCCACGGCCAGGCGAAAATGGCCGCGACTGGCTGCGGGCGGCGTGTCCGCGGCGATTTCGTCGAGAAATGTCCGCAAGTGCCCGACACCGTCGCCCGACAGCGAAGACACAGGGAAGATCGGACAATCGTGCAGGGCCGTGCCATAAAGCAGGGAGCGGATCTCATCGCTGGCGGCGGCACGGCGCTGCGGCGTGACCCGGTCGATCTTGGTCAGCGCCACCGCCCCGCGCCCGAGCCTGAGCAGTTCGAGGATGGCGAGGTGTTCCCGCGTCTGCGGCATCGGCCCGTCGTCCGCGGCGACCGCCAGCAGCACGTAATCGATGCCGGTCGCGCCGGCGAGCATGTTGTGGACCAGTTTCTCGTGGCCCGGCACGTCGACGAAGCCGAGCACGGAGCCGTCGGGCAAGGGCGCGTAGGCGTAGCCCAGGTCGACCGTGATGCCGCGCGCCTTTTCCTCCTTGAGGCGGTCGGTGTCGACCCCGGTCAGCGCCTTGACCAGTGATGTCTTGCCGTGGTCGATGTGTCCTGCCGTGCCAATGATCATGTCGGGTTCAGGCGGGAAAGTTGTGCGACGAACCCCACCTCGTCCTCCAGGCAGCGCATGTCCAGGCAAAAGGCGCCGTCCGCGATACGGCCGATCACCGGCACGGGCAGCGTGCGGAAGGCCTGCTCGATTTTACCGAGCGCCGTACCCGCGCCTTTGCCCTTCACCAGCGGCTCGATCGCGAGCGCGAAGCTGGGCTGCAGATCGACTGGCAACGAGCCGCTGCCGATCTGGCTGGCGCAGGTTTTCAGGGAAACTTGCGCCCTTCCCGCCCACGCGGCTTGCAGGACGGGAAGAAGGCGCCGGGCCACGGCCTCGATTTCGCCTGCCGGTCGCGTCAACTGCCGTAGCGCGGGAAGGCGCTGCGCCAGGCGCTGGGGATCGCGATAGAGGCGCAGCACCGCTTCCAGCGCCGCGTAAGTCATCTTGTCCACGCGCAGGGCGCGCTTGAGCGGATTTTTCTTGATGCGCGCGATGAGCGCTTTCTTGCCGACCAGGATGCCGGCCTGCGGGCCGCCCAGCAGCTTGTCGCCGCTGAAGGTCACCAGGTCTGCGCCGTTGGCCAGCGCTTCCTGCGGCGTCGGTTCGTGCGGCAGGCCGTATTGCGCCAAGTCCACCAGCGTGCCGCTGCCCAGGTCGATCATGAAGGGCAGGTCGTGCTCGTGGGCAATGGCCGCCACCTCGTCTTCCGGCACCGCGGCGGTGAAGCCGACGATGGCGTAGTTGCTGGCGTGCACTTTGAGCAGCAGGCCGGTTTTCGGCCCGATAGCCTCGCGGAAGTCGCGCGCGTGGGTG
The DNA here is from genome assembly GCF_011764585.1 of Sulfurimicrobium lacus. Classification (GTDB taxonomy): domain Bacteria; phylum Pseudomonadota; class Gammaproteobacteria; order Burkholderiales; family Sulfuricellaceae; genus Sulfurimicrobium; species Sulfurimicrobium lacus. The sequence goes on from NZ_AP022853.1 coordinate 2,919,078, forward strand.
CGGTTGGTGGTGCCGACCTCGTGCAGGCGTCCGCCCGAACGGCTCATGATGTCGGGCACGCGAAATGCGCCGCCGATTTCCACCAGTTCGCCGCGCGACACGATCACCTCCTTGCGGTTGGCGAGCGTGTTGAGGGCGAGGAAAACCGCGGCTGCGTTGTTGTTGACCACCGTCGCGGCCTCGGCCCCGGTCAGCTCGCACAGCAGGTGCTCCACCAGGCTGTCGCGGTCACCGCGGGCGCCGCCGCCGAGATCGAATTCCAGGTTGCAAGGCCGAGACATGGCTTGGGCCACGGCGGCGACCGCCTCTTCGGGCATCATGGCGCGCCCCAGGTTAGTATGCAGCACGGTTCCGGTGAGGTTGAAAACCGGTCGCAGGGACGGCAACGCATCCGCTTCCAGCCGGGCGTGCAATGCCTGGGTCAAATTCGGCTCGGCCAGCGCATCGCCGGACAGTTCATCGCCCTGCGCCAGCGCTTCGCGCAGCCCTAACAGCAGCGCGCGCGTAGCGGAGAGCACGGCTTCGCGGCCATATTCCAGCACCAGCGCAGCGACGCCGGGCAGGTTGAGCACCCGGTCGACCGAAGGAATGGCCGCGAACGCCGAGGCGGGGCGGGATATCAGTACCGGGCGAGCCGTCATAAATCCAGGCCCGCGCTGAACAGCATCAGGTTAGGACCGCTGCGCGGCTTGCCGGTTTCGTTCATCAGCACGTCGAGGGCGAGCGTGGCGATGTCGTCCGCGACCGGTTCCACGTGCGGGTCCTTTTCCATGTAGACGATCTTGAGATAGGAGCCGCAGTCGTCACAGGCCTCTGCCTTGACCGTTTCGGGTGCGCCTTCGACACCGAAATAGGCGAGCCCTTTGGACTCCTCGCAGTTGCTGCACTTGACGCGCACCATGTGCCACTCCGTGCCGCACAAGGAACAATGGAGGTAGCGCAGCCCCTGCTCGCTCCCGCCGATGCGGACCACGCTGGCGACCGGCGGAGAAGCGCACACCGGGCACAGGTTGGCGATGTCGCCCCGCCCGAAAGCCTGCGCGCCGAGCGTGGTCGCCATGTGCGTCCAGTACACCTGTAGCGCGGCGGCCACCAGCGGCGCGAGCGCCAGGTCGAGCGATTGCTGCTGCTCGGAAAGAATATTGTCGGCAAAAGCTTCGAGTTCGGCCGGCGTCATGGCGTACAGGCGCACCATCGCGTCCCGCGCCTGCGGCGTGGCTTCGGCGACCAGTGCGGCGATCATGCGCTTCAATCCGCGACGCCACGCGGGGTTGCGCAGCCAGGAGCGCGCCGGCAGCGGCGGCATGCCGTGTTCGCGGCACAAATCGAGCATCGGCGCGTCGGGCAGAAAGACCTCGGGAAAGCTGTCGATCGCGCCCTGCTGGACATCCGCCAGCTGCGCCATGAAATTCAGGAAATCGGCTATCGTGTGCCCTTCGGCCAGCCCTCTCAGGCGGTTTGCCCGCTGTCGGAACAGGGTTTTGCGTTCGGGCAGCCTGATAAAAGGGATTTCACCGTGTGGCTGTTCGATTTGTCCCGGTTCCAGTATCTTCGATGTCATCATTTTCCTTCCCCTGTCACTTCCTTGAACCAGCGCGGATGATGCTGTTTGGCCCAGGCACGGCTGACTGTGCCGTACAACATGGCGCGGATGGTGCCCTTGGTCCAGATGGCGGCATAGGCGTGCACGATGACCAGGGCGATCATCACCGCGGCCGAAGCGGCATGGACCACCGCGGCAAGGCGCACCACCACGACCGGGAAAGTCGCCGAAAAGTAGACGCGCCAGATGACGATACCGGACACGAAAAGCAGTGCCATGCAGCCGACCAGCAGCCAGAACAGCAGCTTCTGGCCGCCGTTGTACTTTCCTGCTTCCGGCATGTTGTGGTCGTCGCCGTTGAGCATTTCGCGCACGCGACGCAGCCACGCCCAGTCGCTCGGCGTCATCAGGTTCAGCCACCAGAAGCGAAACAGCATGGCGACGAAGGACACCGCCATCACCACTCCGAAGAAGGGGTGCAGGATGCGCGCCCAGGTCCCGCCGCCGAAAAGCTGGGTGAGCGGGAAGAACAGCGGATGAAAGAAAGCCAGCCCGGAGAGGGCCAGCAGGATGAAAATCATGGCCACCACCCAGTGGTTGAAGCGCTCGGCGGCGGAATAGCGGACCAGGTCCTTGGGATCGCGTTTCATTCTTCGAACTCCTTTTCGAACTCCTTCTCGATGTCCTTAGAGACTTCGTTGGGTCCCTTGGTGACATAGTGGAAAAAGCTGCCGATGGCGACCAGGCCGATGGCGAGGGAGGCCAGCGGCTTGCTGACGCCCTTCCACAGGCTGACCAGCGGGCTGATCGACGGGTCGTTAGGCAGGCCGCTGTAAAGTCCCGGCTTGTCGGCGTGTTGCAGCACGTACATGACGTGCGTGCCGCCCACCCCCGCCGGGTCATACAGCCCGGCATTGACGTAGCCGCGCGCCTGGAGATCGACGATGCGCTCCTCGGCGTGCTGGATCATGTCCTCCTTGCTGCCGAACACGATGGCGCCGGTCGGACAGGTCTTGACGCAGGCCGGTTCCAGCCCAACCGCCACGCGGTCGGAACACAGCGTGCACTTGTAGACCTTGCTGTCCTTCTTGGAGAGGCGGGGAACGTTGAACGGGCAGCCGGCGATGCAGTAGCCGCAGCCGATACAGTTCTCTTCCTGGAAGTCGACGATGCCGTTGCTGTACTGCACGATGGCGCCCGGTGCCGGGCAGGCCTTGAGGCAGCCGGGGTCGGCGCAGTGCATGCAGCCGTCCTTGCGGATCAGCCACTCCAGGCCGCGGTCGGTTTCCACCTCGGCGTAGCGCATCACGGTCCACGAGTTCTCGGTGAGGTCGGTCGGGTTGTCGTACACGCCGGTGTTGACGCCGATCGCGTCGCGCGTGTCGTTCCACTCCATGCACGCGACCTGGCAGGCCTTGCAGCCGATGCATTTGGAAACGTCGATGAGCTTGGCCACCTCGACCGTCTCGCGCTGGCTGGGCGAGGGCGTGGTGGTGGCGGAACGGCGCTGAATATCAAGGGATTGAAGTGCCATGACCGCCTCCTATGCTTTCTCGATGTCCACCAGGAACGACTTGAACTCCGGCGTCTGCACGTTGGCGTCGCCGACGAAGGGGGTCAGGGTGTTGGCGATGTAGCCGTTCTTGGCTATCCCCTTGAAGCCCCAGTGGATCGGGATGCCGACGTGATGGACGGTCTTGCCGTTGACCTGGAGCGCCTTGATGCGCTTGGTCACCACCACCACCGCCTTGATGTAGCCCCGGTTGGAGCGCACCTTGACCTTGTCGCCGGCCTTGATGCCTTTCTCCTTGGCCAGTTCCTCGCCGATTTCCACGAACTGCTCCGGCTGCAGGATGGCCGAGAGCCGGGTGTGCTTGGTCCAGTAGTGGAAGTGCTCGGTGAGGCGGTAGGTGGTGCCGGCATAGGGGAATTCCTTGGCCTTGCCGAATGTCTCCAGATCGTTCTTGAACACGCGCGCCGCCGGATTGCTGATCACCTTGGGATGCAGCGGGTTGGTGTCGATGGGCGTCTCGAACGGCTCGTAATGCTCGGGGAACGGCCCTTCCGCCATCTTGTCCACGGCGAACAGGCGCGCCACGCCTTCCGGGTTCATGATGAAGGGACTCATGCCGTCTGCCGGCGCGGAATCCGGCTTGAAGTCGGGCACGTCCACCCCCGCCCACTTGGCGCCATCCCAGCCGATGAGCTTGCGATTTGGGTCCCACGGCTTGCCCGCGGGATCGGCCGAAGCGCGGTTGTAGAGAATGCGACGGTTGGCCGGCCAGGAAAAGGCCCAGTTGACGGTATTGCCCAAGCCGCTGGGGTCGGAATTGTCGCGCCGCGCCATGGCGTTGCCTTTCTCCGTCCAGGCACCGGAAAAAATCCAGCAGCCGCAGGCGGTGCTGCCGTCGTCCTTGAGCTGGGCGAAGCCGTCTAGCTGTTGGCCGGCCTTGAGGATCACCTTGCTCGGGTCCTTGGGATCGGTCAGGTCGGCCAGGGCCTTGCCGTTGTACTCCTTCGCCAGTTCCTCGGCGGAGGGCGAAAGCGGAATCTTGTAGCCCCAGGTCAGGTTGACGATGGGGTCGGGAAAAGCGCCGCCCTCCTTCTTGTACAGCTCGCGCAGCTTGAGGAAGATGCCGGCGATGATCTCCGCGTCGCCCTTGGCCTCGCCCGGCGGCTCGGCGCCCTTGTAGTGCCATTGCAGCCAGCGCCCGGAATTGGTGAGCGAGCCGTCCTCCTCGGCGAAGCAGGTGGAGGGCAGGCGGAAAACCTCGGTCTGGATTTTCGTCGTGTCGACGTTGTTGAACTCGCCGTGGTTCTCCCAGAAACAGGAAGTGTCCGTGGCCAGCGGGTCGATCACCACCAGGAACTTGAGCCTGGCCAGCGCCCCGCCGATCTTGGCCTTGTTGGGGAAGGCGGCGAGGGGGTTGAAGCCCTGGCAGAAATAGCCGTTCATCTTGCCTTGGTGCATCAGCTCGAACACCTGCAGCACGTCGTAGATCTTGTCCAGCTTGGGCAGCCAGTCGAAACACCAGTTGTTTTCCGACGTCGCCGCATCGCCGAACCAGGACTTCATCAGACTGACGTGGAACTTGGGGTAGTTCTGCCAGTAGGACAGCTGTCCCGGCCGCAGCGGCTTGAAGGCGCGCTTGTCGATGTAGGCCTGGTAATCGGTTTCCTTTTCGCCGGGCAGGGTCATGTAGCCCGGCAGCAGGTTGGACAGCAGGCCCAGGTCGGTCAGGCCCTGGATGTTGGAGTGGCCGCGCAGCGCGTTGACGCCCCCGCCCGCCATGCCGACGTTGCCCAGCAGCAGTTGCAGCATGGCCGCGGTACGGATCATCTGCGAGCCGGTGGAATGCTGGGTCCAGCCCAGGGCGTAGAGGATAGTGAGCGTCCGGTCCGGCACCGCCGTGGTGGCGATGGTCTCGCACACCTTGAGGAAGGCGTCTCTGGGCGTGCCGGTGATGTTGCTCACCGCTTCCGGGGTGTAGCGCGAATAGTGCTGCTTCAGCAGATTGAACACGCAGCGCGGGTGCTGCAGCGTGGGGTCCACTGCCGCGTAGCCGTCCGGCCCGATCTCGTACATCCAGCTGGCCTTGTCGTAGCTGCGCTTGTCGGCGTTGTAGCCCGAGAACAGGCCGTCCTCGTACTTGTAGTCCTCGCGCACGATGAAGCTGGCGTCGGTATACGCCTTGACGTATTCGTGCTGGATCTGGTCGCGCGACAGCAGGTAATGGATCACCCCGCCGAGGAAGGCGATGTCCGTCCCGGTACGGATCGGCGCATAGAAATCGGCAACCGCTGCCGAGCGCGTGAAGCGCGGGTCCACCACGATGAACTTGGCGTGGTTGTGCGCCTTGGCCTCGGTCACCCATTTGAAGCCGCAGGGGTGCGCCTCGGCGGCGTTGCCGCCCATCACCAAAATCACATTCGCGTTCTTGATGTCGACCCAGTGATTGGTCATCGCGCCGCGGCCGAACGTAGGGGCAAGACTTGCCACCGTAGGTCCGTGTCAGACACGCGCCTGGTTGTCGAACGCCAGCATCCCGGTACTGCGCACCGTCTTGTGGGTGATGTAGCCGGTCTCGTTGCTGGATGCGGATGCCGCCAGGAAGCCGGTGGAGAGCCAGCGGTTGACCGTGGCGCCGTCAGCGTTGGTGGCGATGAAATTCTTGTCGCGGTCGTCTTTCATCAGCCGCGCGATACGGCTGAACGCCTCGTCCCAGGAAATGCGCTTCCATTCGCTGGAACCAGCTGCGCGGTATTCCGGATACTTGAGCCGGCTGGGGCTATGGATGAAGTCCACCAGCGCCGCGCCCTTGGGGCACAAGGTGCCGCGGTTGACCGGGTGGTCGGGGTCGCCTTCGATGTGGATGATTTCCGATGCGGCGTTTTTCGCCTTGTCGCCCATGCTGTGCATGATGATGCCGCAGCTGACCGAACAGTAGGGGCAGGTGTTGCGCGTCTCGGTGGTGCGGGCCAGCTTGAACTGGCGCACTTCCGCCAGCGCCTCTGCCGGGGAAAAGCCCAGCATCGCCAGGCTCGAACTTCCCAGGCCTGCAGCACCCAGCTTGAAGAACTGCCGTCTCGTGATATGCATACGGTTCCCCTTCCATTTTCATCGGTGATGATAGGAGCATCTACGTGGGAGCAATATTGCATACCGTGGATTACCCGGTAAATACGGGGTTTACCGTATTTTTCGCATGGGTATCATCGATAAGGAAGACGGATCGAAAATTGAGAAGGAGCCCTCCTCCCATGACCGGGAGAAGAGCTGTGACTCAGACACGAAACGGACAGGGAAACCCGTGGACAATCAGCTGTAGCTCAGCCCCATCGCCTCGCGCACGTCGCGCATGGTTTCGTTGGCCAGCTTGCGGGCTTTTTCGCAGCCGTCGGCGATGATGTTGCGCACCAGGGTCGGGTCGTCCTGGTACATCTGCGCCCGCTCGCGCATCGGCTCCTGCTCCCGCAGCACGGCTTCGATCACCGGCTGCTTGCACTCGAGGCAGCCGATGCCGGCGCTCTTGCAGCCCAACTGTACCCATTCCTGCGTGGCAGTGTTGGAATACACCAGGTGGAACGACCACACCGGGCACTTGGCCGGATCGCCCGGATCGGTGCGGCGCACGCGGGCAGGGTCGGTGGGCATGGTGCGGATTTTCCTGGTCACGCTGTCGGCGTCTTCGCGCAGGGTGATGGTGTTGTTGTAGGACTTGGACATCTTCAGTCCGTCCAGCCCCGGCATGCGGGAAGCCGCGGTGAGCAGCGCGTCCGGTTCTACCAGGATCATCTTGCCGCCGCCTTCGAGATAGCCGAACAGGCGTTCCCGGTCGCCCAGGGACAGGTTCTGCTGCTCGTTGAGCAAGGCGTGCGCGGCTTCCAGCGCCTCGTCGTCGCCCTGTTCCTGGTAGCGCTTGCGCAATTCCTCGTAGAGCTTGGCGCGCTTGCTGCCGAGTTTTTTCACCGCCGCCTCGGCGCGTTCCTCGAAGCCCGGCTCGCGGCCGTAAAGATGGTTGAAGCGGCGTGCGATTTCGCGCGTGAACTCGATATGCGGCACCTGGTCCTCGCCCACCGGCACCTTGTTGGCGCGATAGATCAGGATGTCTGCGCTTTGCAGCAGCGGGTAGCCAAGGAAGCCGTAGGTGCTCAGGTCCTTTTCCGACAGTTTTTCCTGCTGGTCCTTGTAGGTCGGCACGCGCTCCAGCCAGCCCAGTGGCGTCATCATGGAGAGCAACAGGTGCAATTCGGCATGCTCCGGCACGCGCGACTGGATGAACAGCGTGGCATTGGCCGGATCGACGCCGGCGGCGAGCCAGTCGATCACCATGTCCCAGACGTTTTTCTCGATCACTTCCGGAGTGTCGTAATGGGTCGTGAGGGCGTGCCAGTCGGCGACGAAGAACAGGCATTCGAATTCATGCTGCAGTTCCACCCAGTTTTTCAGCACGCCATGGTAATGGCCGAGATGCAAGCCGCCGGTGGGGCGCATGCCGGATAAGACGCGTTCCTGGTACATGTTGATCAATCGTCCTTGAGTTTATAAACCGAAAAGAGAGGAAACCAGCCCCATGGTGCCGTTGACCAGCGGCCACAGGACGAAATTCAGCACGCCGGAGAACAGCAGGGCGATGAGGATGATCATGCCGTAGGGTTCGATGCGCGCATAGGAATAGGCCAGGCGCGACGGCAGCAGGCTCACCGCGATGCGCCCGCCGTCGAGCGGCGGCAGCGGCAGGAGGTTCAGCACCATGAGCACGGTATTGATGGTAATGCCGGCCTTGCCCATCAGCGCCATCGGCAGCGCCAGGCTGCCTTCGGGCATGGTCAGGCCGATTTTCATCACCAGACCCCAGAATAGCGCCATGAAGAGATTGGCGCCCGGACCGGCCGCCGCCACCCACAGCATATCTTTCTTGGGATTGCGCAGATGGCCGAAATTCACCGGCACCGGCTTGGCCCAGCCGAACAGGATGCCGCCCAGCGCCAGCGTCACCAGCGGCACCAGCACGGTGCCGACCGGGTCGATATGGCGCAATGGATTGAGGCTGACACGCCCCAGCATGTAGGCCGTGGTGTCGCCGAAATGCTTGGCGGCGTAGCCATGCGCGGCTTCGTGCAGGGTGATGGCGAAAATCACCGGCAAGGCGTAAACCGCGATTTGTTGAATCAATGTCAATTCCATCAGGCTTCCAGTCCAAAAGGTTCGAGGCTGCCCTTGCCGGCGCGGATCAGCACCGGTTCGCTGCCGGTCAGGTCGATCACCGTGGACATGCCGATGCAGCAACTGCCGCTGTCGACGATCAGGTCCACCTGCTTTTCCAGACGATCGCGGATTTCTTCGCCGTCGCTGAGGGGATCTTCATCCCCCGGCAGCATCAGGGTGGAACTGAGCAGCGGCTCGTCGAGTTCTTCCAGCAGAGCCAGTGCGACCGCGTGATCCGGCACCCGGAGGCCGATGGTGGCGCGCTTGGGGTGCTGCAATCGACGCGGCACTTCCTTGGTGGCCTGCAGGATGAAGGTGTAGCTGCCCGGCGTGTTGGACTTGAGCAGGCGGTATTGCTGGTTGTCGACCCGTGCGTAATGCGAAAGTTCCGACAGGTCGCGGCACACCAGGGTGAAGTGGTGGCGCTCGTCCACGCCGCGGATATCGCGGATGCGCTGCATCGCGTCCTTGTCCCCGATCCTGCAGCCGAGGGCGTAGCAGGAATCCGTGGGATATACCACCACGCCGCCGTTCTTGATGACTTCCACGGCCTGGTGGATCAGGCGGGGCTGCGGATTATCGGGATGAACGCTGAAGAATTGGGCCATTTGACTCGTAGATCTGCATGATGGTTGGGGGATTTTAAGTGAGAGTTGTTACAAGTTAAAACTCAAAATGCTCCCACACCGGCTCGCAACCGGCCGGCAGGGGCGGCAATCTGCCCATGTCGAAATAGTTGTGGGCCGGGCCATGATAATCGGAACCGGCGGAAGACAGCAGCCCGTATTGTTTGGCGAACTCGGCAAAGAGCCGGTACTGGTCGGGCGTATGGCTGCCCGACACCACCTCCACCGCCTCGCCCCCGGCTTCCTTGAAGGCGGCGAACAGCGCGTGCAAGGTCATCTTGCCGATATCGTAGCGACCCGGGTGGGCGAGCACGGCGATGCCGCCGCTCGACTTGATCCAGCCGATCGCTTCCGCCATGTCCGCCCAACGGTGGGAAACGTGACCCGGCTTGCCTTTGACGAGAAACTTCTTGAATACCGTCTTCACGTCCTTGGCATGACCGTTGGCCACCAGGAAGCGCGCGAAATGGGTGCGGCTGAGGATACGTTCATGCGCATAGGCACGCGCGCCTTCCAGACTGCCACTGATGCCGACCTTGTCCAGTTCGGCCGCAATGGCGACAGCACGGGTCAGGCGCCCGGCCCGGATATTTTCCAGCCCGGCCTGCAGTTCCGCATGAGCTGGATCGACGTGCAGGCCGACGATGTGGATGGTGCGCCCATTCCAGCTGACGGAAATCTCGACGCCGTTGACCAGGCGGATACCCTGTTCCTCCGCAGCGACGCGCGCCTCGTCCAGGCCGCCCAGATCGTCGTGATCGGTCAGTGCCATGACCTCAACGCCCTGGGCAGCGGCGTAGCGGACCAGTTCGGTAGGTGTATAGGTGCCGTCTGAAACAGTGGAATGACTGTGCAAGTCAATCTTTGGCATGCAATGGGGAACTTGTAAGAAGGGACCTAATCATAGCAAAATGCTCAGTCTATTGAAATGAAGCCATAACATCTACATGAAATTCCTCTTCGATTTTTTCCCCATCATCCTTTTCTTCGTTGCCTACAAGTTTTACGGCATATACGCCGCCACCGGGGTCGCCATCATCGCCACCTTCGCCCAGATCGGCTGGGTGTGGGTGCGCCACCGCAAGGTGGATACCATGCTGTGGGTGAGCCTGGCGATCATTACCCTGTTCGGCGGCGCAACGCTGTTCCTGCACGACGAGACCTTCATCAAGTGGAAACCCACCGTGCTCTACTGGCTGTTCGCCGTGGTGCTGACGGTGAGCGCAAGCTTGTTCCGCAAGAACCTCATCCGCACCATGATGGAGAAGCAGTTCTCCGCACCGGATTTCGTGTGGCGCAACCTTAACCTGAGCTGGGTGATATTCTTTCTCGTCATGGGCGGCGTCAACCTTTACATCGCCTTTCACTACTCCACCGATACCTGGGTCAATTTCAAACTGTTTGGCAGCATGGGGATGATGTTCGTGTTCGTCATTCTGCAGGGCTTGATGCTGTCGAAATACATCGAAGAAGACAAGTAGGAAAACCGATGCTTTATGCCATTTACGGCGAGGATGTGCCGAACAGCCTCGACCAGCGCCTTGCCGCGCGCCCGGCCCACCTGGCGCGTCTGAACGAGCTGCAGAGCAATGGCAGGCTGATTCTGGCCGGGCCGTTCCCCTCGATCGACTCCCCCGACCCTGGTCCGGCGGGCTTCAGCGGCAGCCTGATCGTCGCCGAATTCGAATCGCTGCCGGCGGCCCAAGCCTGGGCCGCAGCGGACCCTTATGTCGCTGCCGGCGTTTATGCCAGCGTCAGCGTCAAACCTTTCAAGAGAGTACTGCCCACATGAGCACAATTGAACTAATGCAGGAAAGGCTTGCCTCACTCCAGCCGGAAGTTCTGGAAATCGGCGACGACAGCGCCAAGCATGCCGGCCACGAAGGCGCCAAGGGTGGTGGCGGCCATTACGACCTGACCATCGTTTCGCCGCTGTTTGATGGAAAGTTGACCATTGCGCGTCATCGCATGATATATAATTCCCTCGGCGATCTGATGCAGACCAGGATACATGCCCTCAGCATAAGAGCATTTGCGCCGGGCGAATTATAATAAAGAAACACCCTTTTCCAAGCGTTCTACTTTTATTTCTCTAACCTGATTAAGGAACTGTAAATGATGACGATCAAGTCCCGCATTCTGTTGGTAAGTGCAGCTTCCCTGCTGACCCTGAGCGCCTGCAACGCCGACGAAAGCAGCAAGACCGCTGCCGCCCCCGCAGCGGGCAACGTCGCGGCCACTGTCAACGGCACCGCCATCAGCAAGGCACGCGTCGATCTGCTGGTCAAGCAGCGCGCGGGCATGGGCCAGCCTGACAGCCCGGAAATGCGCAAATCCATTATCGACCAGCTGGCCATGCAGATGCTCGTCTCCCAGGAAGCGACCAAGAAAGGCCTGGACAAGAGCCCCGAAGTGGTCGACCAGATCGAGCTGACCAAGCAGTCCATCCTGGCCAACGCCTTCGTTCAGGACTATATCAAGAGCCACCCGGTCACCGACGACATGCTGAAAGCCGAGTACGACAAGGTCAAGGCCGAGATGACCGGCACCGAATACAAGGCCCGTCACATCCTGGTGGGTAGCGAAGCTGAGGGCAAGGACATCATCGCCAAGCTGAAAAAGAACCCCAAGGCTTTCGATGCGCTGGCCAAGGAAAAGTCCAAGGACCCCGGCTCCAAGGATAAGGGCGGCGAACTGGGCTGGTTCGACCCGCGCGGTATGGTGCCGGAATTCGGCGCTGCGGTTGCCAAGCTGGGCAAGGGAAAAATGACGGACGAGCCGGTCAAGACCCAGTTCGGCTACCACGTGATCGTGATGGAAGACAGCCGTCCGATGCAGATCCCGCCGCTTGATCAAGTCAAACCCCAACTGACCCAGAAAGTGCAGCAGGAACAGCTGAAGAGTCTGATCGACGACATGAAGGCCAAGGCCAAGATCGAAATCACCGCCGCACCTGCTGAGGCACCTGCAGCTCCTGCAGCACCTGCCAAGTAAAACCGACACCGGTTACGGCACACAAAAAGGCGGCTCTTGAGCCGCCTTTTTTATTACCCGCCAGCCCGGCTTATTGCTATCCTCATGCCATAGACGTATGGTTAACTTTCCGATAGCACTACCGAGTCCAGCATGTTCAAAAAAATCGCCATCGAACAACTCCAACCAGGCATGTATATCCACGACCTGAATTGCGGCTGGATGGATCACCCCTTCGTGTCCAACCGTTTTACCGTCAAGGATGAAACCGTTGCACTGGAACTGCGCGCGATCGGAGTGCATGAGCTGTACATCGACACTGACAAGGGCCTGGACATAGCAGAAGCGAAGACAGAAGAAGAAGTCAGCCACGAAATCGACAAGCAGATGTTGCACATTGCAGAGGAAAAGCCGGCGCCGATCGTCGCCGTCTCCCTGGCCGAAGAAGCGCCCCGCGCGCGCAAGCTGCACGGCGAGGCCAACCGCATCGTCAAGGGCATCATTGCCGATGTCCGCCTGGGCCAGCAGATCGAACTGGAAAAGGTGGAGCCGCTGGTGGAAAGCATGGTGGACTCGATTTTCCGCCACCAGGATGCGCTGATTCCGCTGGCGCGCCTGAAAACCCACGACGAATACACCTTCCAGCACTCGGTTTCGGTCTGCGCGCTGATGGTCGCTTTTGCCCGCGGTTTGAAGCTATCCCGCGACATCATCAAGGAAATCGCCATCGGTGCCCTGCTGCATGATGTCGGCAAGGCCAGGGTGCCTGATGAGATTCTCAACAAGCCGGCCAAACTGACCGACGCCGAATTCGCCAAGATGAAATCTCACGTGGTACAGAGCATCGTCATTCTGCAGAACACGCCCGGCATCAGCCAGATCGCCCTCGATGTCGCAGGCCAGCACCATGAGCGCTACGACGGTACCGGCTACCCCAACAGGCTGAAGGACGATGAGATTTCGATCTACGGACAGATGGGCGCCATCGTCGACGTATACGACGCCATCACCTCGGAACGCGTCTATCACAAGGGCATGCCCCCCACCGAAGCGCTCAAGAAGCTGCTGGAATGGAGCAAGTTTCACTTCAACCCGGAAATGGTGCAGGCCTTTATCCGCGCCCTCGGGATTTACCCCAGCGGGTCACTGGTACGGTTGGAAAGCGGGCGCCTCGGAGTGGTGCAGGAGCAGCATGCGGAAAAGCTCCTGCAGCCGAAGGTGAAGGTGTTTTACCACGCAGCCAAGCTATGTTACCTGCCGCCGGAAGACCTCGATCTGGCGAAACCTGTGTGCCAGGACAAGATTATCAGTCACGAATCGTTCGAGAAATGGGGCATCGACCCAGCCAAGTGGCTACCGGCGTAGTGTTTATCAGCCGCGCTTGAGGTTCTTCATGACCTGATCCTTCTCGCGTTTCCATTCGCGTTCCTTCTCGGCCTCGCGCTTGTCGTGCTGACGCTTGCCCTTGGCGAGGCCGATTTCCAGCTTGATCCGCCCCTTGGAATAATGCATGTCGAGCGGCACCAGGGTGTAGCCCGCCCGCTCCACCTTGCCGATCAGCTTGACGATCTCCTCGTTGTGCAGCAGCAGCTTGCGCGTGCGCACCGGATCGGGATTGATGTGCGTGGAAGCGGTCGACAACGGGCTGATATGGCAGCCGATCAGAAACATCTCGCCGCTGCGGATGATGACGTAGGCCTCCTTGAGATTGGTCCGTCCGGCGCGTATGGCCTTGACTTCCCAGCCTTCCAGCACCATGCCGGCTTCATATTTCTCCTCGATGAAGAAATCGTGGAAGGCTTTCTTGTTCTGTGCGATGCTCATGGGGGCGTGAATTTATGCGGTAAATAGGGTATTTTAGCGGTTTTATTAAAGCAATTGCATCACAATGGCGCAAGTTGAAAAATCCGTGCTGGTCCTGTACTCCGCCCAGCAAATGTACAACCTGGTGGACGGGGTGGAAAATTACCCGCAATTCCTGCCCTGGTGCGGCGGAACCGACCTGAAATGGCGCGACGAGACGACTACGCTCGCCACCATCATGATCGACTACCACGGGATCAAGCAAAGCTTCACCACCGAGAACACCAACCAGATTCCCGCGCTGATCGAAATCAAGCTGCAGGATGGGCCATTCCGCCACCTGGATGGGAGCTGGCGCTTCATCGCTCTCGACGAGAACGCATGCAAGGTCGAATTCCGTCTTCACTACGAGTTCTCCAGCAAACTGCTGGAATCGCTGTTCGGGCCGGTGTTCAATCACATCACCAACAATTTTGTCGATGCGTTCGTACAACGCGCCGAGAAGGTCTACGGATCATGACAGAAACCATTCGCGTCGAAGTGGCCTATGCCCACCCCCACGAGCAATTCCTGAAAGCACTGCAGGCCGCGCCGGGGATCACCGCGGAACAGGCCATCCGGCAATCCGGCATCCTGGAAAAACATGCGGAAATCGATCTGGCGAAAAACAAGATCGGCATTTTCGGCAAGCTCGCCAAGCTCGACACGGCGCTGCGCGACAAGGACCGGGTCGAGATCTACCGCCCGCTCATCGCCGACCCCAAGGAGGTGCGCAAGAAGCGCGCCGAGGAAGGCAAGGTCATGAAAAAAGGCGGCGGCGATGCGGCCGCGCCGGACGCGGAATAGAGCGGCCTGCACCAATCGGGTAGAATACCCTTCTCACGAAGAGCTTGGATCTCAAATGCGTATCGACGTACATGTACACGGCAGCCTTTACCTGCACAAAGGCGTCACCCTGGCGCAACTGGAAGCGGGCTTGCGGCAATGGCTGGAATATCTCGACGTGGAAAACGTCAACGAGATCCGCAGCGCAGAACCCAGCGAGCCCGGCGTAATCTACGACCAGTCGGCGCGCGTGCTCGACATCTGCTGGACCGGCGAGGTCGGGCGCAGCTTCCAGCGCACCCTGCAGCAAACGCTACAATCTATCGGGCCGTTGCTGGAGCACGCCTCCGAAATCGAGCTCACCTACTATCACGAAGACGGCCGCGACGAGTTCCAGCTGCTGTTCGCCGGACCAACCGCGGAATCCATTCACCAGGCGCAGCGGCGCTTGATGCTGGAGGATGTTGCCGGTTTGCTGTCACGCCATTTCGCCCCCGCCGAAGTCGGCCGGGTGACGACGCTGGTCAACGAATTGTTCGACCGCGACTGGGAGCAGAGGGCGGCGGAGCCGGAAGCGGAATTCCAGCCCTCAGGAAGCCTGGTGCATTTCCGCGGCAAGAAACACCTGCACTAAATACCCGCACTATGTAACTGGTGCAAGCAGCCCCAGTTCACGCTCGATGGCAGCTTCGTCGAGCCGTTCGTAATCCTCCCGGTTGAACGTCACCATCCCGCCCGCCAGCTCATGCCAGGTGAAACCGCTGGTCCAGGCGGGCTGCGCGCAGGTTCCCTGCTTGCGGCGCGGAAACACGTGCAGCTTGCCGGCGGTGTACAGCAGGTTGTAGGGCGTTTCCCGTTCATGCAGGTGATGGATATACGCCCAGGCGGAACGCGCGTCGTCGAAGGCCGCGCACGCGGCCGGATAGGGCAGCGCTCCGCCGTTGTGGCGCCACTCCGGACGCATCACGGGAAAGCCCTGCGGCTTGAGGAACATCTGGAAATGCAGGTGGTTGACCGAGGCGAACGCACCCAGCGAGTTGTAGCCGAAGCCCACGCCATCCAGCGTGCGCGCCAGTTCCAGGGTCGCTTCCCAGACATAGAAGTGGTGCGCTTCGGTCAGGTACTGGGACAGGCAGCTGTCGCGCTCCGGCACCAGCAGGCCGTGAAAATCGACGAAGGGATATTTGTTGTAGTACAGGGTCGCGTGCCGGCCGCACAATTCCCCCGCCCAGAACGCCTCTTTCTGCATGAAACCCTTGTTAAAATGGAAGCCGGCCTCGTCGAAGGGCGCGTGCAGATGCTCGGGTATGCGCGTCGTGATGCGCTTGGGGCGGAAGGAGCGCAGATGGTTGAACTGCACTTCCCACGGCCCGGCCCGGCGCTGCTCGGTCAGCCGGAGATTTTCCATGCCGACCGCGTGGATCTTGAGGAACACCAGCAGGTCTTCCTCCACGGCCTGGATGTCGCGTCCTTCCTGCAGGGCGCCGACGAAATCCTCGTGCAGCCTTTGGTACTGTTCGACCAGCCGGGCGGCCATGCCTTCGTGCAGCCGGTGATCGAAAGTCGCGTTGGCGCAGACCAGGATGAAAGGCCCCAGGCCGCCTTTTTGCAGCAGTTCGGAGAGGCCGCTTTCGAACGCCTGGCAAAAGTTGGGACCGGAGGAAAACAGGGTGTCGTTCATTGTCGCGCCAGCAGGTGCTCCGCAAGCCTTGCCCAGTAGCTTGCGCCGATGGGCAGGACCTCGTCGTTGAAGTCGTAGTGCGGGTTGTGCAGCATGCAGCCGCCTTCGCCCAGCCCGTTGCCCAGCCACACGTAGCAACCGGGCTTGAGCTGCAACATGTAGGAGAAGTCTTCCGCGCCCATGGAAGGCCGCAGGTCGCCGCGCACCATCTCGTCCCCTACCAGCGCGGCAGCGACGCTGCGGCATGCTTCCGCTTCCGCAGCGGTATTGATGGTGGCCGGGTAGCCGCGCCGGTATTCCAGGTTCACCTGCACGCCGTAGCCCGTGGCGATGCCGTTGCAGATGCGCTCCATGGCGGCCTCCACCTGGTCCTGCACTTCGGGCCGGAACGCGCGCACCGTGCCGCCCAGCACGGCATGGTCGGGGATGACGTTGTAGGCATCGCCGGCATGGAAGCGGGTCACGCTCAACACCGCTGCGTCGAGCGGATCGAGGGTGCGGCTGGGGATGGTCTGCAGGGCCTGCAGCAGGGCGCTGCCGGCCACCAGCGGGTCGGCCCCCTGGTGCGGCATGGCCGCGTGCGCGCCGTGGCCCCTGACGGTGATGTCGAACTGGTCCGCCGAGGCCATCATCGGCCCGGGCATGATAGCGAACTGTCCCGCCGGCAGGCCCGGCCAGTTGTGCATGCCGAACACCGCCTGCACCGGACAAAGATCGAACAACCCCTGCTCGATCATCACCCGCGCCCCGCCCTCGCCTTCTTCGGCGGGCTGGAAGATGAACGCCACCGTGCCGTCGAAATTGCGCGTCGCCGCCAGGTATTCCGCCGCGCCCAGCAGCATGGCGGTATGCCCGTCGTGTCCGCAGGCGTGCATGCGCCCGTCAAAGCGGGAACGGTGGGGGAAAATGTTCTGTTCCATGATCGGCAAGGCGTCCATGTCGGCGCGCAAACCGATGGCCTTGTCGCTGCTGCCGGCACGCAGCACCCCGACCACCCCGGTGCCCGCCAGGCCGCGATGCACCTCGATCCCAGCGGCAGCAAGAAAATCGGCCACGATGTCGCTGGTGCGCTGCTCCTCGAAAGCGGTTTCCGGATGGGCGTGGATGTCGCGCCGCAGGGCGGCAAGACGCGGCTGGCTGGAGAGAATGGCGGGAATCATAGGCAACTAAAAATCAAGGGAGAGATAGAAAAACACGAAGCGGCCGTCCTCGATATCGACCATCAGCTTGGCACCGTGGCTCAGTCCGTAATCCACGTAGCCCGGCACCGCGCTGTCGAGATGGCATTCGCTGGCGTGTTGCGGCGACTCGAAGTCCCGGTCGCGGTCATACCAGGAAAGCAGCATGAATTCGCCCAGGCGCACCGCCGCTTCCGCATCGGCGAGACGCATGGCAGCGCGGTAATCCGCGAGGGGCGGCTGGGGTGCAAGACACGCCACCGATACGCCGGACAAGTCCGCCGCCGTGCGCAGGGCGCAACCTTGTGGCGCATCCATGCTTGCTGCCTCTCCCTAGCTGCGCGCCGGCTCGAGCACGGCGTCGAGATTGAGGTCGTCGCAATAGGCGAAGAAATTGTCGCGCAGGGTGGAAATCTGCATCTTGGCCGGCACGCCTACCGTCATGTGTACCGAGAACATCTGCGTGCCGGTGTGCGGGGCATGGTAGGTGTCGGTTTCGAGCTCTTCGATGTTGATGCCGCTGCGCGAGAAAAACTGCGCCAGGCTGTGGACGATACCGGGATGGTCTAGGGCGACGACTTCTACCTGGTACGGGATGAGCGCCTCGCCCTTCTCACGTGCCTGGGTACGTTTGTGAATTATTGTGAGCCCCAGTTCCTCGCCGGTTGCGGGAAGCTGGCTTTCGAGCTTGGACAAGGCATTCCACGGGCCGGACACCAGCATGATCAGGGCGAACTGCCCGCCCAGCACGCCCATGCGGCTCTGCTCGATGTTGCATCCGGATGAGGTGATCTGGTTGGAAAGCTGCTCCACCAGGCCGACCCTGTCCTCGCCCGAGGCGGTAATGGCCAGATATTCTTTAGTGTTTGCGTTCATCAGATGTACTCTTGATAGCGGAGGATCAGCCGTCCGCATTGATTTTGGCAGTCAGTTCCTGCAGCACCTGTACCGCCTTGTCATTGTCCACCTGGCAGGTACCGGCATTCAGGTGCCCACCGCCGCCGTATTGCAGCATCAGGTCGCCGATATTGGTTTTGGAACTGCGGTTGATGATGGACTTGCCGGTGGCGAACACGGTGTTCTGG